>CAINWP010000261.1 GCA_903854475.1 uncultured Verrucomicrobiota bacterium
AGTTGGTATTCGAGTCGGTGACGTTCTGAGTGCCCCAACGGGTTACTGCATACAACCGTCAATTGAGGTTTCATTCTGAGTGCCCCAACGGGGCACCGCATACCAGCCCAGGGTGAAACCCTGGGACCCAATCACCTCCCCCTCGCGTTCTGAAGGAATGCCGCATATTCGCCACCCCACCACCAGCAACTCCCCCCACTCAGAACCACTGAGAACCACTCAGAACTGCTCTATGCTCGGCACCGTAATTGCGCGGCGGAGTTGGATCTTCAGGGTGCGGAGGTTGTCGAGGGCGGTGATCCGCTGGCGGAGGTCATTGGAAACCTCACCAAACCGGATCTCCAAGGCCTCGATGACGGACTCGCGGGCCTGAGCCAGTGAGCCCTCCTGACGGCCTTCCTGACGGCCCTCCTCGCGACCTTCTTGACGGCCTTCTTGAAGTCCCTCTTCGCGGCCTTCCTCGTGGCTCATGCGTGTGAGTGTGTCGACGTAGGGCATATTTTTTTCTTTCTCGATGGCGAAGAGTTCTTTTCTAAAGCGGACCATAAGCGGACGTGGAAGGATCATCAACTGGTCGATGAGCCCGTGTATGAGCAACACATCTTTCTGGCTAAAACCTTCATCGTACAGGCGGCGGCAGAGCGCCAAACGCGCCGTGTAAAGAGCCTCCAGATCATGCTCAGTGTCCGGCGCTGCGAGTTGAGCGCTTATGAAGAGCGCCGCCTGATTGCCCCGGAACTGCGGCGAGTCGAGTTTGCTTTTGTTGGTCATATTCAAGTTTTTCTTGATGGTGAGGAGTTTTGGTTTGAATCGGACGGTAAAAGACCAGGGAGGACTATCAACCGGTCGATCAGGCCGTGATTGAACGCCACATACGTTCTTCTTGCAGACCAAGGCCCGGCAGGTAATTGATGCAAGAATGTGAGCTCCCCACTGGCGAGCATCCCACCACCGCTCAAAACTGGTCGAGGCTCGGCACCGTGATGGCGCGGCGGAGTTGGGCTTTCAGCGTGCGGAGGTTGTCGAGGGCGGTGATCCGCTCGCGGAGGTCGGAGGAAATCTCGCCGAAGCGGATCTCCAGCGCCTCTATGACCGACTCGCGGGCCTGAGTCAGTGAGCCTTCCTCGCGGCTCATGCGTGTGAGTGTGTCGACGTAGGGCATATTTTTATCTTTCTCGATGGTGAACAGTTCCTGTCTGAAGCGGATCATAAGCGGACGGGGGAGGATCATCAACCGGTCGATGAGCCCATGGATGAACACCACATCCTTCCGGCTGAAGCCCTCCTCGTAGAGGCGGCGACAGAGCGCCACGCGCTGCGTACAGCGTGCCTCGAGATCGTGCCGGGTGCGCAGCGCGGCCAGGTGAGCGCGCACGACCATGGCCACCGGATTGCCCCAGAACCGCGGCAACTCGAGTTTCAGTTCGAGGTCGATGAGTTTGAGTGACAAATATCCCAGACTCATGCCCAACGGTGGGACATCGCTTAAAAATTGGCCCGGACGCCACGATGGGCTGAGATCGCCCAAGATCACGAAGGTGATCACCCGACACCGGTGGCGCCGCTCGATGTGGTAGTGGTAGTCGAACAAGCGCCGGGGCAGGGTGGAGTCGCGCTGAGTTTGCACCTCGATGTGCGCCAGCCAGTAGGCCGGTTTCGCCTTGGCTGATGACCTTGTCATGGCCGTCGCCGTCGGTGTTGCACTCGTTTTCGATGCCGATTTCCCCTTCGTCGCCGCCTTCACCGCCGATTTGGCTACAGATTTGCCCGCCAACTTTAACGCCGATTTGAAATCCGCCCCCGAACCCGCCTCCGACGCCAATTTCTCATTAACCCTTGCCGCACCCGCCCCGCCAGCCTCCGCCCCGGTAGCCTCCGCCGCCCCAGACCCCGGCCCTAAACCTGCCCCTGCATCCGCCCTGCCAGAATCCACTCCGCCAGCATCCGCGACAACCGGCACCGGCACTGGCACCGGCAGCGGCACCCGCACGAGCTTGTCCACGCGGAGTCGCCCCGATTTCCTCGCCCGCCGCCGGCCCCGTCGATTCTCCCGTCGACTTCCGTGGTAGGGCTGGCTCTCCGAGCCGGCCGCCACCGTGCCGCCTCCACCCACATCGTCCTCGGCCCCGCCCTCGTCGCCCAGCACCTGCGCCAGCTCCTGCATCTCCTGATCCAGAAAGCTCACCGGCTCATGATCGCCCACCCGTGGCAGCATCTGGGGCTCAAACAGCTCCAGAAGCGCAGTAAAATACACCTCCGTCGTATCTTTCCAGGCGCTGTCAAAATCGATCCTCATAGCTTCAGAAGAGAATTCGCAACTGCACCCCCCGATCTTTCAAAGAATCGCACATTTCCGACCACCACCGCCGCCGCCTCTCGGTAGGGAACGTGTCCCACGGTCCATGCGCCCGCACCAAAACCCCGCCGCAATGATATGCAAGACCGGCACATTTTGTGTAAATAGGTGGGACCGACCCCGAAACTGACCCCGCAACGGATCGATGCTCGGCACCGTGATGGCGCGGTGGAGTTAGTATTCGAGTTGGTGGTGTTCCGAGTGCCCCAACGGGGCACCGCATACCAGCCCAGGGTAAAACCCTGGGAACCAATCACCTTCCCTTCGCGTTCTGAAGGAACGCCGCATATTCACCACCCCGCCGCCGCCTCTCGGTAGGGAACGTGTCCCACGGTCCATGCGCCCGCACCAAAACCCCGCCGCAATGATATGCAAGAC
>CAINWP010000262.1 GCA_903854475.1 uncultured Verrucomicrobiota bacterium
CCCAACGCTTCAGCAGCAAAGACTGGCACAGTAACAGTAAAGGAGTCAGTTCTTGATATTGTTTACTCCCCGCCCAGCTTACTCCGGCGATACAAGAGATGGTTCAGATAACCGCGCGTGCCCATCGCCAGACGCTCGGCGATCCACCCCACCATCATCGTCGTTTCCGCCCACAAGCGCGCCGATCCCGCGGAGCGCACCTAGGGACGGTCTGAGGTATGCGGCGTTCCTTTAGAACGCTCGGATTGTGCAACCATACCCCGGGGTTTCACCCCGGGCTGGTATGCGGTGCCCCGTTGGGGCACTCCGAGCGCCTCACTTTCCTGCGCCCAACCCCTCGATTCGCCGCCATCAACCCTGCGTGACTGAACTTGTAGGTTTGATATTGGGGGAGCGTCGGGCGTGCTTGGCGGAGTCCTGTGGCCCGCTGCCAGACCCAGGCGCAGCACGCACCTGTCGTCAAATTTGGAAGGTTCTGGGTTGAATTTAATGCCACAGAGGGCAAAATGCCATCATGATTAAAACTCAAGTTCAACTTCCAGATCAGCTCTATTACAAAGCCAAGGCGATAGCCGAGCAGCGGGAATGGTCGCTCGCAGAGGTGGTGCGTCGAGGCATCGAATACATGGCTTTAGCCTATCCGGTGCAGGAAACAGCGGGAGGTTGGGAACTTCCCATCCTAAAAGGAAGCGCCTTTGACCCGAACTTCGACAAATTGGACCTCAAAGCCCTCTCCGAAAACGAAGAACTCATCCGCCACTTAGAATGATCGGCATTGATACCAATCTCCTGCTCTATTCGCTCAATCCTGCTTCAGAGTGGCATGGTAGTGCGGTGAGTTTCCTGCGGCAAAACTTTGGGGTTCCCTCGGTGCGTGTCGCCATTGCGGATTACGTTCTGGTGGAATTGTATATTCACCTAAGGAACCCAGTAGTCATGGCGCACCCGCTTTCAGCCGCAGCGGCCAGAGATTTAGTGATCTCCTATTGGAAAATACCCAACGTCATGAGAATCGAAAATGCCCCTATTATGGACGCGGTATGGGCGCTGGCTGGGGGTAAGAATTTTGCTCGTCGTCGGATCTTTGATGCTCGGCTTGCACTGACATTGCGTCACAATGGAGTGACCCACTTAGCCACCTCCAATGTGAAGGACTTTCAAGGGTGGGGCTTTGAGAAAGTCTGGAATCCTCTGCTGCTGCCATGATTGCAATGCAACATGGACTACGATGGCTGGCAGTCTGCCTCCCGAGTCTGCGGATGAATAGGATTACGGACTGCAAAGCAGGCCGGAATAACCGCTACTAAAGCGCAGCGGATTCAAAACGCAGCGACTCGTCTCGGAAAGCCAATCCATGGAGTTGGAAACCTAGCCATAGGTACTGTGGTTTAGAGGCTCTACCCATTCAGTCTGCCTGATGGCACAGTCTCAGTGCCCCGAAGGGTGGGAGCGTTGCAATTACAAAACGGCATCCTTCAATGCCGTGAGCCGGGGGGGTATACGGTCGGGCCGGAGTCGTGTCAATAAAACCACGAACTCCGGCACTACGCCGTTCAACCGATGGCCCGTTGAAAACCCGAGGCGACCCGAGCCACCGGCACACGCGCTTTTACTTCTTGGATAAGGCGCTCGACCGTGAGCCCGTGCCTCTGGCGGAGGTAATCAACGCTGGAGGCGTGCTCGATGAACTGGTCGGGCCAGGCCAAGCGATACACCGGCGTCTGGATGGCGGCCTCGCTAAAGCACTCGAGCACGGCGCTGCCGTAACCGCCCATGGCCACATGGTCTTCGAGAGTGGCAACAATGTCGGCAGCCGCACCAAAGAACCGATGCACCTCGGTGTCCAGCGGCTTGAAGTAGCGGGGATTGATGACCGCCACATCGAAACCATCGGCGCGCAGTTTTTCAGCGGCCTGACGGGCGAGCGTGAGCATGGGCCCCAGTCCGAACAGGGCCACCTTCACCGCACCGGGCTTGTTCTCGAACTGCGAATCCACCTTGGCCTTGCCGATTTCGATCACGGCGGGCTGGTCCTTAATGGGCACACCTTCGGCGTTGCCGCGCGGGTAACGAATGGCCACCGGATGCGACTGCAGCGTGGCGGTGAACATCATGTCCTGAAGTTCATCCTCGTCGGCCGGGGCCATGCCGATGATCAGCGGCAAGCAGCGCAAGTAGGAGATGTCGAACAACCCGTGATGGGTCGGTCCGTCGTTGGCGCTCAAGCCAGCGCGGTCCATGCAAAAGATCACCGGCAAGTCCTGCAAGCAGACGTCGTGGTGGATGCAGTCGTAGGCCCGCTGGAGGAAAGTGCTGTAAATGGCCACCACCGGATGGAAGCCCATGGTCGCCATGCCGGCGGCGAAGATCACCGCATGTTCTTCGGCAATGCCGACATCGTAATACTGACCCGGCACTGCCTGCTCCAGAATTTTGAGACTGGTGCCGCTGGGCATGGCCGCGGTGATGCCGACCACAGATTTGTCCTTCTGGCACAGCTTGACCATCGTGCGACCGAAGACTTCCTGCCACATCGGAGCGGCCCCGTCCTTCGGGGGCGGGGTCTGACCAGTCACTGCGTCGTAGGCGCCCAACCCGTGGAATTTCTCCGGGTACTTCAGCGCCGCTTCGTAGCCCTTGCCCTTCTGGGTCAGCACATGGATGACCACGGGCTCATTGCACGTCTTGGCGAACTCTAGGGTGCTCACCAACAACGGGATATTGTGCCCATCGATCGGTCCCAGGTAACGCAGACCGAATTCTTCAAACAACAACGCGCGTCCGTGACCACCACGACCATCCGCATCGACCGGATTATTAGCAGGCTCCAAGGCGAGCGAGTTGGCGATCCCCTTGAGGGCCTCCTCGGCCTTGGCGCCCAACATGGCCACCTGTTCACCGCGGGGCAGCCGCTTGAGCCAGTTGTTGAAATCGCGGGACAAACGGTTGTAGCGGGGGCTGGCCGTTAGTTTACCCAGGTACTCGGCGATGGCGCCGACGTTCTTGGCGATGGACCACTCATTATCATTGAGGACGCCAATGAACTTCTTGGTCGTGCACTTAATGTTGTTGAGCGCCTCGAAGCTGATGCCGTTGGTCAGGGCTGCGTCGCCGAAGATACAGACGACGTTCTCGTCGGTCTTCTTCTGATCGCGCGCGGCGCACATACCCAAGGCGGCCGATAAGGCCGTACCGGCATGGCCGGCCCCGTAGCAGTCGTGTTCGCTCTCGGTCCGCAGCGCGAAGCCATTGAGGCCATCGGTGGTACGGATAGTCCGGAAGCGGTCTTTCCGACCGGTCAGGATTTTGTGCACGTACACCTGGTGGCTGACGTCCCAGACAAACTTGTCTTTGGGCGTCTCAAAGACCCGGTGCAGGGCGATCGAGAGTTCAACGACGCCGAGGTTGGGGCCTAGGTGCCCGCCGCTCTTGGCCAACCCCTGAATGAGCTCCTGTCGGATGTCGACAGCCAGTTCGGTCAGTTGCTCAGGGGTTAGCTTCTTGACGTGCGACGGATGATCCACCATTTCGAGATATCGGCTCATGTTGTTGGGACTACGGACGAAAAAATAAATTCCTCAAGCGGCACCCAAGGAGTCTTCCGAAAGCGGTTGGGTGGTCAGCACACCCTCAAGGCTTTCTTCCAACTTGCGTACTTTGACCTCGGCTTCACTGAGCCGGTCCTGACACAGCTTGGCCAACGAGGCCCCTTCCTCGAAGCGCTGAATCAGTTGGTCCAAAGGCAAATCGTCGGCCTCCATCGCCTCAACGATGGACTCCAGCTTCTTCAACGACTCTTCGAACGAAGAGACATTCTCCGCCGTGGGAGCGGATTTGGCAGCCTTTGACACGGCCGGAAAATGCGTCGAAAGACGTGTCTTTGCCTAGCGGTAATTTAAGAACCACTCTCAGCCGACCGGCCCGACACCTCTCGCCGCAGGTCCCCTCGGAGTAATTAGACCGGTTCTTTGGTGTTCCCCTTTGAGGGCATAAGGCGTTTGAATCACTGCGTGCTGAGCACGCTACGGATCAAGAATTTGGCGCTGGTAGCGGACCTCACTTTGGAGCTGCAACCAGGCTTCTGCGCTATCACAGGAGAAACCGGGACCGGCAAGTCGGTCATACTCGGGGCGCTGAACCTCGTGCTCGGACGCCGCGCCGATCGGGGCGCCCTTCGATCCGGGGCTGAGTCGTGCACGGTAGAGGCGGTCTTTGATGTGCAAAACCTGCGAGCCCCCCTACCCCGCTTTCTTGAGGAGCGTGGGCTGGAGCCTTGCGAATCGGGGCAACTGGTTCTCAAGAGAACCTTCACAGCCGCGGGCACCAACCGCCAATTCGTCAACGGAAGCCCGACCTCTCTAGCTACCCTGGAGGAGATGGGGGGCTGGCTTATCGATCTCCACGGCCCGCACGACCATCAGTCTCTACTCCAACCCCGGCTTCAACTCAGCCTGGTGGACGCCTATGGAGGGCTGAATTCCCAACGAGAGTCCTTTGCAGAACAACTGAGCCGGAGGTCACACCTTCAACAAGCCAAGGCCGCGCTCATCGTGGACGAGCGCACCTACGCTCAACAAATCGACCTGCTTCGCCATCAAGTCCGCGAGATTTCCGACGCCCGATTGCGACCGAGTGAGGAGACCGAACTGGAGGCCGAGCACAGTCGGGCCTCCAACGCAGCACGACTGCTCGAATTGTCGCAGACTGCCCTAGCCACCCTCGGTGAGGCAGACGACGCCACCCTCACCAGCCTTGGCACGGTCGGGCGCTCCCTTCAGGACCTCGCACGAATTGATTCGGGTGCCCAAGGGCTGCTGGAGATCCAGATCCAAGCTGCTGGGTTAATCCGGGAATTGCAGAGCGAACTGTCCCGCTACGCCGACCGGATCGATCTGGATCCCCAACGGCTCGCTGAACTCGAGGAGCGCCTGAACCTCCTCCAATCGCTCCAACGGAAGTACGGGGGCTCGGTCGAAGAAGTCATCGCATTTGGTAACGAGGCCCGACAGCGGTTGGAAGCTCTGGAGAGCCGAGACGCCGAATTGGAACGCCTCAACCGCGAACTTCAGGAGCTGGACGGAGAGCTTCGCACACTTGGCAAGTCTCTCTCGGAACACCGGCATTCTGTGCTGTCGGGTTTGAACCGAGCGGCCGAGAGCGAACTCTCCTGCTTAGGTTTTCGGCAGAGCCGCTTCGAGGCCACTCTCACCCACAATCCGGACCCTGCCCAGGCCACCGAAACCGGGATGGACCGAATGGAATTTCAATTCGCTCCTAATCCAGGCGAGCCCGCCCGCCCCCTCAGGTCCATCGCTTCCAGTGGCGAACTCGCCCGTGTCATGCTGGCCCTCAAGACCGTCTTGGCCGATCAGGATGCGGTCCCGGTGCTGGTCTTCGATGAAGTCGATGCGAATGTCGGAGGCGAGACCGCCCACGCGGTCGGCCAGAAGATGGCGACCATCGCTTCGAAACATCAGGTGCTGTGCATCACGCATTTAGCCCCGGTCGCCGCGGCAGCCTCGACCCACTATCAAGTGATCAAGGAAGTGCGCGAGGGTCGCACCGAATCCCGCATCCAGACCCTCAATCGAGCCGAGCGCGTGGCGGAACTGGGCCGAATGCTCGGAGGTGGTGCGGCGGCACAGCGGCATGCCCAAGAACTCTTGTCACAGCCTTCGTCGCGGCCGGCTTCCTGAAACGTGACGTCGGAGTTTCAGCCCCTGTCTTCTATGACCTCACTCACCCTCACCCGGTTCAACTTGGCACTCATCCACTCTTGGGCTATCGCGACCGACGTGCAGTTGGGTCGAGTGTCTGGTAAGTCGGAATACCCGGTGGTGATCGTGACCTTGAAGGATTTACAGGGCCGCAGCGGAACGGGCGAAGCCTCTCCTTCCAGCCAGTACGGTGAAACTTGGGAAACGGTTGCCCGATTCCTGCAACGGATCGACGCATCCCGACTTTCCTTCGACAATTTGCCCGCTTCACGGGCCTATCTGGAATCGCTACCCGATCCCAGCATGCCGGCGCGATGCGCGGTGGACATCGCCTTGCTCGATGGCGCCGCCCGGGCCGCTCGATTGCCGCTCCACCAATTCCTCGGACTGGGTTTCCCTGCCAACGGGGCGCGTTCCTCCTTCACCATCGGCCTAGACACTCCAGACCGTATGGAGGCCAAGGCCCGGGAAGCAGCCCGGTATCCGATCTTGAAGATGAAGCTAGGGTCACCCACCGACGCGGCCAACTTGGCTGCCGTACGACGGGCGGCCCCGAGAAATCTCATCCGGGTGGATGCCAATGCGGCTTGGAAAACCCGGGAGGAGGCCCTAGACCGAATCCTCCACCTCGCCGAAGACGGCAATATCGAGTTCGTGGAGCAACCCATGCCTCCCTATGCTCTTGAAGCCGATGCCCTCTGGCTGAAAGAACGTTCTCCTCTGCCCCTAGTGGGTGACGAATCGTACCAGGACGCGCGTGATGCCGAGCAGTGTGCACGGTGCTTCCACGGTGTGAATGTGAAGCTCGTCAAGACCGGCGGGGTGACCGCTGCCAAGGAAGCCCTCGAGGCAGCCCGAAAGCTCGGGCTCAAGACGATGCTCGGCTGCATGATCGAGTCTTCGGTGCTCATCAGCGCCGCAGCGCACTTAGCCTCGCTCACCGATTGGCTCGACCTCGACGGCAACGTTCTCATCTCCAACGATCCCTTCGAGGGGGTTCAGAATTCTGACGGATGTATTACCTTCGAAGGTGCTCCGGAGCCCTTTGGATTGCAGACCTCAAGACGCGCCGAGATCCACGGTCTCCCCCTCGGACCGCTTTAATCTTCCTGGCACGATTCGCTGGTTCGCGCCAAAAAAACAAAGCGATAGACCCAATCCCTAGGCCGGATCCAATCGGTCAAGCCCCCTCGGACTTACAGTCCTTTGCCTCAGCCCTCGCGAGCCATCTGCCCCACAAAAAAACGGGCGGGAATCTCTTTTTGAAGACTCCCGCCCGCTTGAAATAAAGCTCTCGGATTCTTAGGCCTGAGCGCCTGCAGTCGAAACGCCTTCGACCGAGGACATCGCGCCCATCGCAGGGCGCTTGCCCTTGTGCCACCAGACCACCAGCGCGCTGGCGATGTAGATAGACGAATAGGTGCCGGTGATAATGCCCACCAGGAAGGTGAAGGCGAAGTCGTTGATGGCGCCGCCACCGAAGACGTACAGGGAGATGGTCGCCAGGAACACCGTTCCCGAGGTGATGATCGTACGGCTGAGGGTTTGGTTCAGTGCCCGATCGATGATCTCGTTAAAGGAACCCGCGGCTCCCATCTTCAGGTCTTCGCGAATACGATCAAAGATCACGATGGTGTCGTTGATCGAGAAACCGATGATGGTTAGGAGTGCTGCCACAAAGGTGGCATTGAACTGACGTCCCTCGCCCACGGTTCCGGTCAGACAGTACCAACCGATGGTCATCAGTACGTCATGCGCCACCGCAACCACGGCGGCCACCGCGAAGCTAAATTCATAGCGGAAGGCCACGTACACCAGAATACCGAAGAGCGACAGCACCGAGGCGATGACGCCCGACTTCTGGATCTCCTTGCCGATGGTGGCTCCGACCGAGTCCATGCGGACGCGCTCGAACTTGGACTCTGGAAACGCTTTCTTGAGCACTTCTTCGGCCTTCAGACCGGCATCCTTGGCAGCCGTGATCGACAAATAATCGCGCTTGGTCGATCCAGCACCTTCGGTCTGGTACTGGATTCGGGTCTCGCCAATGCCGCCCTTGGAAAGGGTTTCACGAACCTTCTCGGTCTCCACCCGCTGAGAGAATCGCATCTGCAACTCATCGCCACCGGCGAATTCGATTCCGAGCATATTGTGACCTCGGACGAACACGCCGTAGCCGATGCCCACCACGATGAGCAACCACGAGGCGATGAACGCCGGCTTAGCAAAGTTCAGGAACCGAATGTTGGTGCCCTTGATGATGTGCAACATCGGCAGGGTCTTGATGATGTCCTTGGCGAGGAGGAAGTCGAAAATCAGCCGGGTGACAACCAATGCCGTGAACATCGAGACGCACAAACCAACGGTCAGCGCCACACCGAAGCCCTTGATCGGACCCGTGCCCATGATGATCAACAGCACCGAAGAGATCAGGGTCGTCAGGTTGGAGTCGAAGATTGTCCCGAAGGCCTTGTCATAACCCGAAGAGACGGCACCCCGCACCGACTTGCCGGCGGCCAACTCCTCACGCATGCGCTCGTAAATAAGAACGTTGGCATCCACCGCCATACCGATGGTCAGCACGATACCAGCGATGCCTGGCAAGGTGAAGGTGACATCCAAGGAGCACATGACACCGAGCATGATGAGGATGTTGAGGAACAGGGCTACATTGGCGATGAGTCCGGCCGTCAAATAATAGACGATCATGAACGCCGCCACACCACCCACACCCAGCAGCGTCGCCATCTTGCCCGATGCGATGGCGTCGGCACCCAATGACGGATCCACACCGCGCTCTTCTTTGACTTCCAGGGGGGCGGCCAAGGGGTTCTCCAGCGACGTGGCCAACTCGAAGGCCTCTTTGTCAGTGAAGGAACCGGTGATCTGACCGTTGCCGCCAAGAATAGCACCGTTGATCCGCGGAGCGGAAACCACCTCGCCGTCGAGGATGATCGCCAAGCGTTCACCAATGGCCGCCTGAGTGATCTCACCGAAGAGTTGTGCACCATCCGGGCGGAGGCTAAAACTGACATAAGGAGAACCGGTTGCGGGATCGTGCCCGACGCCAGCACCTTCAATATGCTTGCCGGAGAGGCCGCGCTCCGAAGATCGCTTGACTAAGATCGCCTGAGGAACGCGCTGACCCGGAGTTCCGCTCGGCACCATTTCATACATCCGGACATATCCCGGAGGAACCACGCCACGGGACAATTGACCCTCGCTGTCCGGGTGCACCATGCGGAATTCGAGGAAGGCCGCCTTCTGGATCTGCGCCTTGGCCTGTAGCTTGTCGGACTCGCTCAAGCCTGGAAGCTGCACCAAGATACGGCCTCCGCCCGCCGGGGCTATCACCGGTTCGGACACACCAAATCGGTCCACACGACGACGGAGCACCTCGACAGCCTGTTCGGCGATGAAGTCGGCATTCATCATGACGCCTGCATTGGTCTGAGCGCGGCTCATATCCATCTCGAGGAGGAACTGCGTTCCACCCTGTAAATCCAGACCGAGTCGGAACTGGCCAACGGCCGACCGCTGAACTCGGTTGAGGATCCCGCGGGTCACATCACGTTCGACCGCAGCATTGATGTAATTGCTCGGGAAGAACGATCGAATGTCGTTGGTGCTAATCGCTACCAACAAATTCGAGTAGGTGATCCCCGGTGTTCGGTCCATGTTGGACGTATCCAACTGCTGGGCCTTCTTGACGATCTCATCGAACGTCTTGTTGGGGGTCGAGGACTGTTGCTCGAAGGCCTCGATGAGGTTTTTCGAGGTGGGCGGGTAGATTTCGCTCACCGACCAGGCTACGACGAGCAGGATCAGGACGAGTTTCCAAAAATGACTACGGTTCATGGGAAAACGTTTTAGGAGGCCGATGTGCCGGGCGCCACCTCACCGATGGCAGCCTTGGTGATCTCGAGCTTAGATTCACCCGAGCGAATGGTGACCGAGTTGTCCTTAATACCAACCACGATGCCGACGATGCCAGACGAAGTCGTGACCTTGTCTCCCGCCTTCAGCTCGTTGAGCATCTTAGATTGCTCCTTGGCCCGCTTCTGTTGGGGTCGGATGAGCATGACATAAAAAATGATTCCGAAGAACACCATCATGCCAACCTGCATGAACATGGCTTTCTTCTGCTCTTCCGGTGAGGAGGCCGCGGTAGAACCGCCCAGGGCCAACATGGCGACGTATGAATTGGACAGCATGTGTTGCAAAGTAAGGTGGGGAGACTACGGAGGGCTTGAATCTTGGCAAGCGCCCGTTCCGCAACTCTTCGTGGGGAGTTTTTAAGGGCTCCCGGAAAAATAGCATTTTTTTCACCGGTGGCTGTGAGCCCGTTCTCGGCATTTCCTGAAAAACCCACCAAGCTCGCCGCGTGAAACTTTCAGAACTGCATCTGGGCCAGCGTGTCATCCATCCGCAACTCGGTGAGGGGGTGGTCAAAGCCATCAATGAATTTGCCGCAGAGGTTCTCTTTCTGGAGGGGCGAAAACCCATCGAACCGGAAACCAGCGGCCTCACCGCCGCCGAAGCCCAGGCAAACCTTTCGGGGATGCCCATGCCCCTGGAATTCCTGATCAACCAGGTTGTCGATGCGGCAGTGAATCGTTTGGGGATCGAGCGGCCGGATGGTTCAGTCCATGAATTGGCCTCGCGCTGGAAGACCGGCAAATTGATCCTAAAACCCTCCGACCCGACCCTGCAATCCAAGGAGGTGGAACTGGATTTATTTTTTCACAAACTGGTCCTGATGCGCAATCAACTGCGGATCCTCGAACAGAAGGTCAATTCAAGTGAGGCTCTGACCGCGGCTGAAAAGTTTGATTGGCAACAATACATTACTCGCTGCTACGGCTCGATGACCACCTTCAACCTGCTCTTCAAAGACAAAGATTCGAATTTCTGAGCGGTTTTAGATTCACCAAGACTTGCCATTCCCGGGCTTATACCAAAACTCCGCGCTCAATCCCTCCTTCCTAAACGTCTTTTCCTCAACGCTCCGACGCCATGAACCTTGCAACGCTCGACTGGATCATCATCGCTGCCACGTTCATCCTCTATCTGGCCATTGGGCTCTTCGTCGGCAGATCGGCCGGTAAAGACTATGAGAGCTATTTCCTGAGCGGACGAACCATGCCGTGGTGGCTCTTGGGAACGTCGATGGTGGCGACGACCTTCGCGACCGACACCCCCAACTTAGTAGCGGGCATCGTGCGTCGAGACGGGGTCTTCGGGAACTGGGTCTGGTGGGCTCTGCTTCTGACTGGAACCACTACGGTCTTCCTCTTCGCCAAGCTCTGGCGACGGAGTGGCATGATGACCGACATCGAGTTCTACGAGCTCCGCTATTCGGGTCGCCAAGCAGCCTTTCTGAGGGGCTTCCGTGCCGTCTATCTGGGCATCTTCTTCAACATCCTCGTCATGGCCAATGTCTCGCTGGCGGCCATCAAGATCGGCGGAGTGATGTTCGGTCTCGATCCGGTCAAGACCATCGCCGTGGCCTCGGTGGTCACGGTGGCCTACAGCATGATCGGTGGACTCACCGGGGTGCTGCTCACTGACTTGGTCCAATTCATCATCGCGATGGTGGGTGCCATCTGGGCGGCGGTGCATGTCGTGGGGCTCCCCCAGGTGGGTGGGTTAGGCAAGCTTCTGGCAGACCCCCGCGTCCAAGCAAAGATGGACATCGTGCCCAATATGGCAACGACACCCCACGATGTGGTCATGGCGGTGTTCTTGATCCCACTCCTGGTGACCTGGTGGAGTGCTTATTATCCCGGCGCCGAACCCGGCGGCGGTGGCTACGTGGCTCAGCGACTCCTGGCGGCCAAAAACGAAAAGCACGCACTGGGCGCCTGCCTGTTTTTTAACGTCATGCATTACGCGCTCCGCCCCTGGCCGTGGATCCTGGTCGCTCTGGCCTCGCTGGTCGTCTTTCCGGATGTGGCTTCGCTCCAGGCACGATTCCCACACCTCGATCCCAAGATTGTTCAGGATGATCTCGCTTATCCGGCCATGCTCACGTTCCTGCCCCAGGGCCTGATGGGCATCATGGTGGCTTCGCTGGCCGCCGCGTACATGAGCACCATGTCCACCCAAGTGAACTACGGGTCATCGATTGTGGTCAGCGACCTCTACCTGCGGTTCATCAACCCCAAGGCCACTGACTCGCAGCAAGTCTGGCTGGGACGGATCGTCACGGTGGTGCTGATGTTCGGCTCGTGCTGGTTCGCTCTTCAAATGAAGGACGCCCTGTCCAACTTCAACCTGATGATGCAGGTCGGCGCGGGAACCGGGTTGGTGCTGATTCTTCGCTGGTTCTGGTGGCGCATTAATGCCGCGGCAGAGATCGCTGCCATGACTCTCTCCTTTGGCATGGCGCTCTTCTGGCACTTTTCGACCATCGGCCACGATATCCCCGCTTGGGAGCAAATGGTCATCGGCGTGGCCGTCACCACTGTAGGTTCTCTGCTGGTCGCGCTGCTGACGGGCCCGACCGAGACTGAGAAACTCCGCCAATTCTATAGTCGAGTTCAGCCCGGCGGGGCGGGATGGAAACCCATCCTGGAGCGCGCAGCGCATGAGCGCATCCAAATCCAAGACACCGCGCTGGGCAAAGGCTCCGACCTAGGCATCGGCATCGTCTGCTCGATCCTCGCTTCAGTCGGCATTTGGGCGCTGATCTTTGCCGGCGGTTGGGCGATCTATGGACGCTGGGGACAGGCGGGCGGTGCTTTTGCGGTCACGCTGGTCTGCGCGGCATTGCTACCCTCCTTCATTGGAAAACTGCGGATCCGCAATTGATAAAGCCCCGCCGGCCTGGCCGTCCGTCATGACGAGCTCAGTAAAACGGCCAACACCGTAGGGTTAGGAGCTTCTAAAGTTGCTCCGTCGCCTCCGCGTCCGCCATTATGTGCCCGCCATGATGACTGAATCGGTCCAGTTCATGGCAACCCAAACCCATGGCTGGACTCTCGATGTCACCCTTGCCGGGCACCCGTATCGTCCGACACACAGGAGATTTACTCACGTTCACTCTCACCGCGCCCGACGGTCACATTGGCGACGAGTGGCAGGCCCGGCTGCGAACCAATCTCGGGCGGGCTGATCGGGTCCGTGAGGAAATCCTTCAATCCCACTTTGAAAAATTGCCCCTGGCCGGTGCGGCCTGGCGGGACTTGCCGTTGCAACTTACGCCTGAGGGCCAGTGGTCTATCACCTTGCCGCTGACCGAGGTCGGCTATTTCAAAGCCAAAGCCTACGCGATCGATCCGAAAGGCTTCCAGCACTGGCCAGAAGGTCCAGACGTAGGCATCAGCATCCACCCAGCTTGGACACGCACAGCCAACACGGTGTATTGCGCGTTCCCTCGCATGTTCGGGGAGTGGTCGAAGCACCGCCTCTCTACCGCCGAAGACCACAACACCCCGATCCTGAAAGCGCTGGATCAGGAAGGCTTCACCGTGATCCCTCCCAGCGGGACGTTGCGGTCGCTCATCTCGGAGCTGCCGCACATCATCGATCGGCTCGGATGCCGGATCGTGCACCTGCTGCCGGTGAGCCCGACACCCACCACGTTCGCTCGGTTCGGGCGCTACGGGTCGCCCTATGCGCTGCAGCACCTGACCCAAATTGATCCAGCGCTGGTCGTGTTTGATCGACGCACCACCGGCGTGGACCAGTTTCGGGAACTGGCAGTCGAAATACATTCTCGGGGAGCACGACTCATGCTCGACCTGGTCATCAACCACACCGGTTGGGGTAGTGCCGAATGGGAAGCGCATCCGGAGTGGTTCGTCCGCAAGCACGATGGCGAGTTCGAAAGTCCGGGAGCCTGGAATGTCGTCTGGGAAGACCTCGTCGAGATGGACCAGCGTCACGTGACCCTGTGGGACTATTTGGCCGATGCCTTCCTTATTTGGTGCCGTCGAGGGGTAGACGGTTTCCGCTGCGACGCCGGATACAAAATTCCTCCCCATGTGTGGCAGTTCATTACCGCCAAGGTGCGTCGTGAATTTCCAAATACCGTCTTCCTGCTAGAGGGACTGGGCGGACCCTGGGAGGCCACTGAGGCATGTCTCGCTGAGGGCGGGATGCAATGGGCCTATAGCGAACTCTTCCAGAACCACGGATCGTTAGGTATCAGCGCTTATTTGGACCACCACTTCCAAGCCAGTGCCCGTTCTGGAACCCTGGTCCACTACAGCGAAACCCATGACAATTCTCGACTGGCGGCCAATGGCGGTGTCCCGGGCCAACCCGCCACCCCAGAAGGACGTCGTTGGTCGCTCTTCCGCAACAGCCTCGCAGCCCTGACGTCCATCCAAGGCGGCTTCGGATTCACCGCCGGGGTCGAATGGTGTGCCACTGAGCAAATCAACGTGCACAGCAGCCGTGGCTTGGCCTGGGGATCGCCGCAGTCGTTGGTTCCCGAACTGTCCGCGTTGAATCGACTCATCAGCAACCACCCGTGCTTCTTTGATGGCGCCTCGTTGCAGCGAATCAGCGAACCTCAGTCCAAGGTCTATGCCCTGCGGCGGGATTCGGCTGAGGGACTCGATTGCGTCCTCGTGCTGGCCAACACAGAATTCGAGGAGGAACGATCGATCGAACTCGATGGGGCCCTCTGGGAAGAGCTCAGGCTACCCACTCTCGACCTCATCGGCCATTTGCCAGCCCCGAAATGGCAGGAGTTGGCACCGTCACCCGGGCATCCGAGTCGCCGAATTCAAATCACCCTCGCTCCCGGGGCCACCCATTGCTTGGCCTCTTCGATGACTCCTCTGGGCCTTTCAGGAGACGTCTACCGTGACACCCGTCGGCGCGCGGACTGGGCAGCCCTGTGCCGAGGCCGCGTGAGCCGGGGAATCCTCGGCTGTTCATCCAATTGGAAACAGGAGGCCGCCTGGGTCTCGCGCGATCCTGTGGGATTCCTGGCAGCAGCGGCGCACGATGACTCCTGTCTGATGGACACCTCGGAGACCTACCGCCCGGTCATCGTCTGGCAGATTCAAGATCGCAAACGCATCACACTCATTCCCCCGGGGCATTGGTTGCTGATCCGCGATACCCACCCGTTCCGAGTTCGTGTTTGTCCCCAACCGCAAGGCCTCGAATACAACGAGGAATCTATCCCGATTGAAGAAGGGCACATCGCCGGGATTCCTCCCCAAAAGCACCGTGGAGACGTCATCCTTAAGCTGGAACGGTACGCCCCCACCGATCCTCAGGTCCGCGGCATTCTCAGGTATTTGGACACCGTTCCGGCAGAATTGCCATCGGTACCCCCAGATCCCCAGAACACCACCGTTTTGCTCACCAATGGCCGAGGAGGGATGGCCCGGCTCTGTCTCGACCTGGGTCGAATTCATTCCAAATACGACTGCCTCCTCGGTGCCAACTTCCACCCGGAGGTGCCTGTCGATCGGCACGTCTTGGCCAAGCGCATCCGCGTCTGGGTGAATGCCGATGGATTCATCTCGCCTCTAGACGCCTCGAATTTGGTGAATGTCGAGACCGCGGCCCCCACGCATTGGCGCTTCATAGCCAATGCCGGCGACGGACGCAGTGTCGAAATCCGAGTCGTGGCCGACATGCTGGAGGGGAAGAACGTCACGGTCTTCCAGTTCAACCGACCGGCCACGGCAAGCCACGACTCGCGCTTCGGAAAACCCCTACCTCCCTCGTTCGATGTCCGTCTAGTGGTTCGAGTAGATTTGGAAGACCGCAACTTCCACTGGGAAACCCGTCTCAATCCCGACAGCGAATCCCACTTTATTCGGGCAACACGAATCGTCCCTCCGACCACGGATGAGGCCACGCCGACCCATTCAGCAGAAGGGTTCTTCTTCGAACCAGATCCTTCCCGAAGTCTGAGAGTCACCGTCAACCCAGGGCGTTTCCATCCCGCGGTGGAATGGTGCCGAGATATTCCGCATCCGGTAGAAGCCAGCCGGGGCATGAATGGTTCTGGGGATGCCTACAGCCCCGGATGGTTCGAGATCCCCCTAAATCCTGGCGATTCTTCCACCATCACCGTCTCCGCCGAGGCTGCTGAGATTACCGAAGAGGAGGTGTCGGGGTTCATCCAACGACGTCAGGGACTGTCGAATGGCACGACTACTAGTACTGATTCCTGGGAACTGCTGCTGCGACGGGCCATCGACAGTTTCGTCGTCCGACGCGCCGATTCGATCACCGTCATCGCAGGTTATCCATGGTTCCTAGATTGGGGCCGAGATTCACTCATCGCCGCCCGCGGACTCATCACCGCCGACCGCTTCACGGAAGTGCGTCAACTGCTCGTCACCTTTGGTCGCTTCGAGGAGGCGGGTACCCTTCCGAATTCCATCCATGGCGAGAATGCCTCCAACCGGGAGACCAGCGATGCGTCGCTGTGGTACGGCATCGTCGCCGAGGAATTGGCTGATTCCGACCCCCTGGGGCCGGAATCCGTCTTCGGACTGAGCACCGGCGACCAACAAGGACGAACGGTGCGAGACGTCCTCCGTTCCATTGCTTCAGGCTACCTCGCGGGAACCCCGCAGGGCATCCGCGTCGACCCCGAGAGTGCGCTGGTTTGGAGTCCCAACCACTTTACCTGGATGGACACGAACCACCCTGCCGGAACGCCTCGCCAGGGGTATCCAGTCGAGATTCAAGTACTGTGGATCCGCCTTCTCCGATTGCTTGGTCGCTTGGGTTGCCCTCCCGCCCAGTCCGCCGAGGCATGGGAAATTTTGGCAGAGCGGGCTGAGATTTCCTTCCACCGGCTTTTCTGGATTGAGGAGTTGGGCTGGTTCGCCGATTGCCTCCACGCCCACCACGATCAACCCGCCGCGCATGCGGTGCGCGACAATGCCCTGCGCAGTAACGCGCTACTGGCCATCGCCCTGGATCTGGTCGATGGACCCAAGGCTCGGCGCACCGTGCAGGCGGCACAGCGCCACCTCGTAATCCCCGGAGCGCTTCGATCTCTCGCCCCGCTGCCGATCTATCCGCCGCTGGCCGTCTGGCACCACGGACAACTCCTAAACCACCCCGATGAACCCTACTGGGGCTCCTACGAAGGGGACGAAGATACCCGGCGCAAACCCGCTTACCACAATGGCACCGCCTGGGTCTGGACCTTCCCCAGTTTCTGCGAAGCGGTGGTGAAAGCCTATGGCAAGAGTCCCGCAGCGATCGAGGCGGCTCGCGCCTACCTGACCAGCGTGGATGCTCATCTGCAGCAGGGTTGTGTGGGCCAGTTGCCCGAGATCCTCGATGGCGACGCACCCCACCTGCCCCGCGGCTGTGATGCTCAGGCCTGGAGCGTCACCGAGGTGCTTCGGGTCTGGCGCTGGCTCAACCGTCTAACGCCCGCAGCCCGGGATTAATCTGAAGCCCCACGTGCGGGTTCGGAATGACCTCTCCCCGAAGGCATGGAGATCTCGGAGAGACGGATAGAACGAAATATCCGGGCTAAATCCTTCCCGAGGCCCTGAACCGTCTCCTAGGCTTTACCCCGCACATGCGATCGAGCTCGGCATTCGACAAACTTTTGGAGCGATTGGTAGGAGGTCTGCTCCTCGCCTCGGTGGCGTGGCTCACCTTCTGGTTTGCCGGGGTGAATCCCCGGGAGTCAGTTTTCGGGTTTGCTGCCATTGGCTTGGCCTGGATCGTCTGGACTCTTCGGATGTGGGTCGAACCCACCCATCGCTTCCTCATGCCGCCGGTCACCTGGGCAGTGGCGATCTTCTTTGGCTATGCCGCCTGGAGATGCCACTCCGCACCCGTGCCGTATTGGGCACTCCAAGAAGTGTTTCTGATTGCCGTGTGTGCCGTGGCCTTCTTCACCAGCCTGCACAACCTCCACCGTCAGGAGACTTCAGGGTGGGTGGTGAATGGTTTGCTGATCATCGGACTCCTTTCCTCGGCCTACGCCATCGTTCAGTTCACCCAAAATTCGCAGAAGGTCCTCTGGGAGACCCAACCGTTGGTCTACTACAAACGGTTCGGAGCGACCTTCGTCAACCCGAACCACCTCGCCGCGTTCCTGCTAATGCTCATGCCTCTGGCCCTTTCTCAGGCTTTTTTGGGTCGGGGAGGCGTCGTGCAACGAATTCTCGCCGGATATGCGGCCCTAATGATGCTCGGAGGCATTGCGGTGACTATGTCCCGGGGTGGCTGGCTCGGAGCCGCCGCCGCGGTCGCCACTTTTTCGCTGTGGCTGTTCCGCCGCCCCCAGTATCGAATCCCAATGGCTGCACTCATGGCGGTGCTTTGCATCGGTTCGGTCACCTTTCTTGTTCAGTCCGAAAAAGCCCGCGCCCGGATCGATGCGCTGACGGCCTCCGGCAAAAAGGACAGCGGTCTCTTCCGTGCCTGGATTTGGAAACCCGCGGTTCAAATGTGGTCCGACCATCGCTTGCAAGGAGTCGGCCCTGGGCAATTTGACACCCGCTTCCCCGCCTACCGAACACCCACCACGCCGCTGAGCCCTCAGCATGTCCACAATGAATACCTCGAGTTGCTGGTCGACTACGGCGTCTTGGGTGCCGGCATCGTTGGTTTGGGTCTCGCCGCTTTCGGATACGGCCTCTACCGCACCTCGCGGCATGTCGAGCGAGGTTCCTCGGACTTAGGGGTCAAGCAGAGCAACCGCACGGCGTTCTTCGCCGGGAGCGTGGCCGGCCTGAGCGGACTGGGCGTTCACTGCTTCTTCGACTTCAACCTGCATATCCCAGCCATCGCTGTGACAGCCTCGATGCTGGCCGGCATCTTGGTTTCCAACACCCGATTCGCCACGGAACGGTTCTGGGTCAAGAGCTACCTACCCTTGCGGCTGGCAGCCACGGCAACCCTAGGTGGCCTGCTTTGTTGGATGATTCCAATGGGAGTGAATGCCGCCCGCGAAGATTCTCACCTCAAGAGCGCCGAGCGCCAACCCAGCGTCGATGAGCGTTTTTTTGAGGAATTGGCCCAGGCAGCCACCGTAGCACCCGGCAATCCCATGACGGCCTATTGGTACGGCGAGGAAAAACGTCGCCTCAGTTGGCAGGGTTTACCCGGTTGGGAAAAACAGGCCCAGGAGGCTCTCCGCTGGTTGGAGGCTTCGGCCCGATTGGATCCGTACAACGCCCGGACCCAGGTCGCCATCGGACTGTGTCACCAATGGCTGGGTGATCTCAAATCAGCCTCAGACTCCTTCGAATCGGCACTCCGAATCGGTCCCAATGATGTCCACGTGCTCAACGCCCTAAGTTGGAACCTCATTGTCCGAGGGGATACCGACCGGGCCCGATCTCTGGTCGAACAGTCGTTGGCTCTGAATCCCTGGGACAATTGGGAAGCGCGTTCCTATGCCCAGCGCCTCAAGTCAGCGACTCCCTAACTTATCACCAATACCACCCGAGCATTCCTGATTTCCGTATTGGCATCAGGGCAGCGACAAAACACGCTTCGGTAATGAGTTCGGCCGCCAAGACTGGCGAAAAAAACACCCTCTATCGCGACATCACGGTCCAGAACCGTCAGGGAATCCATGCCCGTCCGTCGGCTTCATTCGTGAAACTTGCAAGCCAGTTCACCTGCGATGTGTTCATCGAGAAGGACGGTGAGACGATCAACGGCAAGAGTATCATGGGCCTGCTCATGCTGGCCGCCGGACCCGGAAGCAAGCTGCGGATCGTCTGCACCGGGACCGACTGCCAAACCGCACTGACCCAACTGTGTGCACTGGTCGATGCTAAGTTCGGAGAGGACTGAACCTTTCTCCTCGAAACCCAACTCCGTAACCTTCAATACCCTTGTCCGACTTCAAGATCCAGTACGTCGCCAATCTGGCCCGTTTGGCACTCACTCCCGATGAGGAAGAACGCCTGAGTGGCCAGTTGAACAACATCCTCGGCTACATCGAGAAACTCAAGGAAGTGGATGTATCTCAAGTGGAACCCACGGCTCATGCATTTCCGCTGGTCAATGTGATGCGGCCGGATGTCGTGACGGGCTCGCTGCCTCAAGACGAAGCTCTGCGCAACGCCCCCTCTCAGGCGGGTGGTTTATTCGTTGTCCCCAAAGTGGTCGAATAGTGGGGTTTCAGGTCCGTGGCAGCCAAGGTCCGTGTCAGCCAATCGCTGGCGACGACTGGATGAGACGACCCTGGCCCGAATCGGCACCAACGACTTCAGTTTCCTTGCCTCGCAGCCCGGGTCCTTCCATCGTCACTTATGGCAGACGCGAGCGCAGCCCACGAGGTCGATTCAGAGTTCTACCAACCGGCCTCCCGGTTCTTCCCATCCCACGGCAGTACAGCCCTCACCTACGACGACGTCACGCTGGCTACCCTCTACACAGAGATTCTCCCCAAGGAGAGCCAGATAGATACCCGACTGGCTGAGGGGCTTCACCTCAACATCCCGCTGGTGTCCGCCGACATGGACACCGTCACCGAGGCACGCATGGCCATAGCCATGGCGCTGAACGGTGGGCTCGGGCTCATCCACTACAACATGCCCGAGAAAGAGCAACTCTCGGAAGTGTCGCGCGTGAAGAACCATGTCCATGGCCTTATCCAGGACCCCATCCGCGTCCACCCCGAGCAGTACATCGGCGATGTTTTGGAGTTGATCGAAAAGAAGCGCTTCAGCTTCAGCACTTTCCCTGTAGTCGATGCCACCGGAACCCTGCTCGGTCTTCTCCCAGGGCATGTGGTCAAACCCCGCTACGCTCACCGCAAGGTGTCCGAGGCACTAACGCCGCGGGCCCAGGTCCGCACCATTTCTGAGCGCGAACTCGGGTCGGATCCCATCGCACGCGCCGACCGCTTCTTTACTGAGAACCTGGGCATTCACAAACTGCTGGTGGTCGACGATCAAGATCGACTCCAGGGGCTCTTCACCCTCAGCGATATCGAACGAATTACCCAAGAGACCGGTGCGGCACTGAAGCCGGCCCGCGACTCGAAATTCCGATTACTCTGCGGTGCGGCCATTTCCACGGTCCGTCACAAGGATGGCAGCATCGACCGTGACCGGGTCATCGGACATGTCGGTGCGCTCATCGACCGCGGTGTGGACTGCGTGGCCGTCTCTACGGCACACGGGCACAGCCGAGGGGTCGGCGAGGTGGTGAAGATGGTGCGCGACGCCTTTGCCCGCTTGCCCATCATCGCCGGCAACGTCACTAGCGCAGCGGGTGTTGAATTCTTGGCCTCCAACGGAGCCAACGTCATTAAGGTGGGTCAGGGGCCGGGATCCATTTGCACCACACGTGTCGTGGCCGGGGTCGGAATCCCTCAGCTCACAGCCCTGTACGTCACCTCCAGGGCCGCCGCCACCTGCGGCGTGACCTTATTGGCCGACGGTGGAATCACTAAGTCTGGCGACGTCGTCAAGGCACTGACGCTGGCCCACGGGGTTGTCTGCGGCGGAATGTTTGCCGGATGCCCGGAGGCACCCGGACAAATTGTTGAGATCAACGGAAAGCTCTACAAACAGTACCGCGGCATGGGCAGCCATGCGGCCATGAAGGCCGGGTCCGCGGCCCGCTACGGTCACACTACCGACACCACTCGCAAGGCTGCAGCAGAGGGGATCGAAGCACTCAAGGAAGTCGCCGCTTCGCTGGATTCTGTAGTCGGTCAACTCATCGGGGGCATCCAGTCCGGCATGGGCTACTTGGGGGCGATTAACCTTGCCAGCCTGAGAGATCGGGCGCGGTACATTCAAGTGAGCTCCGCCGGCCAGAAAGAGGCCTCACCGCACGACGTCATTGAGGTCAAAACCTCCAGTGCCTCCGGTGACAAGGCCTGAGCATGATCGTTCTGCCCACCCCTGCCGGCATCTACGGCCAAATTGAGGCGCTGGCTCCGGACGTCTTCCGCCTCCGTCTTGGGCGCATCGAAGCCCCTGATCCACCGGAGTCGGCAGCACTCATCGAGCCGAACTGGGAGATCCCTGAAACAGCCGCCCAGCGTAAGGGCAGCCTATCGTGTCTGGCGACCGAATGCGGCGTGTTTTCATGGGATCGCCGTGGGGCATGGCAATTGAGTGATGCCCAGGGGTTCGAAGTTTTCTCATCGAGCATTGGTGCCACAGGGTTTTCTGCCGATGGAGCCCCAGAACTGACTCTGAACCTCATCGAGCACGAGTCGCTCTTCGGTCTCGGAGAGGTCACGGGCACCCTCGATCGCCGCGGCACCGTGCGCGAGTTCTGGAACATTGATGTCCTGGGCCATGCTCCAGCGATCCACCCGGCCCTGCCCTCGTTGTATGTCTCCATTCCCTTCGCTCTGTCACTGCGGCATGGGCGTGTGGCCGGTCTATTTTGGGACAATTCTAGCCGTCAGCATTGGGATCTCGGATCCTCCCATCCAGACAAATGGCGATTACGGGCCGATTCTGGAGACATCGATCTTCATCTCTTTTTAGGTCCTACCGTAGAGGCAGTTCTCCAACGCTATTCACAACGGACGGGCACCATGCCCCTGCCGCCAGAGTGGGCCCTGGGCTATCACCAATCTCGCTACAGCTACGAGACCCAAGCGCGAGTCGAGGCCGTGGCTCGAGAGTTCCGGCGCCGGGATTTGCCCTGTGATGCCCTCTACCTCGACATCCACCACATGGACGCCTACCGCGTGTTCACCGTGGGGCCAGGGTTCCCCCAGTTGGCCTCGATGACCCGGAAGCTCCGCCGTCAAGGCATCCGCACCGTGGCCATCACGGATCCGGCGGTGAAGGACGACCCCGACTTTCCGGTCTTCCAACGCGGAATGCAGAGAGAGGCCTTTGTGCGAGAGGCCGACGGAAAAACAGATTATCTGGGCGAGGTCTGGCCAGGCATCGCTCGGTTTCCTGACTTTCTCAATTCCGAGGTCCGGACTTGGTGGGGAGACGAACAACGCACGCTGCTAGACCAGGGCGTCGCAGGCATCTGGAATGACATGAACGAGCCGGCCAACTTTGCCCGGCCCGATAAGACACTGCCCCCCGATGCGGTGCACCGTACGGATTGGGGGACACAACCCCATGCTGCCGTGCACAATCTTTACGGGCAGGCTATGGCACAGGCTTCCCGTGAAGGTCTTCTGAGCCATCGGCCCAACGAGCGTCCCTTCGTGGTCACCCGGGCGGGTTATGCGGGAATCCAGCGGCACGCTATCGTGTGGACCGGGGACACGTCCTCCCACTGGGAACACCTCCGCGACGCGGTGCCCATGCTACTGAACCTCTCGCTCAGCGGAGTCCCGTTCTGTGGCGGCGATGTCGGAGGGTTTCTGGGCAACGCCACGCCGGAACTGTTTGTTCGTTGGCTTCAATTCGCTGCCTTCACGCCCTTTTTTCGCAACCACAGCAACCTGGGGACCCGAGACCAAGAACCCTGGGCCTTCGGTCCGGAAGTGGAAACCATCGCCCGGGAGACGCTTCGCCTGCGCTATCAATTAATTCCCCTGCTTTACTGCCTGAGTCAGCGAGCGGCCAGCCAGGGTGAGCCATTGATTCGCCCCCTGCTCTACCATTACACCAACGATCCGGTCGCCGTGGCCTGCAACTCCCAATTCCTGCTCGGACGAGATCTTCTGATCGCTCCGGTGCTAGAACCCGGGTGCCCCGCCCGAAGCGTCTATTTGCCCAACGATGTCTGGTACGACTTCGGGACGGGCGAACGGCACGTGGGCGGCAAGTCCATTCTCGCTGAAACGCCACTGAATCGGATTCCAGTCTATGTTCGTGCTGGCGGAATTCTCCCCGTGGCACCCGCCCGCAACTCCACGCAAGAACCTCCAAGCGAAACCCTCACGCTGCATGTGTGGCCGGGTCCGGAAGGGGATTTGCACTGGTACGAAGACGACGGAATCACGCGCCAACACGAGTCCGGGCTCTTCCACCAACGGCTCATCACCCTTCGCCGACGCGGTCGGACCACGCAGTTACACTTTGGACCGGCCGAGGGAACCTTCACTAGCCGCATCCGAAACTGGAGAATCGTTGTCTGGGACACGCCTCCAAATGCTCGAATCCGGATCGACGGCACCGTGCGCAAGTCCTCGAGTTCTCCGGAGGCTGAACTCTTGGTGATAGACCTGCCCAACCGGGAATCCGCGATCGATATCTCCATCGTGGGCGGGGCCTAAAGAGGGTGCTCGGCCGAGCCTTTGCCCAGAGGTCTCTCTCGCCCACCCTCTCTTGGTCTGTCCCCTCTGACCTTGCGGGGAACGCCCTGGCTGAGGAGGCTCTCGATCATGAATTCCAGGAGTGTTTGTCTGCTTGTCTGGACCGGATGGCTGGGCTGTTTCTGCCTGGGGGCCTGGGCGGCCCAAACCCCTCGGACCGTGCCCATCAACGACGTGGAAGAGTCCGTACCCCCGTACTCGCTTCCCGAAGTATTAACCCTCCGGAATGGCCAGCGGGTGACTTCGGCCCAACACTGGCCACGACGACGGGCCGAACTGGTTCACTTGTTTGAGGATCACGTGTACGGACGCATCCCGTCAGGTCTACCTCGACAACCCGGATGGGTGGTGGAAACACGCAGAGATGCCTTCGGCGGAAAGGCGATCCGGCAGCGCATTCAAATCCCGCTCACCCGGGGTCCGAACCCCATCCTCCTCGATCTTCTCGTGTATCGGCCCTCTCAGGCCACAAAACCCGTGCCGGTTTTCCTGGGACTCAATTTCGATGGAAACCACACAGTCACCCATGAAGCCGATGTGCCGCTGGCCCGAGGGTGGGTAGCCAATCGTCCGCGCAGCAGTGTCACCAACCACATCGCCAACGAAGCGAGCCGTGGCACCGACGCGGAGGCCTGGCCTATCGATCGGATTTTGGAGCGAGGCTACGGATTGGCCACGGCCTATTATGGAGACGCCGAAGCCGATTTCGACGGCGGGTGGAAACAAGGTCTTCGAGGAACGGTGGCGCCTCAAGGTGCTGACCACCACTTTGAACCAAGCGACTGGGGATCCATTGCCGCCTGGTCGTGGGCACTCTCCCGGGCCCTGGATCAATTGAGCCTGGATCCAGCCATCGATGCCCAAAAGGTCGCACTATTGGGTCACTCACGCCTCGGAAAGACAGCTCTGTGGGCGGGCGCACGCGATCCCCGCTTCGCAATGGTCATTGCCAACGAATCCGGCGAGGGCGGGGCGGCACTGGCCCGACGCTTTTTCGGAGAGACCACCCTGCGCATCAACACGAGTTTCCCGCACTGGTTCAACGGACGCTTCAAAGACTACAACCATCGCATCGCCGACCTACCAGTCGATCAGCATGAACTGGTAGCACTCATCGCTCCCAGACCCGTCTACATCGCCAGTGCAGAACAAGATCGCTGGGCCGATCCCAAGGGCGAGTATCTGAGTGGATGGCATGCCAGCAAAGTGTATCGACTTCTCGGCAAGGAGGGACTCCCCGGCCCGGACCTCCCGGCTGTGAATCGCTCCGTGGGCGAGTCGGTTGGCTACCATATTCGATCGGGACCTCACGCATTGACGGAGGTAGATTGGGAATTCTATTTGAAGTACGCCGATCGGCACCTCCGCTAATCGCCCCGTCCTCCGGCTCAACCCACAACCCCACCGCTTCACTCCATGTCGACCCTCCGGTTTCTCCGTTCTCTGACCCTGCTCTGCTGCCTGAGCGGAATGACTCTCGCTCAAGATTGGGCCAAGCCCCGCCTTGAAAAATCTCCCCGCCACCTCGAATGGGTGACCGTTCGCCACGGGAACCGCGAGGTGCGCTGCTGGGTGGCCTATCCAGAAGTCAAAGAGAAGGCCACCGCCGTGGTGGTCATCCACGAAATCTTCGGGCTCACGGACTGGGTCCGGGGCGTGGCCGATCAATTGGCCGAGGCAGGCTACATTGCCATCGCGCCGGACCTCCTTTCAGGAACGGGCCCCAATGGAGGAGGCACTGAATCCCTAGGCGGGCCCGATGGCGCCCGTGCCAAGATCGGATCACTGCCTCCAGACCAGGTGACCGCCGACTTGAAGGCTGCCAGCGATTACGTCCAGAAACTCCCCGCCTGCAATGGCAAGGTGGCCGTCGGCGGCTTCTGCTGGGGTGGCACCCAAACCTTTCGCTTCATGAGCCAGCACGCCGGAGTGAAGGCCGGCTTCGTGTTCTATGGCTCGGGCACCGAAGACGAGCGCGAATTGGCCAAGATCCAAGCCCCTGTTTACGGTTTTTACGGCGGAAACGATGCACGGGTTAATGCCACCGTGCCGAAGTCAGAGACGCTCATGAAAAAGGTGGGCAAGGTCTATGAACCGGTCATCTATGACGGCGCGGGTCATGGCTTCATGCGTGCCGGTGAAGATCCCGCCGGAAGCCCCGAGAACAAGAAGGCCCGGGAGACCGCTTGGCAGCGTCTCAAGCAACTCCTCAAGGGGCTGTAAGCCCGGCTCCAGAGCCTCTTGCGAACACAATGGGTCCTCCCGTTTTCGGGCTCAAATCGGCCGCAGGATGCAGGACCTATACAACCCTCAGAAGCAAGCACCGAGCGGCACAAGTTATTCCCCGCCGGTTGCGCACAATCTTTGCTTCCGCCCGGAGCCTCTCGGACTCTCAATCCACCCCATGCAAGATCTTCCTGACGAGCGCGGCGGAGCTGCCTCGGAAGAACCCCGGCCCGATTTCAAGCGTTCGCGTCGGGTACGCCCCAAATTGGACATCACCTCGCTCGATCGCCTGCCCCCGCACTCCACGGAAGGCGAACAGGGAGTACTTGGCTGCATCCTGCTTTCCCCCAACGAAGCCATGGGCGTGTGCATCGAGACCCTCAAGGCGGGTGCGGAAACCTTCTACGACCAACGGCATCAGTTGATTTACCAGACGCTGGCCGACATGTATGACAACAAGAATCCCATCGACCTCATCACGGTCCAGCAGAAGCTCAAGGATTCCAACCAACTCGAAGCCGTCGGTGGACTCGCTTATCTCAGTAGTCTTCAGGATGCCGTGCCCAGCGCGGCCAACCTGTCCTACTACCTCGAGATCATCCGCGAAAAACTAGTCCTCCGCCGAATGCTCACGGCCTGCACCTCGGTCGTCGCTCGGGTCTATGAACATCAGGGCGAGGTAGACGCCCTGCTCGACGAAGTGGAGCGCGACATCCTGCGCATCAGCGAAGACCGCGAAACGACCACCATCAAGCCGATGAAGGACTTGGTGCGCGGGGCCATCGACATGATCCAGGAGTTCCACCAGCGGGCCGGTGTGCTCACGGGACTGGCCACCGGTTGAGCCGACTACGACAAGATGACCAGCGGCATGAATGGTGGAGAAATGATTGTCATAGCGGCCCGTCCCTCGATGGGCAAAACCTCTATGGTCATGAACATCGCCGAGCATGTCGTCATCAACGAACGACAGCCCGTAGGGGTCTTCAGCCTAGAAATGACCTCGGAATCGTTGGTCATGCGTATGCTGTGTTCCCTAGCTCGGGTCAATGCCCGGTCGATCCGAGAGGGATTCATGGCCGAGCAAGATTTCAAGAAACTCACCGGGGCGGCGGCCAAGATGGCTAAGAGCCCCCTCCACATCGATGACACTCCAGGGCTTTCCATCCTGCAGCTCCGAGCTCGGGCCCGACGAATGTGGCAGCAGCACAAGATCAAGCTCATCATCATTGACTACCTCCAGTTGATGCATTCGGACTCCAAGAAAGCCCAGGACAACCGCCAACAGGAAATTTCCGACATCTCCAACGGTGTGAAGGCTCTCGCCAAGGAATTGAACATTCCAATCATCGTCCTATCCCAGCTCAACCGCGAACTCGAGAAGGACAAGAACCGCAAACCCCGTCTGTCAGATCTTCGTGAATCCGGTGCCATCGAGCAGGATGCCGATGTCGTCGGGTTGCTCTACAAACCCGCGGAAGAAGAGGAGGATATCTCCGACACACGACAACCAGTGGAGTCTCATCCGGTGAATCTTCTCATCGCCAAACAGCGAAATGGCCCCACTGGGGATGTTCGATTGACCTTCTTTAAGAGCTTCACACGGTTCGAGAGTGCAGCGAAGATTGATGCCGAAGACTAACCGCTGATGAAACTCACCAAGCACCGCAGCCTGCGGCTGTGCGCCGTTCTCGTGGCCTGCCTCCAGTTGGCGGCGGCCGAGGAAACGCCCGTCGTCCGAAAGATCATCATCAAGCACGTCGGCCCGGCCGCCGTCAGCGAAGAACTGATCCGGGCCAACATCCGAGTAAAAGAAGGTGAGGCCTATAGTCGGTTTGCTGTCGATGACGACATCAAGAACCTCTACGGCACGTCTTACTTCTTCAACATTCGGGTCACCGAAGACATCACGGCCACGGAACTGGCCCCCAATGGCACCCGGGTTCCCAAGGAATACACCCTCACCTACGTGGTGCAGGGTCGGCCCCTCATCACCGAGATTCGTTTCTCCGGCAACAAGAAGTACTCGGCCTCTAAGCTTCGCAAGAAACTCACTTCGAAGAGCGGCGAGCCGATGGACGAGCGCAAGCTCTTCAATGACGCCCAGGTCATCCTCAAGATGTACCAGAAGGCGGGTCTCCAGCGGACCACGGTCGACTACAAACCGAGCATCACCGAGTCCCTCGGTCGCGGAATCGTGACCTTTGAGGTGCAGGAATCTCCCAAGGTCAAAATCAAGGAGGTGCTCTTCGAGGACGCTCCGTCGTTCAAGCAGCGCAAGCTGCGCAAGGTCATCAAGACCCGCCGTTGGTGGATATTCTCTTGGATCACTGGTTCCGGTCGCTTCAAGGACGATGTCTTCGAGGAAGACAAGGACAAGCTCCGGGAGTTCTATGCCGACAAGGGCTACATCGACATGGAGCTCAAGGAGCCTCGATTCGAGTACCCCAAGACCAACAACCTCATTCTGCACCTCCCGATCTCGGAAGGGCCTCAGTATAAAGTCGGAGCCGTCACCTTCGATGGCAACGAACTCTTCTCTCAGCAGCAGATCGTTCAAAATCTCACCTCGAAAGATGGTGAAAAGACCAAGAAGGGCCTTCAACTCAAGGAGGGAGAGGTCTTCTCACCGAAGCGGCTCTATAAAGATACCGAGGCCATCGAGAATTTCTACGGAGCTCGGGGCTACATCGAATCCCGCGCCAAGCCCGAACAAATCGCCAATATCGAGAAAGGAACACTCGACCTGAAATACAGCATCCAAGAAGGCGACAAGTTCTACGTCGAGAAGATCGAAATCCAAGGCAACGCAAAGACCAAGGACAAGGTCATCCGTCGCGAATTAGCCATCACACCGGGCGAGACCTTCGACATGGTGCGGGCCAAGGTGTCCAAGAGTCGCCTTGAGCAGATGCAGTTCTTCAACAAGGTAGAGGCCAAGCCGGAACCGACCGATGTGCCCAACCGGAAAAACCTCGTCATTTCCGTCGAGGAAAAGAACACCGGCAACGTCGCCCTCGGTGCCGGTTTCAGCTCAGTGGATTCGGTCATCGGATTCGTCGAAGTCAGTCAGGGAAATTTCGATATCACCAATCCGCCCTATTTCACGGGCGCGGGTCAAAAGGCCCGATTGCGAGCCCAAATGGGTTCCCGTCGTCAGGACTACGTTGCGACCTTCGTCGAGCCTTGGTTCTTGGGCAAACGGCTCTCTCTGAGCGTCGATCTGTACCACCGCGACCTGAACTTCCTTTCCGACAACTACAACCAGCGCCAGACCGGTTCTCGCATTGGGCTCACCCGACAGTTGCCGCGCAACTTCATCGGCAACGTCAGCTACACGCTCGAGAACATCCAGATACGCTTCTCGGACAGCTACCGGTTCCAACAGCAAAAATTCGGCAGCGCTATCTTGGCTGAAGAAGGCAGTCGCCTGGTTTCCCGATTCGGAACCTCGCTGGCCCACGACACCCGGAACAACTTCCAGATGCCCACGCGCGGTCACCGCGCCGAGGTGTTGGGTGAACTCGTCGGCGGTCCGTTCGGTGGCGATAGCGATTTCTACAAGCTGGAGGCCCGGGTTTCCCAATACTGGAGTCCAGAACGACTGCTCGATGACGCCGGCGTCGCTAAGGATATCTTCGAGGGACACATCGTGGAATTCACAGGTCGTGCGGGCGTGGTCGACTACTACGGTGACTCGACCCGCGTCCCCTTGTTCGACCGCTGGTTTCTCGGAGGTCTCTATAACCTGCGCGGTTACAAATTCCGATCCATCGGACCCCGCGAATACTATTCAGGCGAGCCGGTCGGCGGCAGCACCTACTGGTTCAGTTCCACCGAGTACAGCATCCCCATCATTGAGCGGCTGCGCTTCGCGATGTTCTATGACATCGGCATGGTGTATCCCGGTGCCTACAGCTTCGCCCCTGAATCCGCGGCGACCGATGCTATTGGTAATCCTCTCGTCCGCGGTAACACCGGTCTATATAATGATAACTGGGGTGTCGGTATTCGGCTCAACCTGCCGATCGGCCCCTTGCGTCTCGATTACGGCATTCCCATTACTCGTGGACCCGACACCGGCACCGGTGGCAAGTTCCAGTTTGGCGTTGGCTGGACGCGAGACTTTTGAAAGGTTGCCCACGTTGGATCTATCCTAGAACGCATGAATCGAACTGCACTCACCATTGCCGCAGCCCTCACTGCCTCCCTGCTCAGCACCACCGCTCTAGCCCAGGGCAAAGTCGGGGTGATCAACCTGACCAAGGTGTTTGACGAATTCTGGAGAACCAAGCAAGCCGACGCCCAGATCAAGGATCGCTTGGCTGAATTCGAAAAAATGGGCCAGACGATGTACGACGACTACAAGAAGGCCAACGAGGAATTCGGCAAACAAATCGAGGCGGCCAACGATCCCGCCCTCTCCAAGGAAGAATCCGAAAAGCGCCGCAAGGATCTCGATAAAAAGCGCAAGGACATCTTGGAGATGGAGAGCAACATCAAGCAATTCCAGAGCAACAGCCAACGCGCCTTGATGGAACAACGAGGGCGTGTGCGTGAGTCGATACTCCGGGATGTGCGGGGAGTGCTCGAAGAAAAGTCCAAGGCCGGCGGCTATGTCACGGTTCTGGATGTTTCAGCCATGTCAGCCAATGGAACACCGGTGGTCATTTTTACCACATTGGCCGGCGGCGAAAGCGACCTGAGCGAACTGGTGGCCAAGACGCTCGCCGCCACAGCCCCGCCAGATTCCACCAAGAACGACGCTTCGAAGGGGGACGCGAAAGACGTCAAGAAGGCCGAGCCGAACAAGTCCGACAAAAAGTAGATCCTAGACTGAGAATCAGCCCACTGAGGCGCGGCACCGAGGCCGCGCCTTTTTTTATATGAACACCGCCATCATCGTGGCTGCCGGAAGAGGAACCCGGATGGGTCCGGGCATCGACAAATTGTTCCTAGAGGTCGCCGGTTTTCCCGTCGTGGCTCACACATGGCGACGCTTCGACCGGCACCCCGACATCCATCACCTCTGCCTAGTGATCCGCCCCGGACTCGAATCGGATTTCGATGAGTTGGCCCAAAAATTAGACCTTCAACGTCCTTACACTCTGGTTCCGGGCGGGGCCGAGCGGCAGGACTCGGTCTGGAACGGCCTCTGCAATGTTCCAGCGGCAACAAAAATCGTCGCCATCCAGGACGGTGCACGACCCTGCACGAGTTTGGACACCATTTCTCGCTGCATCCAGGCCGCTGAACAAACGGGCGCCGCGGTGGCGGCCCAAAGGGCTGTGGACACCTTCAAGGAGGCCGATGCCCAGCAGCGGGTGGCACACCACCTCGACCGATCACGCTTGTGGGCCGTTCAGACGCCCCAGTGCTTCCACCTACCCATCATTCGAAACGCCTTGGCCGAAGTTCAGGCCCGCAAACTGAGCGTGACCGACGATACCTCCGCTTGCGAACTCATCGGTGCTCCGGTCCATTTGGTTGACTGCCCCGATCCCAATCCAAAGGTCACCGTTCCTTCCGACTTAGCCATCGTCGCACTTTGGTTGTGACCCATCGCTTGACTTGAGGGGGCCCAGTCCCCACCTTGAACTGCTTAATCGGCTTCGCGCATCGCGCAGCCTCGCTACTATGTCCAAGACAAAAGAGAAGAAGCCCGAAGCCAAGGCCCCTTCCAAGAAGTCGCCCCCGACTACGGCCAAGTCGGAACGGCCTGCCGTGTCTACCCAGTCCAAAGCCCCAGCCAAAAGCGGGGTGACGGCTAAGCAGACCGTGCCCCCAACCGCTCCGAAGGTGTCCGTCGACAAGGCCGCTGCTCCTAAGGCCGCTGCTCCTAAGGCCGCTGCTCCTAAGGCCGCTGCTCCTAAGGCCGCTGCACCTAAAGCCGCTGCTCCTA
>CAINWP010000263.1 GCA_903854475.1 uncultured Verrucomicrobiota bacterium
GAACGGTCCTGCGCTCGCTGAGTAGGCTCTGAGGAGGAGGAGCTTTCGCGCTACGCGCTTGGGGGGATTTGCTGTTCGCCTCCATGGCTCGCTCCGGACCATTCCCGCTCCGCTGTACGTTTTGGGCCGCGGGAACGGTCCTGCGCTCGCTGAGTAGGCTCTAGGGAGGAGGAGCTTTCGCGCTACGCGCTGGGGGATTTGCTGTTCGCCTCCAAGGCTCGCTTCGAACCGTTCCCGCTCCGCCTGGGAGGGCGTTGAGTGGCCTGGTCAGGGTCTTTAGGGCTGCGATGGAAGGGATAGTCTGGACAGCGGTGTCCGGGGAGCGAAAGTAACTGGATGCGTTGTAAGTCGCGGGCTCTTGGAAGAGTGGCTAGATGGATCTTAGGTCTTGTGGGAGGACTGGCGGCGATTCAGGTGCAGGCTCAATTGGAGGACATCCGTATCGATGATGTTCCCGATTATGAGTGGCATGTGGGATGTTTCGGGACTGCCACCGGCAATTTGATGGGTTTTTGGGACCGTAACGGGTTTCCGGACTTTTACACCGGGCCAACCGGGGGCGGGGTTGCGCCGCTCAATAGCCGTTCGAGCCAAGGTAATCAGGGTGTTTTTTCTCTGTGGGCTTCGAAGGCGGGCCGCGATGGCCGACCGGCCAATCAGCCGGGTCATGAGGATGATTATTACTTCGCGTACGAGAGTGTCTTTACCGATCCCTACATTACGGCGGGTCGTAAGGAACACGCGCCGGATTGCATCGGAGATTTTATTGGGCTCAGCCAGAACAAGTGGGCGGATTTGGGGGGCGAGTGCCGAGGCAATATCGACGGGTTCTCCTATGTGTATTGGAGCAAGGGGGGCGATCGCCGTTGGGTGCGTCTGGGTCAGGAGCCAACCATTCCGGCCGGTTCGGATATTCCTTCCGGGTTGGTGTCTTGGACGCGATATCGGGGAGGTGATGCGGCCAGTTTCTGCCAATTGACCGATTTCAATCCGACGGTCTCCGAGGGGCGCGGTTTCACTTATTTAGACCTCAAGGCGGAGATCCGCGCGGGTCGTCCGGTGCTCCTCTTTATGCAACTTTCGGGAGAGTTTTCTCGGACGGTGGCCGGCGTTAGTGGTGTGAATCCGGAGATCCATGGGATGCTGGCCTATGGCTACTGGATCGACAACGACGGCACCGAGTACGTGCGTTATCGCACTAGTTGGGCCAGTGGTGATCAGATGCTTTCGCCGTGGACAGCCGCGCCGTGGTTGCCAGGCACTCTGGGATTCCCGCTCCGAGGGGTGATTGCCTATCAGCCGGTGCCCAAGATTCGTTCGATTCGCCGGGATGGGGGCGATGTGGTCATCGCCTGGGATGGTTCGGTGGCCAAGATTCGTGATGGGTTGACCGGAGAACGTCGGCAGGCCCAGCAGTTCGTGGTGGAGCAGGCCGATGCACCGGATGCCTCTGTCTGGACCTCGGTTTCGGGTCGTCTGGAGGTCCGGGAATTCCGTGGAACCGCGCCCTCCGGCGGGAACGCGTTCTACCGGGTCCGCTCAGTAACGGCGCTGTGAATCAGGGGATCTCGGCGGATCCAGCCACCGCCCAGCACCCGGTCTCCGTCATAGAAGACGCAGGCTTGTCCGGGGGTCACGGCCCGGGCGGGTGCGTGGAGGCGGACCGTGGCGGTTCCTTGGGGTCCTCCCGGTTCGACTGTGGCGGCCGCGCCGGGATGGTTGTACCGGATCTTAGCGACGCACTCGAAGGATTTAGGCGGTTGATCCCAGGGAATCCAGTTGCAGTGGTCGACGGTGAATTCGGAGCGGCTCAACTGCGATTCGTCGCCGACAACGACTCGATTATTCGCCGGGTCTAATTCGAGGACGTACAGCGGATTTGGGGAGGAAATGCCGAGGCCTTTGCGTTGGCCGATGGTGTAGAATTCGATGCCGTCGTGGTGTCCGAGTACCTGGCCCTGGGTGTCCACGATCTCGCCGGTGTGGCGCTCCACGAGTTTCGACTGTTCGAGGAATCGTCCGTAGTTGTTGTCGGGCACGAAACAAATCTCCATCGACTCTTCCTTGTCGGCGGTGCGCAGTCCGCATTCGCGGGCCACGTCGCGGGTGTCGGCTTTGGTTTTTTCGCCCAGAGGGAAGAGCACACGGGCCAGTTGGTGTTGGCGGAGTGAGAAGAGGAAGTAGCTTTGGTCTTTGCGAGGGTCGCGGCCGCGGAGCAAGAGGGAGCGTCCTTCGGCGGTGTGTTCGACGCGGGCGAAGTGCCCGGTGGCGACGAGGTCGCAGCCCAGTTGTCGGGCTCGGTCGAGGAGAGTTCCAAACTTGAGGTGCTGGTTGCACATCACGCAGGGGTTCGGTGTCCGTCCGGCTCGGTATTCTTCGGCGAAGTAGCCGATGACGCGTTTTTGGAATTCGGCCGATTCGTCGATGAGGTAGTAGGGGATGCCGAGGCTGGCGCTGACGCTGCGGGCGTCCATGACCGCCTGGGGTCCGCAGCATTTGTCTTCGGCTCGGTTGACGCAGTCTTGCGGCCACAGCTTAAGGGTGACCCCCACGACTTCGAATCCCTGCTCCAGGAGCAAGGCTGCAGCGGCCGAGGAATCGACGCCGCCGCTCATGCCTACCAATATTCGTTGTCTTCGCTGAACCGAGTTGGTCACGGCCAAGAGCATACCGGGCGGCGCGCCGAAGGCGACTCTCCTCACTCCCCAGAATCGGCTCGGGGTCGGTCCCACCTATTTACACAAAAGGGGACACTATATAATATACTGATGCCGTTGCAAAGGCTCCGCGGGATCGGTCCTGCGCGTGCTAGGAAGCTCGGGGGAGGAGGAGCTTTCGCGCTGTGCGCGGGGGGAGGGTTTGATCGCTTCCAATGCTCGCTCCGGTCCGGTCCCGCTGCCGCTGCGGGTGGGTGCGAGTCTTTAGGAAAGCAGGTGCTTGGATGGCTGCCTTTGGGGGCGATGTTGGGGACGGTGCTTGGCTCAGAGGCGTTTTGGTCGTATCAACGATGCCACATGGCGTCCTTTGATCGTCCCCAGTTCCGGCCCCGGAGACCTTATGATGGTCCTCCTTCTTCCGGCCCGAGTTTTGGCCCGCGCTCCAGTCCGCGCTCCAGTCCGCCGGCGCTGCCACAGGCGGATACGACGCATTGGAAGACACCCTGGGTCTGGTTGAAATACCACTCTCAACAACCTGTCGTGTACCCGGCCATGATCCGGGATGCCTCCTCTGGCGCAAAGCAGGGCGACTGGGTCCACGTTTATGACAAGTCGGGTTCGCCCTGTGGCAATGGTTTGTGGCATCCGCGCGCGAAGGTGCCGTTGCGGCTTTTCCATTGGGGAGAATCCTTTGTCGAGGAGTCGGTTTTGGGAGATTTGCTCGACCGGGCCATGGACCACCGGATCGATTTCCTGCGCCTGCCAGAGGTGAGCGACGCGTTCCGGGTGGTGCACTCTGATGCCGATGGTCTTAGTGGTCTGGTGGTCGACAAATTTGCCGATGTTCTGAGTATCCAGGTTCACAGCCTAGGCATCGCTCAGCGGTTGGCCTCCTGGATTCCTCGCATGCATGCGCGTTTGGGCACTCAGCGGGTCGTCTTCGAAGTGGACGACACCGTGGCGCGCAACGAGGGCATCTCTCCCACGACGGTGAAGTCCGATCCTGTCCGGGCGGTGAAGATTCGGGAGCACGGCATCCGCTATGAGGTGGATTTCAAGGAAGGGCACAAGACCGGGTTCTTTTGTGATCAGCGCGACAACCGCCTGAAGCTTTCCCGCTATACCCGTGACAAGCGGGTGTTGGATTTGTGCTGCTATTCTGGAGGTTTCTCCATTTCGGCGATGTTGCTGGGGCAGGCCGCCGAGGCGACTGGGGTAGATTTGGACGAGGCAGCCATCGCCATGTCCAAGCGCAACGCGAATCTCAATCAGGTCCGCGTTAGCTGGGTGGACTGTGATGCGTTCAGTTACGCCCGCCAGATGCGGGACAACGGAGAACAGTGGGATGTGGTGATTCTGGATCCACCCAAGCTCATCCACAGCCGGGATGATGAAGATGCGGCCGAGGGGCGGCAGCGCTACGAAGATCTCAATGGACTCGGAATGGTGATGACCCGTCCCGGAGGCTTGCTGGTTACCTGCTCTTGCTCGGGAATGATCTCGGCCGAGGAGTTCGAGGATATCGTCATCCGAATGTCGATCCGGACTCGGCGCCGTCTCCAGATCATCGACCGCACGGGACCTGGCGAAGATCATCCGGTGATGTCTAATTGCCCGGAAAGCCGCTACCTGAAGGTGATTTGGGCCCGCGTCTGGTGAGTCCTTGAGGGATTGATCGGCCGCCAAACTCGGATTCGGAAGTGCCGTTGTCCGAGCGGTCCTTCCCTTGACACGGCCTTGGATTGAGCGAGTAAAATTAGCTCCCGCTTGCGGTTCGCCGAAGCGTAGCCCGGACCAATGACGGTCTGGATCTTTGTTTTTTCAACACACCATGAGTCAACCTATCAGTCAGCCCGAACAGCATTCCTTCCAAGCCGAAATTCAGCAATTGCTGAGCATCGTCATCCACTCCCTGTACACGGACCGCGAGGTCTTCGTGCGGGAGTTGGTTTCGAACGCCGCCGACGCCTGCGAGAAACTTCGCTTCCTTCAGGCCAGTGGGCAGTCACCCACGGGCGTCAGTGAACCCTCCATCTCCATCACCGCCAATGAGGCGGAGTCGACACTGACCATCGCCGACACCGGCATTGGCATGAACCGGGATGAATTGGTCCAAAACCTGGGAACTATTGCGCATTCCGGCACCAAGTCCTTTCTCAAGGCGTTGGCCGAGCAGCAGAAGCCGGACACCCGGCTCATCGGCCAATTCGGTGTCGGCTTCTATTCCGCCTTCATGGTGGCCAAGCAGGTGACGGTGGTGACCCGCTCTCAAGCGGCCGGCGCCGAGGGTTGGAAATGGACCAGTGAGGGTGGCAATGGCTACACGCTCGAGTCGGCTCCGGACGCCACCCCGGGTACTCAGATCACCCTCAGCCTCAAGGACGAAGCCAAGGAGTTCGCGCAAGCCGGCAATCTGGAACGCATCGTTAAGCGGTACTCTAACTTCGTGGCCTTCCCGCTCGAATTGGACGGCAAACGAGTCAATACGGTGCAGGCCATCTGGGCCCGTTCGAAGAACGAGGTGAAGGAAGAAGAATACAAGGAGTTCTACGAGTATCTGGCCCACGACAACGAAGCACCCAAGTATCGCCTGCACTTCACGGCCGATGCGCCCATCGCCATCCAAGCGTTGCTCTTCGTGCCCTCGCGCTGTCTCGAAATGCCCGGAATGGTGCGTCAGGAGTCTGAGGTTCACCTGTATTGCCGCAAGGTACTGATCGATTCCAAGCCGAAGGGGCTTCTCCCGGAGTGGTTGCGGTTTGTTCGCGGTGTGGTCGATAGCGAGGACTTGCCGCTCAATGTCTCCCGCGAGCGGATGCAAGACTCGGACTTGATGCGCAAGCTGAGTAAGGCGCTGACCAATCGTTTCCTCAAGCACCTCGCCGAAGAGGCCGAGAAGGACGCCGCCGCCTACGAGGGTTTCTATACCGAGTACCATCGGTTCCTCAAAGAGGGCGTGCTGAGCGACTGGGAGAATCAGGCTGCGCTCGCCAAACTCATTCGCTACGAGTCTTCGGCCACCGAGGTCGGCAAGAAGACGTCGCTGGCGGACTATGTGAAGCGCATGCCGGAGGGACAGAAGGATATCTACTATCTCTTGGCCAAGGACCGGGCCGCCGCTGAGGCGAGCCCGTATTTCGAGGTGTTCCGCGCCCGTAAGTTCGAGGTCTTGTTCGTGGACGATCCGATTGACGAGTTCGTGATGGATCGCCTGCGTGAGTTCGAGTCCAAGACCATCATGACCGCCGAGAAGGCTGAGTTGGATGTGGAGGACGCTTCCAAGGAGGGCTCTCTCTCGGAAGACGAAGCGACGGCATTGTCTGGCTGGCTCAAACTCACCTTGGGCGAGTCGGTGCATGAAGTGCGTGCTTCCAAGCGTCTGGTGGACAGCCCGGTGGTGGCCCTCGACAGCGACAAGTACATGACCTCCAGCATGCGTCGCACCCTCAAGGCCATGGGCCGTGAAGCCATGACTGGTGATGAAGCCGCGCCGGACCTGGAGATCAATCCGAGGCATCCGGTCATCGTGAAGCTCAACCAGTTGCGCCAAAACGATGCCGCCCTGGCAGGACTGGTAGCCGAGCAACTGAACGACCAAGCCCGACTGGCGTCGGGTCGCCTCGAAGACCCGCGTGCCATGCTTCAGCGCATGAACATGCTGCTCTCCAGGGTGGTCGGCGCCTGACTCAGTCGGAGAGCTTGGGTAGTAAGGGTCGAACGCTGTCCGTTCCAAGCAGGCACTCATTCCAAATAAAACGGCCCGGTGGCGGTGGGGAGGCGATGCCTCTCCGTTAGCCCCGGGCCGTTCTGTGTGCTGGTTGAGCCTCCGACTGGCGAACCCTGCAGCGAGTCGGTTTTTGGTGAGGGCCAGCGCGGCCCTCTGAATCTCAAGTCAGGCGTTACACGTTGAACTTGAAGACGAGCACGTCGCCGTCGGCGACCACGTATTCTTTGCCTTCCATCCGGTAGAGACCCTTGTCGCGGGCTGCAGCCACCGAGCCGCAGGACACCAGGTCCTTGTAGGCGACGGTTTCAGCCTTGATGAAGCCACGTTCGAAGTCGCTGTGGATAACTCCGGCCGCCTTGGGCGCGGTGTCTCCGGTATGGATGGTCCAGGCCCGGACTTCTTTCTCGCCCGCCGTGAAGTAGGTGCGGAGTCCGAGGAGGTGATAGGTGGCCCGGATGAGCGAACCCACGCCCGACTCGGTGACTCCGAGGGCGGTGAGGAATTCTTTGGCCTCGTCCTCCGACAAATCCACCAGGTCGCTTTCGATCTGAGCACTAATCACCGTGGCTTCGCAGCTCAGGTGGTTCTTGGCGTACTCGCGCACCTTGACCACATAAGGATTGGTGTCCGCGGTGGCTAGATCGTCTTCCTTCACATTGCAGGCGAAGAGGGTGGGTTTGTCGGTCATCAGCCAGAAGCTCTTGGAGAGGGCTCGCTCTTCGGGAGTCAACTCGCAGGTCAACGCCGGTTTGCCGGTGTCGAGGTGCGGCTTGAGCTTGCTGAGGACGGACTGTTCAGCCACGGCCTCTTTGTCTCCGCGCTTGGCATCTTTGCCGACCTTGTCGAGGCGCTTGTTGACCGACTCCATGTCGGCCAAAACCAACTCGGTGGTGATGGTCTCGATGTCCCGGACCGGGTCCACGCTGCCGGCCACATGGTGGATGTCGGCATCCTCGAAGCAGCGGACCACTTGCACGATGGCATCGACCTCGCGGATGTGGCTCAAGAACTTGTTCCCCAAGCCTTCACCGGCGCTGGCTCCCTTCACCAATCCAGCGATATCTACGAATTCGATGGCCGCGGGAATCACGACGCTCGTCTTGGCGATTTTCTGCAACACCCCCAGACGTTCATCCGGCACGGTGACGATGCCCACGTTGGGATCGATGGTGCAGAACGGGTAGTTCGCCGCCTGCGCCTTTCGGGTGCGGGTGACTGCGTTGAAGAGGGTGGACTTGCCCACATTGGGCAAACCGACGATACCGGCCTTAAGCATAACGAGGACCGGAGGAAAGCCTCAAGTGGCCTCGCGGGAAAGGGGATTCCTCGACGATCCTTAGCTTCCGACTGCCCCAGAGTGGGGTTCCAGAGCTGTGAAGGCCGACGGGAGCAGACGCTGGACCGCCTCCGGAAGGGGCGCCTCGAGTGAATCCATCCACACCCTCCAGTCGGCCATCGGCACGTTTTGCGGGCGGCATCGTTCGGCGAAACCTCGGAGCAAGGTGCTGGCGTAATGGAGCAATCCGGATCGGTAGGGCAAATTGAACGCAGCCAGGGCCACGCCAAAGACGATTGGGTTCCAAGCGTGCGCTTGGCCGTCCTCAACGGCTGACAAGTAGCGCTGGACCAATCGGAGATCGCGACAGGCCTTCAGTCGCGACAATTGCCGACGACCGACACGGAACGAGGCTTCGGTCCATTGGCCCGCCCTCCGTGCGGGATAATTTCGGTCGAGCTCAATCAAGTCGCGATGTCTGCTCAGTCGGGTGAGTTCAGCGGCCTCAAGGATGACGGGCCAATCTAAGGCAATGACCACGCCATCACGGTGGGATTCTAGGAACGGGCGAGGGTCTGCCTGGGCTCCGAGGGTCGGGTGGGGCAGCAGGAAATCCTCTTCAGGCAAGGTTGGAGCCAACCACTCCTGCATGGAGGAAGAGAGGGTTTGCGAAACGCTGCCCTCCGGCGGAGGGGCTCCATTCGGGAATGCCCGGCTCATTGGTTCACGAGGTTAGCCTTGGTGCTCGGTTCGGCCAACAGGAGTTCACCAGAAGGGACTCGGATTTTGTCGGCCGAGGACTTCTTAGGAGCAGCCATTCCATCGACCGTCTCATGTTGCCGATACCTTGGATGAGAACCGATGAGTGTTCAATTTGGCCCACTTGATCCTTCTGCATTGTCGGATTGAATCCGTGCCAGAGGACGGGTTATAGTAAGCCCCTGCGGTCGGTGGGGCGGTTGGCGCAGCGGTTAGCGCAAATGCTTTACACGCATTGGGTCGGGGGTTCGAATCCCTCACCGCCTACCATCCTGCAGTGATCCCTTGTCCGCATGCGAATACTCTGCGTTCACGCTCATTTCGATGATTTCGAATTTGTAGCCGCGGGCACCTTCGAGCTGTTCCGCCTCAAACACGCTGCGAATTTTCGAGCCAAGGTCCTTGTTTGCACCGATGGGCGTTCAGGCCACCACTGGCGAACCCCCCAAGAAACGGCTCGCATCCGTTCAGAAGAGCAGGCGGCCGCTGCTGCCATCGGAGGGTACGAGTTCGAACGCCTTGCTCGCCCGGATGGGAGTCCCTTCGGAGAAGCGCGACTTCCCAGCAATGATCTTTTGGCTGCACTTTGGAAAAGCATCCGAGATTTCGAACCCGATTATCTCTTTTGCCCTCCGCTTCCGGCCGATACCCGCGCGGGAGTTCACCCCGATCACATTACAGTGGCCGATGCCGTCCGCCGGGTGGCTTACATGATCAACGTTCCTCATGCCTTCGTGGACCACTATCCTGAAGAGGGCCAGGTCGAGGCGCGATGGATCCGAACCCCGGTAATCCTCAACACTTGGGATAGCTACATTGGCGACGGCCCCCAATCGGCCCCCGACCTGGTGGTCGAAGTCTCAGAAACCTTCGATCAAATCGTCCGTCAGTCTTGGTGCCACCAAAGTCAAATCCGGGAGTGGTTGCCCTGGGTTGGTCGGCATGGAATCGCACCGGTGGAGACACTTGACCAATGGGAAGCGAGTCTCCGCCAGCGGTTCTGCAATCAGCGGCTGTCTCTCGGATTAGGTGATGGGGCGCCGGTGGAGGTTTTCTCGCTCACCTCTTGGGGTCAGGTGGCTGATCGGCATCAGTTAATCTGCGACTTCCCCGCATTCCAGCCAAAGCTTGGTTGATGAGGTGCCAGATTGGGTCGACTCGTGAGATCGGATGTTTTCGGGAAAACCCGGAAAACAGGTTGACACTAAGCTCCGAAGCTCGAAAACTCCGAGCGCAATCAAGCTCCGCGTTCCAACGACGACAGAGCCGTCTAAAAACGGATTTCGCATGAAAAACTTCATTCCTAGCGTGAGCGCCCTTACTATCGGCGCTGCGAGCCTCGCGGTCACCACGGCCCTTCAAGCCTCTGAAGGCGGGGCTAAGCCTTGGACCGTTCGGGCTGGCGTTTCTGGTTTCTACAACGACAACGTCTACACTCGCAGCAATCTTCCGGGTGCGGTTGCCGACTACAAGGTCGGAAGTTTTGGTTTCGAGGTGACCCCGGGCTTCAGCCTGAACCTGCCGATCAACGACGGTCAGACCACGTTGGGACTGCGCTACGACTACTTGCTGCGCTATTTCGAAAACCGCACCAAGGCTGTCGACCACAACCATGTGTTGGATGCGAACCTGACTCACAATTTCAACACCCGCTTCAAGATCAACCTCTTCGATAGCTTCGCTCAGGCTCAGGAGCCTCAGCAGCTCGGAAATGGTGCCGGTGGCGCAGGCGTGTTCCTCCGTGCTGAAGGAACCAACTTCCGTAACATTGCGGGCTTCGATTTCACTTCCCAGCTCGCTGAGAACTGGAGCGCGGTCACCGGTTTCCGGAACAATGTTTTCCGATTCGACGATTTCAATTTCGCCAATTCGCTTGACCGCGTGGAGTATCTCCCGTCGGCCAATGTGCGGTATCAGGTTACTCCCAAATCTAGCGTCGGTTTGTTCTACCAGTACGGGGTCACCGATTATGATGGCCCAGAGCGGTTTGGAATTCCCAACGTTGGTTTGGTTCGTGATGTCAATTCGCACTTTGTTGCGGCGACCATCGATCACGACTTTGCAGCCAACCTGACAGGTTCGCTCCGTGGTGGTATCCAGTACAACGACTTCGCCGATGAGGTCGGCGTCAAGAGTCGCGATGGTGTTTCGCCTTATGTTGACGGTCAGGTGTCCTATGGCTTTCTGCCCGGCTCTTCGTTGACCGTGGGTGTGCGTCATCAGTTGACGGCAACCGATGTGGGTATTTTATATGCCGTTGGCAACGGTCTGTTGTTGGATCCGATCCGCGGCAGCAGTGCCACCTCTGCTCGTATCGGTGTCTCGCACAGCTTCACCCCGAAGTTGGTGGGTTCTATTAATGGTCTCTACCAGATGGGCAACTTCATCGGTGGCGGTTCGGGAATCGATGGCAAGAGCGACAGCTACGCCTCTGCAGATGTGAGTCTCTCCTACCGCATCACACAGAATATCTCGACTCGTGTGTCTTACGCTTACGACCGCGTTGATTCCGATCTTGTGAACGATCTTCGCGAGTTCTCACGTAACCGGGTGTTCCTGGGCGTCAATTTCACCTACTAAGATTTTCTAACTCTAGCGAAGGAGGCTGGAACATCCATTCTAGCCTCCTATTTTTTTGCACATGGAAGTATCGAAGGCACCCCAGTCGCAGGAATCCAACCTCCACTTCCTCGATTACTGGCGGATTATCCGTATTCGTAAGGCTGTCATCTTGGCGGTCTTCTTGTTGGTTGTTATCACTACAGCGGTCATCACCCAATTCCAGCCGGAGTCCTACTCGTCGCTGGCGCGGATGAAGGTGGAAAAGGACACCCCGCTCACCCAGTTGATGATGGGTAGCGGTCCGATGACGCCAGCCTTCGACCAGTACTTTCTTCAGACAGAGTTCCAAGTCATTCGTTCTCCGAAGATTCTCAACGAGGTCATCAAGAGTCTAAAATTGGCCCGCGTTTACGCCCAGCGCGAAAAGATGCCCGGTGAATTAGCTATCCAAGACGCTTACGAGGCGTTGTCGCGTGAGCTGGAAATCACTCAGTTCCGTAACACGGCCATTATCGAGATTACGGCGTTCAACGAAGATCGCGAGCTAGCCGCCAGTATTGCCAACAAAATCGCGGAGATCTACGGCAATTACCGTAACAAGAACCGTTCTGGGCGCAGTGATCTGGCTTGGGCGGCTCTGACCAACAAGTTGGCTGGCTACGAAAAGGAAGTCTCCGAGGCCCGCGAGAAAATGGACAAGCTTCGGATTGAACTCAAGGTACCTGAAGAAATCGCGGATTCTGGCCAAGTTCAGGGTCTTTCAGCTCAGGAACTTTCGCGGATGACCGGAGTCATTCAGGACTACCAGACGCGGATCACTCGCAATAACCGTTTGCTTGAACAGTTGGGTCTCTTAAAGGGGGATAGACTGCTTAACGCCCTTGTGGTAGCCAATCCTACCAGCGAGCTCAACACTCTGATTTCGGCTCGTAATTTCGCTTCGCGTCAAGCTTCTGGACTCAGCCCAGACTTCGGCCCCGATCATCCGGAGGTCATCAAATGGTCCCTTCAAATCGCCAAGCTTGATGAGCAGTTGGACGCGACAGTTCAGGGTATCCTCAGCGGCATGCGTTCCACTCTGGAGGCCGAGAAGGCAGCGATGGAAAACCAGAAGACCTATCTCCAAGAGACCATCGAAAAAAATTCCCAAGACACCCAACGGTTCCGGCCATACATCGTCCAGCGCAACGAATTCGAGAGCGCCCGCCGCATTCGCGACGGCATTAAGATTCGTGTCGCCCAAGAAGACATCGACCGAGATCTTAGCAGCACTTCGGCTGTTGAAACCATCAACGAAGCCCTTCCCGGCACCAACCCGGTCCGGCCGAAGAAGGCTGTCAATATCACCATCGGCGTGGTCTTTGGTTTGATCCTTGGAATTGGACTAGCCTTCTTCATCGAATACCTCGACACATCGGTGAAGACCATCGATGACGTGGAGCAAGCATTGCAGGCGCCGGTGCTCGGGGTAATTCCCCAGAATGTTGGAGCCCTCATGTCTGAGGGAGCTGATAGCCCGCATGCCGAGGCTTATCGAGTCCTACGGACCAATATTCTGTTCTCCCGTAAGGACACAAATTGGCGAACGATGACCGTCGTCTCCGGCGGAGCCGGCGAGGGCAAGTCTACCACCATCTTTAACCTCGCGACCGTCTTTGCTCAGAACGGCAACCGAGTGCTCATCGTAGACTCCGACCTTCGCCGTCCGAGCCTCCACAAGATTCTCAATGTTGCCAACAATCTGGGGTTGACCAACTACCTGCTGAAGCAGAACCGCCTCGAAGAAGTAATTCAGACGACGCCGGTTCCGTCTCTCGACTTTTTGCCCTCGGGGCGTCTGCCGAGTAGCTCCATCGGCATCCTCAATTCAGCGGCCATGAAGGAGTTCATCGCTGAAGCAAAGAGTCGATATGACTTCGTGTTTTTCGATTCACCGCCGATCATGGGCGTCAGTGACGCTTCCATCTTGGCCAGTGAGGTAGACATGGCTGTGTTGGTGGTCCAATACCGCAAATACCCCCAGCAGATGACCCTTCGCGCCAAGCAAATGGTCGAGAAGGTCGGTGGTCACCTCTTGGGTGTGGTGTTGAATAATATCAACATCAGTCAAGATAGTTACTACTACTACTATAGCGGGTATTACTACGATTACTATTCTAAGAGTGAAGATAGTAAGCCGGATGGTGAGCGCAAGTTGTCCAAGAAGAAGCGTTCCGATGCCAAGCCCGCCGAGATCAACGTCGCCAGCTCAGAGATCAAGGGTTCTGAAATAAAGCCGGGCAAGGACACCAAGTATTGAGCATCTATCTGGATGCCTATAAACTCCGCGAACTTATCAACATGATGCTTCGATTCGGTCAAAACGGGATGTGTGCGTTTGTGCTGCTGATGGCCGTTCTCTGGGGCGGTTGCCAGACGGGTACTGGACAGGCCACTCCTCAGACTGCCAACGCGGCAACCGCACCGGTTGCCCTAGCTGCGGGGACCAACGGCGGGTTCAGCATCGACCGCATCGCTGTGGGCGATGTGATTCGCGTGATGTATGAAGCCTCAGTGCCCATCGCCCCGACAGAGATTCAGGTACCGGAGACTGGGTTGGTTACCATTCACATGGGGGAGCAAGTGCAGGTTGCCGGGAAAATGGCGGCCGATGTTTCCAAGGACATTCGCGACCTTTTTACGGTCAAGAAACAGATGTACAAGCGTCTGTCGGTGAACGTTCAGGTGCTGGGTCGCACGGTTTCTGTGGGCGGAGAGGTACGGTCGACAGGTTCTTTTCCCTTCGAAGGGGGAATGACGGTGCTCAAAGCCATCAACCGGGCCGGCGGTTTCACAGAGTACGCCAATCGTCGCGAAGTTCGCGTCACCCGTGTCAACGGCCAGCAAGTCATGGTGGACTGCAAGGCGGCGATGAAGAAACCGGAATTAGATGTCCCCTTGTATCCGGGAGACCGCATCGAAGTGGTTCGTAGCATCCTCTGATCTACCGAATTCGTTTCACCGGTAGCAGACGGTAGAAGATAACGTTTGGAAAATCAGGCTGGAACCCGTCAGCGGCGCGCAGCATCCTTTTTAGATGTTCGAGTTTCGCCTCCTTGGCTCATCAAGTCATGCCTGGAGCGGCGATGTTTTAACCATTGGTCGTGATCCCACCAATGGTTGGGTGTTGGTCTCCCCGGGAGTATGGGGCCGACACGCCGAGATTCAGCGGGGCCCCGATGGACGCCTGACGATTCGCAGTCTCGGTGACTCGGTAGTGGCCATCAACGGAGTCGCTGTCCGCGAATCTATCTTGCGGTGGGGTGACGCCGTTTCACTCGGCGCGACCGTCGCCCGGTTTCATTTAGCTGCACCCACTCAGCGGGGATTATCCGGCTGGGAACGTACCCTGTGGATCACCTTAGGATTTTGCACGGTAGCCCAGGGAGGTCTTTTGGTGTGGTTACAACGCGGACGCTGACTTCTGGGACTCCGGCTTTAGACGCGATCAAACCAAAGCCAAAAACTGCGGGTTTCTTGAATTTTCCATGGTGGTTTGATAGCCCCAGCGTCGTTGGGGCAGTGGGCACTGTTTTGGGATGAACTCTGGGTGGGGCGCTGAGCTCACTGGTTTTCCCTGTCAGGACGGCTTTAGCCCGAGGCCAAAGCCAAGTCTCTCAAGTCCGCTCGGATGGATTCATAACTCACGGCGAATTGAGCGGCGGTCGGGTCGGGGGTCTTGCCGTGGCGTTCGCAATATTGGGTGTAGGCACCGGTCCACCAATTGGAATGCTGAGTGAAACCCTCCGAACGCCACCGCTCCCAGTTCATTAAGACCTTGCTCCAGCAGGCATCCCCGTAGGCCACAGCCTCATGGGGCGAGGGCATATCGGAGACGTACCAGTCACGGCCGACGCGTGCGTGAAGCACCTCATCGGCCCAGTCGAAATCCTGGAAAGTTGCCGCCAGAGGATTCCCCGCCATGATGGCTGTTTCCCATTCGTGCCGTTTGCCGGTCTTGGGCATGAGCCCCTGTTCGATGAAGTACAGTACGGCATGCCGCTCCTTCGGAGTGAGCTGGGTATTTAACCCGAGGGACCAAGTGAAATTCACTGCCACCTGATTGGGCCAATCAATGCCGGCGCTGGTGAAGCCCACCTCGCCCATCATCGCATGACGTGCTTCATCCCAGAGTTGGCGGCTCATGTCCCGGTAGTAGCCCCAGGGCTTGTCCGGTGTTTGAGTGATAATGCTGGCCATCATTTCCGGCACGTCGATTTCTCTGAGCCGCTTGTAGTACATCATCAGCACCTTGGCCTCGGCCGGTTGCTTTGGATCGTAGAGAAACACTTCTGCATTGACCCCCATGTTGTAGGGATCGGGGAAACGTTCATCCCGTTGAGGCCGAGGATCATACTGCCAGGGCTGCGCGGAATGCAGGCGCGCCGGCAGTGGCATATCCGCACCGGTCGTCGAGGAGCCATCTAAACCGCCTGCTGCGGCTATGGCCTGTCGCAGGAGGCTCAATGCAGGTTGCGCAGCAGCGCGTTGGTCGCCGGAGACCAGGCTGGAGATGGCGTTGCGTCCGTAATGATGCAGTGCCTCCAGATCGAGCTGGGCGATGCGCATAAGACGCACCGTGGGTTGGTCGGCCAGGGGATGGGCATTGGCTGCGTGGTCGGCCATTGTACCCAACAACGCAGGCAAGACGATCTCGTACAATCCGAGGAGTAGCAGGTCGCGGGGGGCCGCCTGAAGTTCATCGAATGCCAGAGCCAAGCCTTCGTGTGGGACTTTATCTAAGCCGAGGGGAGGTTCGCGCATTTCACCGACCCGAGCTCGAAGCGCACTGACTTGTTCGGCACAGAGCCACGCCTGATGGCTCCAGGCCATTTTGAGTTCGTAGATCGGCTCAGCGGTAATTCGCGCCGTCAGGATGCCGTGGATGCGGCGCAGGACGTAGTAGTGACGCTTGAGACGCCGCACACTCTGATCGACGGACAACCCGGGGCGTTCGGCTTGAGCGAAGGAGCAAAGACCTGCCAAGGGGGGTAGGTTTCGGTGCGTCCGGTAGTTGGCTGTGAACGAGCTTTGGTGGGAAAGATCGATGGGCGCAGTCATGGGTTTCCAGATGGTCCAGATAGATAAGTCCAGGAGAGGGATGTGGGCAATGACTCGGTTGGAGTGTCCGAGGCAGAGAAATTGCCCTTAGGCCGAATCTGAGGGCTTCCAGTCGATGAGGCGCAGTTGCAGAAAGCGCCGGCCTCCGTAGTCGCCGGCCTCAGGGATGACGGCCAAGTCGAAACGCCCCTCGGGAACCGGGCGATCGCCAGCCCCCCACCAGACAGTTTCGATCGGCGTACCTCCGTCGGTAACCCAAAATTTCCAGTGCTGTTCCTTCAGGCGCTGCGGTAGGCGGGCGTGGGTCAAGCCTCGGACAGCGAGTTGAATCACCGGGTTGCCCATGCCGAAAGGCTCCAGGCGTCGGAGATCGGCCACCACCGGCAGGCTCAAGGATCGCAGGGAAATAGATGCATCGATGCGGACCTCGGGCTGAAGGTGTTCGGGGCGAAGTCGTTCTCGTGCCAGATCATTGATGCGCTGGCGGAAGGCCTCTAGTCGCGCCGGGTTGATGGAGAGTCCGGCGGCCATGGCATGCCCTCCATGCTTCTCCAGCAGGTCGGAGCAATCGCGAAGAGCCCCCGCCAGGTCGAACCCGGAAACGCTTCGGCCGGATCCGCGCCAGAGGGTCCCATCACCGCCCAGAATTAGGGTTGGGCGGTTGAATTCACGTAGCACACGGGAAGCGACGATACCGACGACTCCGATGTGCCAGGAGGAATCTCCCTCCACGATGACCAGATCGCGTTGCGGATCGAAGCGGTTCCGTACGCGTTCTCCAGCTTCTTGGGCGATACGTTTCTCGACCTCTTGACGTTCGCGATTCTGCAGGTCGAGCACTTCGGCCAGACTCTGGGCTTCGGACTCACGGTCGCAGAGCAGCAGCCGCAATGCGTCTTCCGCGGTCTCCAGGCGTCCGGCGGCGTTGAGACGAGGTCCGAGTTGGAAACCGACCTCATAGACTCCCATCGGGCTGCGTGTCCGTGAAACCCGCTTGAGCGCCTGCAATCCCAATCGCGAAGTGCTGTCGAGGCGCTCTAGCCCGGCGTGTACCAGAATGCGATTCTCGCCGATCAACGGAACGAGATCTGCAACGGTGCCCAGCGCCACGAGGTCGAGCAATGTCTTGAGGTTGTAGGTGTCAAATCCACCCAGGCCCAATTCGCGTCCGTGTTTGACGAGGGCGTGGGCGAGTTTGAAGGCGAGTCCGGCGGAGCAGAACGGGGCGATGGCCGCCTCCGGGGAACGCAATGGGTTGACTAGGGCCAGAGCCGGTGGCAATGGGTTGCTGAGTTGGTGATGATCGAGAACTAGGACGTCGACCCCGCGACTGTTGAGCCAGCCGATCGCCTCTACCGCAGTCGAGCCACAGTCGACGGCCAGCAGCAACGAAGTGGGGTGACGGGCCAGACAGTTTTCCACGCCGGCCTGGCTCAGGCCATAGCCCTCGTCTCGGCGGTGAGGTAGGTACTGGGAGCACTGCCATCCCAGCGTGGTGAAGACCTCTGTCAGGATGGCGGTCGAGGTGACGCCATCCACATCGTAATCCCCAAAAATTACTAGCGGTTCGTTCCGCTCCCGGGCCAGGAATAGTCGGTCAATCGCCAAACGGATGTCGGGAAGGACCATCGGGTCGGACAGGGATTTTAGGCGCGGGTCGAGAAAGGCCTCGGCAGCCTCGGTGGTTACGATTCCTCGATTGACCAGGCAGGTAGATACCAAGCTAGAGAGTCCCTGTTCTCGACGCAGGGCTTCGACGCATTCGGGAGGAGGGGTCGCCATGACCCAGCGAGAATTCAAGCTGCTGAACCCTTTCCGCCCTGGCGGTGATGCGGATTGGAGAGCACCGAGGCTAAGATGGAGAGCAGGATCAGGCTCATGACCACTGCGAGCGAAACGTACTTGAGCTGGTCTCCGAGGAGCTTCAGTAGGAACTGCTCAGCCAGCATTTTGGCTCCGATGAAAACGAGCACTAAGGCTAGACCTTTCTTCAGATACCGGAAGTACCCCATCGCACTGGCGAGGACGAAGTAGAGGGACCGAAGGCCCAGGATGGCAAAGATGTTGGAGGTGAAGACTAGGAAGGGTTCTTGAGTGATGCCGAAGATGGCTGGGATGGAATCGAGGGCGAAAACCACATCGGTCGTCTCCACAACGAGAAGCACCACGGCGAGCGGGGTGATCATCCAGCGTCCGTTCGAGCGGGTGGTGAAGTGCTCTTGATCGAATCTGGTGCTAACGGGCAGACAATGACGTAACAATCGCACGACAGGATTTTTCGAGAGATCGGGTGGTTTTTCATCCTCCTGGATCAGGAGCATCTTTGCGCCGGTGATGAGCAGGAAGGCTCCAAAGATGTAGAGGGTCCAATGAAACCTTTGGATTAGTTCACTGCCTAACCAGATCATCCCGCCTCGGAGCACGAGTGCCCCAAGGATGCCCCAGAACAGTACTCGGTGCTGCCACCGCTGGGGGACTCCGAAGTAGGTGAAGATCAACGCGATGACCAAGACGTTGTCCATCGAGAGGCACAACTCTACTAGGTAGCCGGTTAGGAAGAGTGCCGAGGTCGATGGATCCCATCCTTGGATGGTTCGGGGAGCTACCACGGTGCCAAAGAGGAAGGCGCAGCCAGCCCAGACCAACGTCCAGACCAGAGCCTCACGTGCGTGAACCTCCCGGCTCTTGCGATGGAACAGGCCAAGGTCCAGCGCCAATGCGCCAAGGACGAAGGCACAGAAGCCTGCCCAATGCCCGATGGAGAGGTTCAAGATGGGAGCCATGTTGGAGTCGCGACCCGAAGGGGTTGACTCAGACTCATAAACGGCGTCGATGCAAGTTCCCGACTCGGTGCATCTTAAGGACGCGAGATGGGGGCAGCGGGACTGAGCCTACGCCCGCAAGGAAGCTCAGTGAAGGATGGAGCTTTTGCGCTCTGCGCGAGGGGTGGGTTTGATTGCATCCAGAGCTTGCTCCGGCCCGGTCCCGCTGCCGCCGAGTGTCGTCGTGGAAGACTCCAGCCTGAGACTCCTACGCGCCGTAGTTGCTAGGGCTCCGTGGGAGCGTTGATGGGGACTCTTTGGCAAATGAGGGGTTGCGGTCTCGGGGAATGCCGAAGAAAGATTTGCGCACATGGCTGGACGCTCAAAAAGCTCCCATCACGGACCTTGGGTTCGTTGTCTGGCCTTGCTCGGATTGGTTTCTTATCTCGGTGGCATGGGTTGGTTCATGACCCTTTGTACTGCGGCAGTGGCTGTGGTTGATGGGGAACATTCGGTTCGCATTGAATCCCGGCAGCAGGGTTTTTTTGTGATTCTAGGGCATGACCGTTCGGCTCAACATCCTGATCGGATTCATTCCCACGACTGGATCGCCGACCTCCTGACTTCGCTGGCGTCGGACTCCCTCACTTCAGGGGGTGACCATGTCATCGACTTGGACCGAGATCCCGGTCTGGCTGCTCGATCCAGCGAGGCTTCCATCCGTGATTCGATTGCTCGGAATGCGACTGGTTTAGTGCTTACTGCGTTTCCGCTGCCTGCCGTTGCTCCATCGAGCCGGCCGCACCGTCAGGCCTCTATCGGGGTTCAGTCGACTTTGGCGCCTTCTCTCAGCGTTAGTCGCATCCACGTGCTCCGCTGCTGAGCCGATCGGACGGTTTACTCCAGTCCACCGGTTCTACTTGTCTGGAATCTGTGGCTTCTCAATGGGCTGCGATCCGCCGAGTCGTGGCCCGAAGACGGTTTCTCGCTCGGCACTCCATTCGTTTGATTGCTCATGAACTCGTTAATTTTCCGGCTGTTTGGCCCTCTGGTTGGTATCGCCACTGTCCTTAGCCTTTCTGCCGCCGAATCTCCGGTGGGGATCACCGCCGAAGCCCTGGTCACCGAGGCTTTGGAACACAATGCCGAACTTGGTTTTTACCAGGCCCAGCTCGAGGGAGCTAAGGCGGCCACTCGATTGGCGGGTCGACTCGATTTACCCAAGGCCGAACTTCAGGCGGGTCAAGTTCGCAGCAAGAACCTGGACCACTCCATGGCTGGCGAGGGAGCCATGTGGTCGGCTTCGGTGCGACAGAGTTTTGAGTGGCCTGGCCGTCTGGGGTTGCGAAAAGCCATCGCCAATCAGGATGTCGCTCTGGCGACCCTCGGCCTGGAAGCGTTCCGTCGCGACTTGTCAGGCAAGGTGCGTGAGAACGCATTCGGATTGGCCAGCGCCGAAGAGAAATCGCGCGTGGCCCGCGCGGTGGCCGATCGCTTCCGGGCATTGCGCGAGGTGCTCGTGCAGCGAGATCCCGCGGGCATCGCCCCACAGTTGGAGGTGCGCATCCTCGAAGCGACGGAGTTGACGCTCCGCCGCAGGGCTTCGGAATTCGCGCTGACGGTGGATGCCGAGCGGGTGCGTCTGAACCTCCTCCGGGGAGCGCCCCTTGAGGCCTCGTTTCAGGTCCAGCGGGACCTTCCCGACTTGCCGGAACGACCGGCTCTCGATCGCCTCATGGCTGCGGCGAACACCAATAATTTCGAGCTACGCACACGCGCTGCCGAGTTGGTCCAGCAGGGTTTTCGGGTAGACTTGGCTCGTAATGAGCGCTGGCCCGCCTTTGAAGTGGGGCCGATGACCATGGGGCAGGATGGCAGTACCTTCGACCGGATCGTGGGTGTGGGCGTGGCCTTCCCGTTGCCATTGTGGCGTCCTCGTACAGCCAACATCGCCGCCATCGAGGCCAAGCGGCAACAGGCCTCCGCAGTCCTCACCGTTGCCCGGCGCGAGGTGGAACGTCGAGTGGTCAGCGCCAGCCGCGGTTATGATTCCCGACTCACCGAATTGACCCGTTGGAGGTCTGACGTGGTGTCCCAGTTCGAGTCGGCCGCCGAATTGGCCGATCGTCATTATCGGCTCGGAGCGGTTCCGGCCACGATTTATGTCGAGCTTCAGAAGCAGTACCTCGATGCGGTCGAAGCCCACCTAGACACTCGCCGGGAGGCTCTGGCTGCGCTGTTGGAATTGGAGCAAGTCACGGGTCTGAATTTGATCCGCGCCTCGAACACTCAACCGGCCCAGCCATGATCCAACGCCTCCTCGAATTTTCCCTGCGCCAGCGGGCGGTGGTCTTGTTGGCGACGATGGCATTATTGGTCGCGGGTATTTGGTCGGCCCGTGAATTGCCGATCGATGCGGTTCCTGACATCACCCAGCCGCAGGTTCAAATCAACACGCAGGTTCCTGCCCTCGCACCCGAGGAAGCTGAAGTGCTGGTGACCCGGATCCTCGAGCAGGAATTGGCCGGACTGCCGCAGCTCCATGAACTGCGATCGCTCACCAAGTACGGGCTCTCGCAGGTCACTCTTCAGTTCGAGGATGGCGTGGATGTCTACCGTTGCCGCCAACTGGTGGCCGAGCGCATCCAATCGGTCCGGAATCGTTTACCGGCGGGAGCCGACCCCGCCTTGGCTCCCATTTCTACCGGTCTGGGCGAGATTTTCTATTACACCTTGTCGTGGAGGGCCGATGCCACCCATCGCCCCGCCGATGCCTTTGCTCAACTGCTCGAACTGCAAGAAACCCAGGAATTCATCGCCAAGCCCTTCCTGCGTTCCACGCCCGGGGTCGCTGAGATCAACACCATCGGTGGTTTCAGCCGACAAATTGTCATCCAGCCGGATCCGGATAAGTTGAGGGAGGCCAACCTGACATTCGCCGAGTTGGCGGAGACGATCCGTCGGAACACCGAGAATACCGGCGGGGGTGTCATCCATCGCGGGGGACGCCAGTTGGTATTCCGGGCGGCCACTAAACCCACCACCCTTGCCGAGATCGGCGACCTACCGGTGAAGTATGCCGGCGCGGTTCAGCCCTTGAGGGTTCGCGATTTGGCCGAGGTCCGTATCGATGCGGCATCCCGGACTGGTGCAGCCACACAGAATGGTGAGGAGACGGTGCTAGGTACCGTGATGATGCTCATGGGTGAGAATAGCCGGATCGTCGCCCACCGCGTAGGACTCCGGATCGCGGAGCTCCAGGCGCGCCTGCCCCGGGGGATCGAAGTCCAAGTAGTTTATGACCGGTCTAACTTGGTCGATCGCACCGTGGGTACCGTGAAGCGTAATTTGTCGGAAGGGGCCGTGCTGGTGGTCGTGGTGCTCTTGCTGCTTCTAGGCAATTTCCGCGCTGCGCTGATCGTGGCGTGTGCGATTCCGCTGTCGTTCCTGTGCGCGATGATCGGCATGGCCCGATTCGGGATCTCCGGCAATTTGATGAGTCTCGGAGCCGTGGATTTCGGTCTCATTATCGACGGGGCCGTGGTGATCGTGGAGAACATCGTCCGTCAGTTAGCCCATCGCCAGCATCAGTTGGGTCGGGTTCTCACGGTCGAGGAGCGTCACCGCACGGTGCTCGCGGCAGCCCGTGAAGTGGGCTCACCGGTGTTCTTCGGGGTGCTCATTATCACCATCGTGTACTTGCCGATCCTTTCGCTGACCGGGGTGGAGGGTAAGATGTTTCAGCCGATGGCCCTGACGGTGATGTTGGCCCTCGGCGGCGCGCTGGTTTTGGCCATGACCCTCATGCCCGTGCTGGCGTCGTTCTTTCTAGGCGGATCGGTCAGCGAGACAGAAAACGCTCTCATGCGCTGGCTCCAGCGGGTGTATTCACGGGTGTTGGCGCTGGGTATTGCCGGCCGTGGCTGGGTCGCCGGTGGAGCGGTGGTGCTGTTCATGGCCTCTGTGGTCCTGTTCCTGCGGTTGGGCGCGGAGTTCGTTCCGACCCTCGATGAAGGGTCTACCACCTTTGCCTTGTTTCGACCCGTAGGTCAGAACATCGACGATTCGGTTCAGGATCAGTTGCGCACCGATGAACGCATCCGATCCCGCTTCCCGGAGGTGACCCATATTTTCTCCCGGATTGGAACCGCTGAAGTAGCCACCGATCCCATGGCCCCCAACGAGGCCGATTTCTACCTATCCTACGCACCGAGGGATACTTGGCGTAAGATCGACGGTCGTCTGGCCACCAAGGATGAGTTGGTGGATCTCATCCGTCAGGACATCGAGACGACATTCACCAACACCACCGCCATTGCCTCCCAACCGATCTCGATGCGTTTCAATGAGATGCTGGAGGGTGTCCGTGCCGACTTGTCCATCAAAGTGTTCGGCAACGACTTCGACCAGCTCGACACCATCGCCGCCCACATCAAGGAGCTCCTGGAACCCTTGCCCGGGCACGATGAGATTGAACATGAGACAGCGGGTCGCAGTTCCATGCTGAACCTGAATCCGCGCCGGGAGGTTCTTCTGGCCCGGAACTTGTCGGCGAGCGCCCTCAATGAGGCGGTCTCAGTGGCGCTGGCGGGTCAGGAAGTAGGGCAATTCGCTCATGGGACCCATACTCACAGCATCGTGGTGCGGTTGCGCGGTGACTTGCGCAATGACGAGGCTCAGATTCGAGCGCTGCCGGTGCGGGTGGGTGAATCGGGCATGGTTCCACTGGGCCAGTTGGCCGAACTCACGACCCTGGAGTCGGTGCAGCCGATCCGCCACGAGAGCGGTCGTCGCCGGGTGGCGCTCATGGTCAACCTGAACACCTCCGACATCGAAGGGTGGGTTCGCAGAGCTCAGGCGATTCTAGGGGAAAAGGTGACACTGCCGGATGGCTACATTATTGAGTTCGGGGGGCAATTCAAACGGCTTCAGGAGGCCCGGTCCCGGCTGATGATTGTCGTGCCGTCCACGCTTCTGCTGATCTTTGGCATCGTATTCATGGCCTTTGGCAGCCTCCGTCAGGCCCTTCTCATTTATTCCGGAATCCCGCTGGCGGTGACCGGGGGTGTCTTGGCGCTGTGGTTGCGGGGCATGCCCTTCAGCATCACGGCTGCGATCGGATTCATCGCCCTGAGTGGCGTGGCTGTGCTCAATGGCATGGTGATGGTCAGTTGCTTTAACCGGCTCCGTGAGGAGGGGTTGGGAGTGATGGAGGCCGTCTTGTCCGGTGCTGTCAGCCGCTTGCGACCGGTGCTCATGACCGCGATGGTGGCCTCGCTCGGTTTCGTGCCGACAGCCATGGCCACGGGCGCGGGAGCCGAGGTACAGCGACCGTTAGCCACGGTGGTTATTGGAGGCATCCTCAGTTCCACCTTGCTGACCCTCATCGTGTTGCCCGTGCTCTACGGATGGTTCGAGCGGCAGAAGCCGACGGGTGCTGAGTAACCCCGTCAGAAGTCTGTGCCTGTGGAGGGGTTCACTCGGTGCGACCACCGAGATAAAGGTCGGGTTGATATCACGGAATTCGTCCGCCACCTTGGGGTGGCATGAAGTTCATCCTAGCAACTCACAATGTCACCCTGACCGACGCCATCGAGCAGCACGTGCTCCAGCAAATTGACAAGCTGGAGCACATTGACCGTTGGTTGATCGATGCTCGGGTTACATTGGAGCGAGACCATGTGGCCCACTCGCCAGAGAAACAGTACAAGTGCGGGATCCGAATCGGTGTCAGCGGCAACGATTTGTTTGCTGAGGATCGTGAGTCGGATCTTTATGCAGCCATTGACCTCGCAGTGAAGAAGCTCCAAGCGCAGCTGCGAGCTCGGCATAGCAAGGTCAAAGCCAAGACCCACAAGCAGGCAGCCCGCCTGAAGGAACGTCGCCGCGTTGAGCCCGCCTGATCCTGTGATCTTGCGAGCTAGAACGGTTGTTCCGGTCACCGCGCCGCCGATCCACGACGGCGCGGTTTGGATTTCCGGGCATCAGATCCGTGCCGTCGGTCCGTGGTCGGAGATTCGGGAAATCCGGCAAGTCGCCGCGGGCCTGGTGACCGACTTGGGCGATGTGGCCGTCTTTCCTGGGCTGGTCAATGCCCACTGTCATCTCGACTACACGGCCATGACGGGCCTTTTGACACCGCCCCGGGAATTCCCGGACTGGATCAAGGGCATCTTAACCCTCAAGTCCCAATGGACCGATGCGGAGTTCGAGGCCTCGTGGCTGCTTGGGGCTCGCCAGCAGTTGGAGACCGGGACGACCACCGTCGCCAACATCGAGACGCGCGCTCATCAGTTGGCCAGCCTGCGTGCGGCGACCCCGCTGCGCATTTTTTCCTTTCTGGAAATGACTGGCATTCGTTCAGGCCGCGAGCCGGAGCGTATTCTCGCCGAGGCTATAGACGTTCTGAAGTCCTTGCCTCCGAACCGGGGTGGCGTTGGGCTTTCACCGCATGCCCCTTACTCGACGTCGCCAGAACTCCTGAGGGTGATTGCCGACGCGGCCCGCCGGGATGGTTGGCGCATCACCTGCCATGTCGCGGAGTCCCAGCCGGAGTTCGACATGTTCATGTACCGTCGGGGATCGCTTTTTTCGTGGCTGGAGAATCAACGGCCCAGCGCCGACTGCGGACTGGGATCCCCAATCCAGCACCTTCATCGGTACGGCTTGCTCGACTCGCCCCTGATGGCCGTTCACGTCAACTGCCTCTGGGGCGACGATGCCCTTCGTCTGGCCGCCCGAGGTGCCACCGTGGTCCACTGCCCGCGTTCGCACGCGTATTTTAGTCACCCTCGGTTTCAGCGCGAGGCGCTCACGGAGGCGGGGGTTCCCATTTGCATCGGCACCGACAGCCTGGCCTCCACGAAGGCCTCCCGCAACGGAGCTCCGGTTTTGTCGCTGATCGACGAATTGCGGGCGTTGGCCTCCGATGACCCGGGTTTATCACCGCGTCAGATCCTCGCCGAAGTAACGATGAATCCGGCGCGTGCCCTGGGCCTTAAGTCGGTGGTGGGAGAACTTAAGTCCGGCGCTTTGGCCGACCTTCTGGTGATCCCGTATGGCGGCTCAGTGTCGACGGTGGAAGAAGCATTGATCCATCATCGTGGGTCGGTTGGTGCCACGATGATTGGCGGCCGTTGGGAATGGATCGCTCCTGGATCTTCCATGCCTGTTTCCAATTCTGGCCTCACCTCGAGCCCTAGTTTGCAGCCCAGCCCATGAACATCGCTATTCCTCAGACCGTCCTCGTCAGCGGGGCCGCCGGCGGGTTGGGTCAGGCGCTGGTTGCTGAGCTGGCCGGGGTCGGTCATCGAGTCCTGGCGGGCTGGCACGAGACTCCATTGCCAGCATTGATCCCCGGAGTCGAAGCCGTGGCACTTGACGTCACCTGCGACGACTCTTGTGCTGCTGCGGCCGCTGTGGCGCTGGAGCGCTGGGGTCGGATCGATGCGGTGATCCATGCGGCTGGCATCACCTGCGACTCGCTGTTGGCCCGAGCGCAGCCCGAGGATTGGGATGCGGTGTTCGCGGTGAATGTCGACGGTGCCCGGCGATTGGCCCGGGCCACCTTGCCTCTCTTGGCAGGGCAGGGCGGCGGGCACTGGATTAGCATCGGTAGTCACGCAGGCCAGGCAGGGTCCGCGGGCCAGGTGGCCTACGCCGCATCCAAGGCGGCACTCAATGGGCTAATGCTCTCGTGGGCCCGTGAGTTTGCGGCGCACAATGTTCGGATCAACACGGTGCTTCCGGGAGTGCTGCCCACACCCATGACCGAGTCGTTGGATCCGGAGGTGATGCGCTCTTACGCACAGGCCAACGTGCTGGGTCGCATCAACGATCCGTCCGAGGTGGCCCGATTCATTGGCTTCCTACTGACGACCCACAACATCTCCGGTCAGGTCTTCGCGCTCGACAGCCGGATTCACCGTTGGGCGTGACCTGGCCGGCGGTTTCCGGCCATCCTCTGCCCATGCCCGAGCCGTTCGAGGAAACCCTGTGCCAACGTTTGGAGGCGGTGCGTGCTCAGGGACTGTGGCGATCCCTCAGGCCGGTGGACCATCGCACGAAGTCGGAGCTGGAGACTGGCGGCCACCGGTTGGTGTCCTTCGCGGGCAACGATTACCTCGGGCTTTCCTTGCATCCCGCCGTGTTAGAGGCCGCGGTCCGGGCGGTTTACGAATGGGGCGCCGGTTCGGCCGCATCTCGACTCATCAGCGGATCGCTGGCGGTGCATCACCATCTCGAGGAAACGCTCGCCGAGTACCTCAGGACGGAGGCTGCGCTGGGGTTTTCCACGGGTCATGCCGCTGCCACTGGCACGATCCCGGCCCTCGTGGGCCCGGGCGATGTGGTGATTGTGGACCGCCTGGTGCATGCCTGTTGCGTGGATGCGGCCCGGCTCTCCGGGGCGAAGCTGCGGGTGTTCCGCCATAACGATCTCAACGATTTGGACCGCATCCTCCGATGGGCTTCCGCCTTGCCGCGCAAGGATTCTGGCGGGCCTCGAGTCTTGGTGGTCACCGAGAGCGTCTTTTCCATGGATGGGGATTCGGCCCCGCTGGCCGAACTGGTTGAACTTAAGGATCAGCACGGGGCCTGGCTCATGCTCGACGAGGCTCACAGCACCGGGGTGATGGGTCCGGAAGGCCGTGGCCTCGCGGCGCAGCTGGGATTGGGATCGCGGATTGAAGTCCGCATGGGAACTCTGGGCAAGGCGCTGGGGGCTTCCGGCGGTTTCATTGCCGGTTCGCGGTCCTTGATCGATCTCTTGGTGAATCGGGCCCGCAGTTTCATTTTCTCCACAGCCCCTGTTCCTGCGGCCGCCGCCGCTGCGACCGCCGCTCTCGAACTCATGATCACTCGGGACGGTGAGGAGGCGCGCCATCAATTGCGATCCGCGTCGGCCGTGGGAGCCCGTGTGGTCAACCGGACATTCCCAGAGCCGTCGGGCTCCGCCCCATCCGAAGGGTCCGTCGGACATATTCTGCCAGTGCTCGTGGGTGACGAGGCCGCGGCCGTGGCCTTGGCGGACCGTCTGAGGTCAGCCGGGGTCTGGGTGCCCGCCATTCGTCATCCCACGGTGGCCCGGGGTTCGGCCCGCCTGCGCCTCACCTTTAGCGCTGCCCACAGCGCGGCCGACCTGGACTGTCTGGAGGAGGCCTTGAACATGGCCTGCATCCAAACTCCTCTCACCCCTTCTGGATGGACCCTCTGATGAACCGTCTGGCTCAACTCGATCACCGGTACGTCTGGCATCCATTCACCCAGATGAAGGACTGGTTGCGCACCGAGCCCATCGTGTTGGTCGAAGGGAAGGGGGCGGTCTTGCGCGATGTGAAGGGTCGGGAGTATCTCGACGCCAACGCCTCTATTTGGACCAACCTTCATGGTCACCGAAATCCACGTATTGACGCGGCCATCCGACGTCAGTTGACCCGAGTGGCGCACACTTCGGCCCTGGGTCTGGCCAGTGGTCCTGCGGCGGAGTTGGCCGAGCAATTGGTGCGATTGGCGCGGGGACCGAAGGGTCAGCCCCGGCTCGCGAAAGTCTTCTATTCTGACGATGGCTCCACGGCGGTGGAGGCGGCACTCAAGCTGGCTGCTGAGCACACGCGCCGCAGCGGGTTGGTCCGCAAACCGCGCTTCGTGTCGGTGAAGGGTGCGTATCACGGGGACACGATCGGGGCCGTCAGTGTGGGGCAAATTGATTTATTCCATCGGACGTGGTCCTCCCTGTTGTTTCCCACGGAGTCGGTTCCCGCGCCCGGCTGCTACCGGTGTCCCTTCAATCGAGCCCGACCCGAGCGCGCCGATGCTCGGACCTACCGGAGTTGCCAGTGGGAATGCGTGTCCGGCGTGGAGAAGGTGTTTGATCAGGCCCGCGCCCGCGCCCGGCCATTCTCGGGCCTGATCGTCGAGCCTCGGATGCAAGGCGCAGCCGGGATGATCGCCCACCCCGAGGGTTGGCTGGCACGCGTGGCTGAGATTGCCCGTGGTCATGGGGCCTTGCTCATTGCCGACGAGGTGATGACCGGCTTCGGACGCACCGGCGTGGGCACGCGGAGCGGAGATCGCTTCCATGCCTTCGCCACCCAGCATGAGGGTGTGGTGCCGGACCTCCTGGCTCTGGCCAAGGGGCTGACCGGCGGATATTTGCCCATGGCTGCCACGCTGACGACGCAAGCCATCTTCGATTCGTTCCTCGGTGACTACGCCGATTTCCGGACCTTCTTCCACGGTCATAGCTACACGGGCAATGCCCTAGGTGCGGCGGCCTCATTGGCCAGCGTGGCGTTGCTGTCGGCCCCAGCCGGGGTGCGTCGTCGTCGGGCCCTCGAGGCGACGTTCCAGGCCGAGTTAGAACTCCTCTGGCGGCATCCGAACGTGGGTGATGTGCGCCGGGTGGGACTGGTTGCCGGAATCGAACTGGTCCGCGATTGGCGCCAGCGCACCCCATTCCGACTGGAGGAGCGGGTCGGTATCCGCATTTGCGAGGCCATGGCCCGCCGGGGTGTGCTGACCCGACCCATCGGCAGCGTGATCGCCCTGATGCCGCCCTATTGCACCACTCAGACTCAATTGCGCCGGATGGTGTCCGCCTTGGCCGAGTCTCTGGAGGAAGTCTTCCCGCAGTCGGCCCTTTCCGCTCCGGGCTCTTGACGCGGCCGCACTTTTGCAACGGACTCGCTGGGACGATCCCGCTTCGGAGTCCCTGCTCCGATCCTCACGGACCATGAACTTCGCTGACCTGCGTTTCTGGGAATGCCTGCTGGCCGCCTTGTTGGTGGCCGCGGGATTTCGCAGTGCATTTCGTGGAGCGGCGGCGGTCCGCGACGGGCGTTTTGATCGCTGGTTCTTGCTGATCCTCGGGTTGGTCCTGCTGGGCCTGGTCAGTTGGCTGACCTTCGTGATCCACCTGGGTGTGGCGGTGTTTACGTTCGCGTGCGTGGCCTGGGGTTCCCGGCGGCCCGCTGCGCACGGGCGTTGGATCTTAGCGGCGGTGGTGCCCCTGCAACTGCTCCCGCTCTTGTTTTATAAGTACGCCGACTTCCTTTGGCGGGATGTCTGGGGCGGCGCGGGTTCTTGGACGGGTACGGTGGCCATTCCGGCGGGCATTTCATTTTACACGTTCCAGTTGGTGGGTTTCGCAGTGGACACGCTCATTCGGCGCGACCCGCTGCCCCGTTGGTTTGATTTCCTCAATTTCGCCGGATTCTTCCCGCAAATCGTGGCCGGGCCCATCGAGCGCCGGGAGGCGTTGCTGCCCCAAATCGAGGGATTCCGGCTAAGGTGGTCGGCCGCCGATATTGATGCCGGCTTCCGTTGGATGGCGCTGGGGCTCTTCTTCAAGTGTGCCTTGGCCGACAATTTGGCCGGGCAGTTTCATCGGGGACCCAGCACCAATGCTTATCAGATCTGGCTGGCCAATGGGATCTTTGGACTGCGCATTTACTACGACTTCGCCGGCTACAGCCTCATCGCCGTGGGCATCGCCCGATGCCTGGGGATCCGGTTGTCGCTCAATTTCCTGAGCCCTTACTGCGCCACGGGCCCGGCGGAGTTCTGGCGTCGGTGGCATGTCACCTTGAGCCATTGGTTCCGGGATTACATTTACGTTCCGCTCGGCGGCGGACGCGGGCGGGGCTGGGCCTTCAACGTGGCGGTTGTCTTCCTGATCTCTGGCATTTGGCATGGGGCCGGTTGGAACTTCGTCCTCTGGGGCGGGCTGCATGCGCTCTGGTTGATCGCGGCCCGGCTCACCGCCCGGGTGAGCGTCCCGGCACCGTTGGGCTGGCTGGGCACGGTGATCATCGCCGCCTTCTCCTGGCTCTTCTTTTACGAAACCAACCCGTCGGTGCTGTGGGCCAAGCTGGCGACATTGGCCCAGCCTGCGGCTTATGGACCGGCCGCGTTGGCGGCGCTCAAGGCCTCCTTCACGGCGGCAGACCTCGTCACCTTGGGAGGGACATTGGGACTGTGCGCCCTCACGTTGTTGGCCGAGTGGCGTTCGCTCAGCCGCGGCGGAGAACCCTATTCGCTATTGGTGCGTCCGTGGGTGCTCGTGGTGTTGGTGGTGCTGACCGTGTGGTTGGCACCGGGGGATCAAAATGACTTCATCTACTTCGCCTTCTGAACAGCCCGTTCCCTCACGGGTCCCGCGCCTGGCGCTCGCCGTGCTGACGGCGGCAGTTCTGGCGTGGGCAGTGGGGGCGGTGTACACGCTCCGTTGGAACCCCGAGGTCGCGTTCTTTCATCGCGTCCACGAAGCCAAGCGCGCGTGGGCGATGGGTTTGTCGTCATCGAACCGGGTGCTGCTCGTCGGCGGCTCGGGCTGCATGACCTCCATTGATCCAGTGCAAATGCGCGAGGCGCATGGGTTGCATGTCCTGAATCTGGGTCTCGGTGCCGGCGCGGGCGCGAAGTTCCTCGGCCGCTATGCCATGGACTGGGCCCGTCCCGGGGATCGACTGATTTTGACGATCGAGCCGGGAATCCTGACCGGTGCCATCAACTGGAAGTCGCTCGGCGTCCAAATCGCCGCCGCCAACGGCACCTGGCAATTGTGGGAGGAGCCGGGATCTTGGGAATGGCCCAGCCGACTCTTGGGATTACGGCCCGGTGGCCAGCACCTCTTCACCCTGCTGGGTAAGGCAGTGCTGCGGCAGCCGTGGTATCGTTATGGCATCGATGAGATCCGCCCGGGGGGCTGGCATGAAGTGGCCGCCCGTCGTGAGGTGCCCTCGCCGGGTCCGGGTCCGGTGGCCTTGTCGCCGGAAGCCCGCCTTTGGCTTGCCGACCTGAAGGCCGAGTGCGATCAGAAAGGCATATCGGTGGCGTACGCCATTCCGTGGTTTTACGGATCCGAAGCAGACCGCCCGGCCATGGTGGAGGCCCACCAGCGGTTCCTTGCGGATGTGGGTCGCATCGTGCCGATCCTCCCGGATCCGTCGATGGGTGTGAACACGCGGCGCGAAGATTATGCCGACTCGCTAGTGCACCCCACGGGCGAGGCCGCCCGACGTCGGACCGACGACCTGGCCCGGATCCTCCAGGACTGGCACCCGGGTTCCGTGCTGCGCTAAACCGTCTGGGCATCGATCCGATTGCAGGCTCATAAACGCGCTTTCCCGCGTCGCCCGCTCTTCACACACTGCGTCCCGCACATGAGTTCCAATACTTATCGGATCGCCGCGCTGGCTGGCGATGGCATCGGCCCTGAAGTCATGCGGGAGGCCTTGAGCGTCCTCCGTGCCGTGGGAGACCAGTTTTCCCTGAAGTTCGACGTCACCGAGGCGCCCGTCGGTTGGGCTGGCATCGACGCCGCCGGCAAGGCCTTGCCCGACGCCACGCTGGAGCTGTGCCGCCGTTCCGATTCCATTTTGTTCGGCTCGGTGGGCCTGCCCGACCGCGACCCGACCATTCCGAAGGAACAGCGCCCCGAGCGCGCCGCCCTGCTGCGCATTCGTAAGGAGTTCGGGCTCTTCGCTAACCTCCGCCCGGTGCGCTTGCCCAAGGCCCTGGCCCACGCCTGCCCGCTGCGTCCTGAGCGCCAGGGTGACGGCATCGACATCCTCGTGGTTCGTGAACTCACCGGCGGCCTGTACTTCGGCGAGCCCAAGAAGACTGAGGACCTCGGCAATGGCCAGACCCGCGCCATCGACACTATGGTGTACACCACCTCGGAGATCGAGCGCATCGCCCGCGTCGGCTTCAAGGCCGCTCAGTTGCGCCGCAAGAAGCTGACCAGCATCGACAAGGCCAACGTGCTAGAGAACGGCGTGCTCTGGCGCGAGGTGGTCACCCGCATCGCTCCTGAATTCCCCGATGTGGCCCTCGAGCACATGTTCGTCGACAACGGCGCCATGCAGTTGTTGCTGCGGCCGACCCAGTTCGACGTGCTGCTCTGCGAGAACCTCTTCGGCGACATCCTCAGCGATGAAGCCGCCGCCTTGGCCGGCTCCCTTGGCATGCTGCCCAGCGCCAGCCTCGGTGCGACGAATGGCCAGCAAACCTTTGGCTTCTACGAGCCCGCCGGCGGCACCGCCCCGGACATCGCCGGCAAGGACCTCGCCAACCCGATCGCCCAAATCCTCTCCATCGCCCTCATGCTCCGCTACAGCTTCGGGCTCAATGCGGCGGCCGATGCCGTGGATGCCGCGGTCGGTAAGGCCATCGATCAAGGCCTGCGCACCGGCGACATTTTCTCGGCCAGCGAGGCCGGTGCCCGGCGCGTCGGCACCCGCGAAATGGGTGCGGCCATCGTCGCGGCCCTGTGAGTTTCCCAGCTGTATTTATTCTGCGATGAAGATCGCCGTCATTGGTTGTGGGGCGCTGGGCAGCTACTACGGCGCCCTGCTGTCCCGTGCCGGACACGAGGTGTGGTTCCAACTCCGGGCCGACCACGACGTCGTGGCCCGCGACGGCGTCCATGTCGTTAGCGACCGAGGCGGCGAGTTTCACGCCCGGCCGAACTGTGTCCGCGTGCCCGAGTCCGCGGGCGTGGTCGACCTGGTCCTCATCGCCCTGAAGACCACCGCCAACGGCGAGTTTACCCGGCTGGTTCCCGGCTGGGTCGGGCCGCAAACTGCGGTGCTCACCTTGCAAAACGGCCTCGGCAACGAGGATGCCCTAGCCCGCATCGTACCGCCTCAACGAGTCTTGGGTGGGTTGTGCTTGGTCAGTCTCAACCGCACGGCCCCGGGACAGATTCGTCACATCGACCTCGGTACCATTTTGCTCGGTGAACACCTCGGCCTTCCCACCGAGCGCACCTCTTCCCTGGTGGCCGTGTTAGAATCGGCGGGCATTCCCTGCGAAGTTTGCCCTGATTTGCTACAAGCCCGTTGGCGCAAGCTCGTCTGGAACATTGCCTTCAATGGTCTCGGCGTCGCCGGTTCGGCAGGCCTCGACAGCGTCTCGCACGGGCGATGGCAGCCCGGACAACCCCTTGGCCGAGCGCTCTCGGCCCAGGATGTTTTGCAAACGCCCGCCTGGCGCGCCCTCGCCCGCGACCTCATGGGCGAGACCATCGCCGTTGCCACCGCCCTGGGTCATCCCATCAACCCCGCCCACGCCGACGCCGAGCTCATCCGCACCGTTTCCATGGGTCCCTATCGACCGTCCACGGTCATCGACTTCGAGATGGGTCGACCGATGGAACTCGACGCCATTTTCTACGAACCCCAGCGCGAGGCCCGCCGTGCTAAAATTCCGACCCCGCGCCTCGACGCCCTCTGCGCCGTCCTCCGATCCCTCGAAGCCGCCGGAGCACGGCCATCGAAATAACGACGCTCCAGCGCCGTGCCCCCCGCGGTAGATTCGTTTCCCAAAAAGGGTGACGAACCCATGCCTGAAGAGGTTACCAGCGGCAGCGGGCCGGGGCCGGAGCGAGCATAGGAACGTTGACATCCTGATCCCCCTCGCGCGGCCGCGCGAACGCCGAGCCTGTCCCTACGTTCCCTGCGAGGGCAGGGCCTGACCCGCAGAGCCCCACCGCCAACGTGCCTCTGAAGAAAACCCCGGCACGGCGTGTGGCGGGATCCCCAGTCCTCAGTTCTCCTAGGCTCAGGCCTTTTGCGCGATCATGCCGCTCTGGCGGGCGTAGTCGAAGATCCCGCCCGCATCGATCACCGGTCGGACCTCGCCCAGGGACTTGAGCGAATAGCTCTTTCCGGTCCCGTGATGGAGGATGGTCTGGGTGTTGATGTCTACTGTGGCCACATCGCCCGTTTTGAACTGGTCCCGAAGGTTAAATTCCGTTTCCACCGGATAAATTTCACCCGTCGCCACACAGTTCCGGAAGAAGATGCGAGCGTAACTCTCGGCCACCACGACTTCGCAGTTGGCTGAACCCATCGCGATAGGAGCATGCTCGCGGGAGCTGCCGCATCCGAAATTCCGGCCCGCGATGATGATAGGAAACTCCGTGTCCAACGCGCCTTCCTTCACAAAGCGTGTCGTGTAAAGAGAATCGGGCAGCCCCCACAGCGCGTACGCACCCAGCTTCTCGTACTCTTCGGGAATCGTCGGTATCAAGTTAAGGAACTGGGCCGGGATGATCTGGTCAGTGTCGATGTTGTCTCCCACCACATAGACTGGCCCCGTGAACGTCGATTGCATGGCGACAATCTGGCGGACGGGCGTCCCCAGCGGCAAACCGAAATTCGGCAGGAACAGCGTTACCCCCGCCAGCGATATCCGCTGCCCCCCAGACTCAACTCTCGCGGATCGAGGGTTCCACCACAGTTTTTAGAGACCCTCGAAACCCTACTGAAAACATCGGGTATTCGTGTTTTCCGCGATTGATTCGGAGCCGCCATGAGCGATGATGTCCGCGCCTGTCGTTCCACGAAAAAACAGGCGTTTTGGAAATGAGCACCGCTGCCACCCCTGAGAAAAAGCCCAGCCGCAACGAAGAACTGAAGACGGCGATCCCGACCTTGGCTGGGAATATCGCCGCCACGCTTGCCGACACAGCCGCCGCCTGCTTCTCGGCAGACGACGAGCAGTTCCTCAAGTTCCACGGCATCTACCAGCAGGACGACCGCGACCTCCGCAAGAGCGGCAAGCAGTACATCTGGATGATCCGCGGCCGCATTCCCGGCGGAGTCTTGAGCGCCCGGCAGTGGATTGCCTTGGATGACCTGGCTACCCAGCGCGCCAACAACACCCTGCGCCTCACGACTCGGCAGAGCGTTCAATTCCACGGTGTCGTCAAAGATCGTCTCGGCCCGCTCATGCGCGAGATCAACCAGGCCATGATTGATACCCTGGCCGCCTGCGGTGATGTGAA
>CAINWP010000264.1 GCA_903854475.1 uncultured Verrucomicrobiota bacterium
CATTGGGCTACATACCTGGGTCTTTCCACAAACTTAGCCTTACCTGAGCACTTCCGAGGTAGGGCGATTTCTCCGAAAGCGCCGCGTCCGCAGACACGGACCGCTGCAGAGATAGGACTGTCGCAGAGATAGCATCATCGCAGACACGGACCGTCGCAGGGGCGGACCGCTCGGAGATCGGTCCCTACCCAGGAGTCATTGGGCGACATCCGGGGGGGGGCAAAAACCAACTGTCAGTGACAGTGTGAAAACCACTGAACATAGCGAGAAACCGGCGTGGGTATTCGACGAATCAAGGGGATGAGTGACGGTTCTCCAGCCCGGGATCCCAGATAAGCCGGAAGCCCAAGCCCATAATCGGGTCTATAATCCGTATCTGCCCCGCCACGGACAGCCTGTCCCCAACCCCATGTCCCCAACCCACACACCTTCCCCATGAGCCTGTCCCAAGCCATCGGGCTCATCGACACGAAATTCCCGACTTACCGACGGCAGCCGCCCTGGGGAGAATCGGCGCCAGTGGTGAACAAAACACTCGACTCGGCCAGGGCCGGAAGTTCAAAGCGATGCAAATGGTCTCGACCTTGACCGCCTATGGATCCCACGCCTGGTGTGTGCGCTTCGCCGAGCGCGCCGATGAGGCGGCGTTCCTGCAGGGGCGGTCGTTGGCTGCGGCCTTAGCCCATTCGCTGGCCTCCCAAGGCGGGTCTCAGATACGTGAGATCATCCCCGCCCCCACCACCTTGCTACTGGACTTCCACCCCGTGGCCCGCCCCCTCGATTGGGCCACAGCACAGCGCCTCGTGGAGCAGGCGCTCGCCCAGCCAGCGAGTCAGGAACCCGAGCGTTGCGTGGAGATCCCCGTTCACTACGGCGGCCTCGACCTGGAGCGCGTAGCCCATCACTCCGGCCTCAGCCCGGAGGCCGTGATCGAGCGCCATCATCAGGGCCGCTACCGGGTGCTTTGCCTCGGTTTCGCGCCCGGGTTCCCCTACCTCGGAGGCTTGGATGCCGCGCTGGCCACTCCGCGACTGGCCACCCCTCGCCCACGGGTGCCGGCCGGCAGCGTGGCGATCGGAGGAGACCACACCGGTATTTACAGCATCCCCAGCCCGGGCGGTTGGAACATTATCGGCCAGACCTCCACGGTGCTTTTTGATCCGCACGCCGCCGACTTTGAAAAGATGTTCCGATTGCGGGCCGGCGACCGGGTGCGCTTCGTGCCGATCGACGGACCTCCCGGGACCGAAGCCTCGGGTCCGTCCGAAGGCGGACTTTCACCGAGGTCTTCGGACGCGGCCCTGAATACAACCGCCCGGGCGAATCGAACCGGCTCCTCGGAGGGCGAGCCCGTATTGCGAATCCTAGAACCGGGTCTCGGGATGAGCCTTCAAGACACCGGTCGGCAGGGCTTCCGGCGCTTCGGCGTGCCAACGAGCGGGGCGATGGATCCGCTCACCGCTGCCTGGGCCAATCGCCTGCTCGATAATTCTCCGGACGCCCCCGTGCTGGAACTCTGCCTGCAAGGCCAACGCCTGGAGGCCCTGTGCGACGGCTGGATCGCGGTGTGCGGCGGTTCGCATTCGCGGGGACAGGCTCCCTACCGGGCCTTCCGTGTCCGCGCCGGCGAGTCGCTCGACTTCGGCCCCGGAGATTCCGGCGTCTGGACGTATCTGGCGATGCCGGGCGGATTCCGAGCGAACGCATTCCTGGGCAGTCGCAGCACGAATCCGAGGGCGGGCATCGGTCACACCTTGCGATCCGGCGACCTGCTCTTGCGGAATCTTGCGGGCGATTGGCACCCACCCGCCGGTGTCGCCTCGCGCGGCGTCTCACCCGACCAATGGGTCACCGATCGCGACACAGGCCCACTGCGCGTCTGGCCGGGTCCACAGTGGGAGCAGTTCGACGCAGAAAGCCAACGCCGCCTGTTCGAAACCGAGTGGCGTGTCACCAGCCAATGCGACCGCATGGGGTATCGACTTCGGAGCGATCGGGACGCCCAGAGCGGCTCCAACCGGCCGACGATGCCTTCGATCGGGCATACTTTGAGGCCGCTCGCTGGACCGCCCCATGCCTCCTCAGGACCGCAGTCCCCAGGCGGTCTCGCATGGACTGGCGGCTCACTCATCTCGGAACCGGTGCTGACGGGCTCGATCCAAGTGCCCTCCGACGGCCAACCCATCGTCACTTTGCAGGACGGCCCGACCCTCGGTGGCTACCCTAAAATCGGCTGGATCGATCCCCGCGACCTACCCCGTCTCGTGCAGCGCCGCACTAGCCAACCTGTCCGCTTCATCCTCGCAAAGGCCACCGGGTAAGCCGGCCGGGTTGGGCCATTCGGAAAGCTTGGGGTGCGCTTATCGGGAACCAATCATTCCCGCAGCAGAGCGAAAAGCCAGTGGCTAACGGCCATCGTCAGTGCGGACATTCTCGGCTACTCACAGTCCGCTTTTCGGCCAGAAAACTGCCGAACCCGTCAGACCCAGGTATCACGGGCGTCCGGGAAAACCGATCTGCCGATCGAAATTAAGGGGGCAGATTTTGCTATCTTGACAGCATCGACACTGCTGTCACGGTGCTAACTATGAGGACCACGATCACGATCGATGCCGATACGGAGGCACTGCTCCGACAGGAGGTCCAGCGAACCGGGCTGTCCTTCAAGATGGTGTTGAATCAGGCGATCAAGCGTGCCTTAGGACGCCGACCGAGCGGGGTTCAACTTCAACCCCTCTTTTCGGCCCCCTTCCCCCCGGAACTCACTCGGCAGAGCTTCAACCGGCTCGCGGCCGAATGGGAAGATGAAGACACAATCCTCGAACTCGGGTCGTGATCCTCCCCGATCTCAACTTGCTGCTTTACGCCTACAACCCACACACGCCGCAACATGGGGCGGCCCGTGGTTGGTGGGAACAGGCGATGAACGGAGACGAACTAATCGGGATACCGCTGGAGATCGCCTTCGGGTTCGTGCGCATCGCAACCAATCCCAGACTCGGTGCAGCCCGAGTGCCTTTGATCGATGCGCGACAAGTGGTGGAAGGTTGGATGGATTTGCCTCAGGTGCGGACCCTCGTCCCCGGTGCACTGCACTTCAACCGAGTTATGGAGTTAATGACCGCAGCCATGGCGGCGGGCCCGGTCCTCTCCGACGCCATCCTGGCCGCCTACGCCATCGAACACCGGGCGACGCTGTTCACCAACGACAGCGACTTCGCGCGTTTTCCCGGATTGATGTGGCAGAACCCGTTGATCTCCGCGGGATCAACCTCTCCACGTCGTCCATGACGTCTCGAGCCCCGGAGTCGCTCGCGGTTCCTTTCTCTGATTCCATCGGGCAATGCGATCGACGGCCAGCTGGGATCTGAATTGCGATCTGGGCGAGGGGGAGCCTTGGACGCGGACGCGGGCGCTGTTGCGGCAGGTGAATTCGGCGAATGTGGCCTGCGGCGGGCATGCCGGGGATGCGCTCACGATGGAGCGGGTGGTGGTCGAAGCGAAGGCGCTCGGGGTGCGGCTGGGGGCCCACCCCGGAGTGGCCGGAGAATTCGGACGGGGCGAGGTGACCCTGTCGCCTCGGCAACTCCAGACACTCGTGCTCCAGCAAGTCGGTGCGCTGGATCTTTTGGCCCGACGGCAGGGCAGCCGGTTGCATCACATCAAACTGCACGGCGCGCTGTATCATGCGGTGGAGAGCGACAACGCCCTCGGCCGGGCCTATGTCGAGGCGGTGGCTCGCTGGTTCCCCAAGGTGACGATTTACTCGCGCGCCGGAGGCCTCGTACTGACGCTGGCTCACAAAGCCGGAATCACAGCGTGGGTCGAGGGGTTCATCGACCGGGCCTACCGCGCGGATGGCCAACTCGTGCCCCGGAATCAAGACGGGGCGCTGTTGACCCGCACCCGGGAAATCACCGAGCGCCTCCGCGAATGGCGGCAGACCGGCGGATGGAAGAGCCTCGAAGGACCGTGGGTCGCCGTGCCCGCCCAGACGCTCTGCCTGCATGGCGACACGCCCGGTGCCGTCGCGCTGGCTCGGGCCATCCGCAGAGCGATAGATCGATAAGGCCCAAGGCCGGCGATCGTCAGCTTCCCGAGGCCGGGTCGATCTACCCGACCTGCTCGTCCGTTTGACTGAAAGACTGCTGGGGCTTACCGCCTCTCGCCTCCCAATA
>CAINWP010000265.1 GCA_903854475.1 uncultured Verrucomicrobiota bacterium
ATTTTCCTGTTGGATCTGCCTGGAAAGCCATGGCGCGACTTCGGCGGGCTCAGTTTGTACGGTTACTTCGATCTGGCCCTCGTTGACAGTCTGGGCAATCGAATAACGGCGGAGCGCCTGCAGGAGAAGTATTATGTGAGTCAATCAGCCCAGCAAACGTTCAATGCGAATGGTTTGACGAAGAGTTACTTGTTGGATAGCAAGGTCTCATCGACAGTTCCATTGACCGTGACGGTGGACGCCCAGAAGTTGCCGTCCAACGAATTCAAGGTCACCAGTGGAAATAAATTGCAGTTGACCAATACTCCGAGTGCCCGCCAAAAGGTGGTTGTCGAGTATTCTTATAATGTCTTGTACCGTGATCCTGTCACAGGTGAGGCAGCCGCCAATCCGAACGCCGCTGGCGATGAACCCGCTGGATTCCAAATACTGATGGCTGGTGGAGCCCGTGCCGACATCATGGGTGACTTGTTGTTCATCCAACTGAGCGGCCAGTTGGTGATGACTTTCTTTGCGGATGCCAATGCGGTGACTTTCCGATTGGATGCGACGGCCGATCTTGAGGTGTCCGAACTGGGGGTGCTCGGGGCGGCGACCGGCCGTTTGACCATCAAAGTGAAACCGCCGAGGCCCGGCCTGATCCTCGATCCGGATAGTATTGAAATCTACGGCGCTCTGCGGCTCAGCACCGGCGACGGTCTTAAGAAACTAGAAGCCTATGGTCTAGTCCTTCAGGCGGGCCTCACCTTGACCGTGAATACCACCGGGGTAGATCAGAAGGTTGACCTTCGCATGGCCACAGGTAAGGGGTTGACCGCGAGCGATCCATTCATCTTGTCGCCGGGCGATTTCGATATGCTCTACTTGAGCCACACACCGCAGACAAGTGGCCGGTTGGCCGTGATTCAGGACGGCCAGATCCTCGTTGGATCGACCGACGGGGGCAAGACGGGTGACTACATCCTGGATCGTTACAATGCGACGGTGCGATTGCTGAATCCGATCACGGGCAACACCCGCGTTGATGTGAACTACGATTGCCAGGAGTTCTTGGACATTCACCAGATCGTTCGGGCGCGTAGCCTATCGGTGGTAGCTTCGGGCGTGGGTGCCTTCTGGTTCAATGACACCGAGATCTTCCGCATCGCGGCCAGTTTCTCCATCAGCATCGATACCACCGGCTTCACCATTATCGCCTCCGGTCGCCTGACCTTCGGCCCGCGCAGTTCCCCATTGTTGTCGCTCAACGTGACAGCGTTGTTCTTTCTGGGCGTTCAAGGCGGGAAGTTCGGATTCGCTGGCAGTTTCATGGGCAATCTGACCGCGGGGATCGAAGGGCTCCAACTGGATGTCCAGGCGATGGTCCAGCTCAACACTTTCGGTCGGGATGTCGTCTTCACCATCCCGCAGAGCAATCCCGCGTTCGAGACGATCCGGGATGAAAAGGGGAACGTCATTGAGACTTCTCGTATCGAAGAGGTGCCGGCTATCAACGACGACGGGACTCCGAAGTTGGATCCTACAACCGGTCAACGGCTGACGACACCGATCACCAGTCGAACCGTGGTGGTATCGGGAGCTGCCAAAAACATTGATGGTACCTACCAACCGGCTGGCTACTATGTGCTGATTCGAGCTTATGGAAGGCTCACTATCGGAAACGGTTTTGATATCGAAGGTAATCTTTATTTCCTTCTGTCGGAAACGAGGTTCACGTTGAGCCTCAACGGTTATTTATCGCTAGGACCTATTGGCCAAGTTCAGGTCAATGCTTATGTCGATATCAGTGGAAGGGGCCTCGTCGGCGTGCTCCGTCTGGAATTAGCCACAGGTCCGGCCTTGGGCGCTACCATCGGGCTCTCGATTTCGGGTCAGTTGCGGATGGAAGTGAATACCACCGGATCGAGCCAGACGGTGAAACTCGATGAGCGGACGACGCTCGATCTGACTCCGGGGGTCTTGGTTCGGTTGGAGGGTCGGATCATTTTTGCGGACGTTCTGGATGCAGGAGTTCTCCTCGCCATCACTTATGACTCTAAGTCGAAGGTGTTCCGCATGGATGGCTATGCCCGTGCCAGCCTTGCGGGCATTGCAGAGGTGGACATTAAGATCGGTGCAGAGGTCACCGGTGAAGGTATCGCTCTCGGTGCAGACATCATGGTGGAAGCCGATTTGGTGGACATCATTAAGATCAAGGCCAGTGGTCAGTTATTCATCAATACGATGAATCGGGATGTCTCAGTGGCCGGCAAGATTGTTGGGGCGAAAACGGTGTACTTGGACCTGTACGGTCGTTTGACCATCATCGAAGTGATGAGCTTCGACGTGTCCATCACGGCTCAAATCGGTGGGACTTTTAAGCGAAGGGCGAATGCAATCGGTCCGAACGTTCCGTTGGAGGTTAATCTGGGTCGTGGAGAGTGGGCCTTCAGTTTCGAAGCCCAAGCGACGCTCTTCGGGATAGCTTCCGTCAACTTGGCGGGTTGGATGCAGTCCGACGGATCCTTTGGAATCGCGATCGATGGTACGGCGAAGTACGGGAATAAAGCTTTCGGTTTCGATTCAAGTATTTCCGCTAAGTTGTACTATGTCGCGGAAATGGAGGAATTAGGATTCTCGGCATCCCTCCAAGGTGAGGCATTCCTCCTAAGTGTCAGCGTCAGTCTCAATGCTGACGTCGCTTTCAACTCCAATGATGGTCGAGTGCTGGTTCATGCAGAGGCGGAGGTCGAGTTCCTCTTTGTCACGGTGTTTGTAGAGAAGACCTGGCAAATTGGGTATATCAACAAGAAACCCAATCCGAATTGGTTGGCGACCACGAAGGATGGCCGCAACGTCATGGACAATGGGTCTGTTGCTGGCGGCGACGGAGAGTTGCACCTAACCATCGAGAACGGCGGGTCTCGCGTCTACAATTCAGGCGATCTCAACCCGACCTATTTGGTCAACCATGTCAGCACCGAAGAGGATGGCTCGGAGACAGTCATGGTCGTGTACAACGGCCGTGTCAAAACGTACGAGGGTGTGCGAAAGATCGTGGTCAACAGCCTAGCCAATGGGCCTGTGGTCAACTCGACGATCTACGTGGGCGAGGGTGTTGTATCGCAACTCGAATTCCACGGCGGTAGCGGCAACGATACTTACTACTTGGACGGAGGTAGCTCGGTGTTGATGAATGTGATCACTGGGGACTCGGGCGACGATAGTATTATCGTGGGCGGGAGCCAGGCCGGTCGCCGATTCCGGATTGAGGGAGGCGACGGACAGAACCAACTCCAAGGTGGAGCCGGCAACGATGAGATCATTGGGGGATCCGGAGTGAATTTCATCATCGGAAACGGTGGGGACGACATTATTCGCGTTCTTGGAGGCACCAACTATATCTTGGGCGACGAGGGGATCATGGCCGTTCCTCCCGGGAGTTCATTCGCGCCGCGGATTTCTACCGTTGGCAATGCCGCCGGCAACGACACGATCGAGGCTGCGTCCGGCGTTAATTATATCTTGGGTGGACTGGGAGATGACACCATCAAGGGCGGAGGCGTCAACACGGTGGTGGCAGACGAGGGAACGCTCTGGTTCTCGAAGTGGGGTCAATTGGAGATCTTGTCCAGCAATCCCTCCCAGAGTGATTCATTCTTTGCCAGTGCGCAGACTAGGTCTTTTGCACTTTCCGGGTCCCTGCAGACTGGGCGGACCGTCGTGAGTCTCGCGGGTAATGCGCTTGAGACCACGGCCTACTCGCTCAATGGCAATTCGATTACTCTTAAGACAGCTCCTGACAAAAAGGTGTCTCTTACCGTCACGTACTCCGTGTTGAACTCTGGAATGGGTGGCAACGATGCGATGATCGCTTCATCTTCTCTGGTTGGTGCATCGATGTACCTGATCGGAGGGAATGGTAACGATACCCTAATCGGCGGCAGCAGGAGTGATGTTTTGATCGGTGACGATGGCGAGATTGTTTTCGATACAGGGCTCTTGCTCAAATCGATCAAGGGTCTGAGTGGCTCTGGCAATGACGTGCTCCGGGGCAATGGCGGTGACGACCGGATGATCGGCGGGTCTGGAGACGACCTCCTCACGGCCGATTCGGGTCGGGACGTTTTGATCGGAGATTATGGGCTAATTATCTTTGACGATGTCGGCGGTATAATCCGAGTGGAAGGGACCGATGGCTTCGGGGCTGACGTCATTCAGGGGGTGGCCGGCAACGATGTGGTGATCGCCGGTGGCGGTAAGGACGTGGTATCCGTCGTGGGTGCATTGACAGTGGTCATGGGTGACGCCGGGGTGGTCACTTATGAAGTTCCGGACCAGAGTTCTGTCTACCTTCTCAAGGAAGTGAAAGCAGCGCCTTCGGCAACGGGTGACTCCGATACTCTGACAGTGAAGGGTACGCAATCGGTCATCGTCGGCGGTGAGGGTGCGGACACTATCAGTGTGTCGTCGTCTGATACGCGGGCCATCCTCTTGGGAGATCTGGGCCGAGCTGAATTTGACTCTTCAGGGACGCTCACAGGGGTTCAGATTGCAGCTTACAACTCCCCGGATGCCTATCGTGTCGATGGGGGATGGGCCGGTTTAACTCTGAGTTTGCTGGAGGATTCTCGGATCTGGATCGGGCGCAACCTCAACGGTTCACTGCTGCAGACCCAGGTAAGCTTCGCCGGTCAGGTGAGCCTGAACGGCAGTCAATTAACCTTGATCTTCCAGACTGGCTTCAATCACGAGGTAGATCGAAAAGAGGGCGAAGAGGTCACGATATTCAGGGGCGTCATCAACAAGTTCAGTTCGGCTTCGGGTCTTTTCAGAAACGGTGACCTGACCTATGATCTTTATGAGTCGGTGGATCCGGCCAATCCGAGCAGCAATATTCTCCGGTTGCGTACCCTGCGCATACCTGGGAGCAGCGATCATAAAATCCATCTCTACATCGATGGCCTTTTGAATCAGGACGAGGTCGGTATGGGTTTCTCCGACTATTTCTTCCAAGAACCGGTGAATGTCGGACGGGTTGTGGTGAAGGTCGACGACCTCGCCTATTTGGATGGTGTGTTTGAGTTCCGGGAGTCCGCCGATGCGTCGGGTGATCGGAGAAAAGACACCTGGTCCTTGGTTTCTATTGATGTGGAAGGCGGGATCGTCACCGGCGAAAGCAATAAAGTGTTTATAGGATTCCGTCGGGGATCCGGTGTCACGGTTACCAGCAGTCCGGATGTGTCGACGAACAGCCAGCCAGCCGCCAACGCCGCCGACGGCGATTTCTCGACCAGCTACCTGAACACTCTGGGTGCAGGATCTGGACTCATTCTCACTCTTCCGAAAGTGAGCATGGTTACCTCCATGACGCTGACGGCTCGCACTGACAACGACATTTGGCAGTGGGACCCCAGCAAATATGCCCTGTTCGGTTCCACTCAAGCGTCCGCTCCGGCTTGGGATGCAAGCGGGACCGCATGGGTTGAAGTGAGCGCGGGGTACACTTCTTTGGGAGACGGTCGCGGTGCCTCGAGCACGGTGCGATTCGCCAACACGGTCGGTTACCAACATTACAAGCTGGTGTTCACCGAAACCAAGGGAACGTACAACGGCCAGAGCTCTGTGCAGATTGCCGATGTGACGATGGGGAACACGGTCGTTTCTAAAGCCGCCGTTGAGTTGCACCGGGACGGAAACCGCAGGGTGTATGGCATTGGCCAGTTCGCGTTCGAATCGGCTGGCAACGTCGAGAACACCCGGGGGTTAGTGCAAATTCGTCAAGCCACCAGTGGTCTCGCGATCTCGGGGTCGACTGTGACGGGCATGACCACCTCGATCCAGGTGCCCAATATTACTCTAGGTGAGAATTACTTTGGCGGCTACGTGGGCATGGAGGTCTCGGGCCTCATCCGAATGCAGGGACAGACCTACTTCTATCAGAGGTCCGGGGGTGGATTGGCCTTGGAAGTCGATGGATCTTTCACGGGTGCTGAGAGCCGGTTGACCATGAGTATCAGCGGGTTCAGCGCTGGTGTCGCCGGGGCAGACATAGCCCTGTTGGTGACTCCACAGGGCGGAATTGCTCTCCAGAGCAACATGGTTGAGAACGGCCGTGGGCGAACGATTCTTGAGTTCCCAACGCTGCAAGGCACACGCCTGCTCGATTCGGAAACCGTCCTCGGAAAGACCACCGTCTATTACAACGATACCGGTGTGGCTCAGGATTTCACCCTCAGCCAGCGGGTGGCAGCGAAGGTCGCCAAACCGCTCGTGGTGAAGGTCGGTGTTCAAGGTGCCGATGGATTCCCGGGTTCCCCATTGGCTTTGGTAGATATCCGCGACCTCAAAGCCACGATGCTCAATTTCGTGAAGCTCGAGGGAGATTATGTGGTCAAGCGCCGGGCCAATGGGGATTTCCTCATGTCCAGTTCTTCCGCCACACTCAAGGTGACGACGGGTTTTGATGCTTGGGGAGCCGGCATTGTCAATGCCAATTTAGGGGTGTTGGTTGAGAAAACCGGGGGGATCGCCTTCCACGCATCGGCCGCGCGGCAACCGGGCCAGTCGATCGAGGAATCGGGCATCTACCTCAAAATGCCGGATGTGATCGGTCGTTTGAACGTGGATCGTGTCACCATTGACTTCAATAACACCGGGCACTTGGTGGATGAATCAATCACCATTGCCAGCCGCAATGCCGTAGATCAAACCTTGCGGCTCCAAGTACCGTTTGGAAGCAGCACCCAGCCATTCATGCAGTTGGAGGTTATTAATCTCCAGGCGTTCATTGGTCCGAGCGGCAACGAGTTTTTTGAGCTCAGTGGTGATTTCGCCTACAAGACGGACCGGGGTGACATCACGGCTCTCACCCGAAACGCTAGCTTGGCATTCCGGGTCGGTGGCAATGAACTGTCGGTTCGGGATGCGACAGCGGCGCTGCTAATCAAACCCGATGGCGGGGTCGCCTTCGATGGCAGCGGTGTGCCGACGATCCGCTTGGTCGGCCTTGTGGATGCGACTGCGAAGACGTTGCGATTCGGTTGGAACTCGACGGGAACCGCCCTGAAGCAATCTGTGGTAGTTGGGGAATTGACGGTTTCCATCGATTTGGAGAACGGCACCCGATCATCCCCATACGTGGTGGTCATCGCGGAGGATTTCTTAGGAAGCTTGGGACAGTTCCTCAAGATCTCCGGCGACCTTGCTTTCCAGCGTTCCGGAACCGCATCGGGTGGTGACATTATCGTGGCGGTGACCGACGCGGATGCGGTCTTTGAGACCCCCGCGTTCCGCATGGGAGTGGTCCAAGCGAACATGGGACTCGTCATTCGCGCCAGCGGCGGCGTGGCCTTGTCGGTGAGCGGCGAACCCTTCTTCATGCTGAAGGCCGGCTATGGTCGCATGTTCGGAACGGACCTTGCGGTGACCTTTATTCAGGAGTCGGCAAACGGAGTGGCGCCGAGTAACATCCCGACCCTCCGTGGCGTCGGATTCGAGTACAACTCGACCGGGGCTGCGGTGGATCAGCAGTTGGTCGGAGGGTTCTCTAAGGATCTAAAGTTGCCCTCTGGGACTCAGGCCAGCCCATTCATCTCGGCCATCGTGACGGGCCTGAAGTGGAATCTTGGCGACTTCGCCTCGCTGTCGGGTGACTTGGCTCTCCAATATCGCACCAACGGGGATGTGGCGATCGCGGCGGCATCTGCGGCGGCCAGTTTCGCGGTCGGTGACTCCATCCGCGGCGGGGTGACGGGCGCGACGGTGGCATTGCTCATTAAAAACAATGGCACCTATGCGTTGCAGACGACCGGTGGCGCGACATCTCTGAGCCTGGGCAAAGGATTCGTCGAGGTGGGAGTGCAGGGGATGGGCTTCTCGTACAACAATACGGGTTCCGACGTGGACGAACAGTTGGACATGAGCGCTTACCGCGTGGGAGTCACTGCGCCGTTGGTAGTTAAGAACCAGGTGTCAACTGTGGTGCTTACTGGCCTCAGCACGTCTATCGGTGGATTTGTCAGTCTGAGCGGTAATTTTGTGGTCCAGAAGAAGACGGGACCCGGGGCCAATGATGATCAACTCATCGTGCTGACCCACGACGCCTCGGCCCGTTTGACGCTCGGCGACACGCTGCACGTCGGGGTGAAGGCAGCGACCATAGCCGTGTTGGTGAATGAAGACGAGACGCTGGTCATCCAAGCCTCCGGTTCGCCCGATGTCAGTCTCGGTGGTGAGTTTCCGTATCTCTCGGTGGCCGGGGTAGGTATCGCCTACAACAACACGGGTCGTAACCTGGATGAGACGCTTTCCATTCGTGTCGGCGCGGTGGACGTTAGTGTGCCGGTCGCGGTGGAAGCAGGTGTCGCCACGGTGCTCGTCAACGGCTTGCAAGCGAAGGTTGCCAACTTTGTGGCGCTGTCGGGCGACTTCGCATTCCAGAAACGTACTGCAACCGCTACAGAATTGGGGTCCTTCGTGGTGGTGGCCCAGAATGCGGCGGCGACTCTTGCGGCCGGTACGGCTATTCGGGTTGGGGTGAAAAACGCCAACCTAGCCATGGTTATCCGCGAGGATCAGAAGGCGGCTTTCCAAGTCACGGGCGCTGCCGATATCAGCTTGGGCAATGGGTTTGCTGCAGTGTCGGCTTCCGGAATTGGGGTGTCTTACAACAACCTGGGAGTCGATATCGAACGCGATGTGACTCTCAAAGTAGGCGATATTACGATGAGCGCCCCGTTGGTGGTGAAGCGCGGTGTGGCCTCGGTTGTGGTGACGGGCCTAAATGCCACGATAGGGGGCTTCGTGACGCTCTCGGGAGATTTCGGCGTCCGGCATGACGCGGGCTCGGGCGGCAGTGGAGAGCAGTTGTGGGTGGTGTCCAACTCGGCTTCGGCCGCATTGAAGGTCGGTTCGGGGATTAGCGCCGGTGTCAGCGGGGCCAAGATTGCACTGATGGTAAGAGGGGATCAGAAAATGGCTCTCCAGGCCTCGGGTGCTGCGGAACTTCAATTGGGCAATGGATTCGTCTCCGCTTCGGCCCAGACGGTCGGCGTTGCCTACAACACCACTGGGGCCGACATCGATACCACCCTAGAGGTCGCGGTGGGATCTGTCTCGACCAGCTCGCTTCTGAAGGTGGCCAAAGGGTCCTCGTCCGTCACTGTGTTCGGTCTGACTGCGACCATTGCGGGTTTCGTGCAAATGAGCGGCGACTTCGGCTTCCAGACAGGCATCGGCAGCCTATCGGGATTGGCTGAACTCCGAGTGGTCTCAAACAACGCCTCGGTGTCGCTCAATGTGGGATCTTCGGTGGGCACCGGGGTCTCCAATGCCACCCTGGCGATGGTCATCCAAGGGGACCAAGGGATCGCGTTACAAGTGACCGGGTTGGTCGAGATGACCTTGGGATCTGGCTTCGCCAGCGTCTCGGCCAATGCCATCGGCATGGTGTATAACAGCACTGGGGAGGATTTGGTCACGGATCTTTCGGTCACAGTGGGTGATGTGGTAGTGACCGCCCCGATCAACTTGTTGAAGGGGCAGTCGGGCGCATTGATCACTGGTTTTCAAGCGACCCTAGGTGGTTTTGTGACACTCTCCGGTGACTTTGGGGTCCAGAAGACGGCGGCCAACGGGACCGCTCCGGAAGAATTGGTGTTCGTGGCCCAGAATGCGTCGGCCCAATTCTCAGCGGGTCAAGCGATTCGGGTCGGAGTGACCGGGGCCACGGTGGCCATGGTGATCCGTGGCGACCAGAAGTTGGCAGTGCTGGCGACCGGTGTTGCCGACCTGAGTCTTGGGGGCGAATTTGGCTCGGTGTCGGTGGATTCCGTCACTGTCGCCTTTAACACGACCGGTGTGGACATAGACCGTACTGTAGAGGTGAAAATTGGTGATTTCGCGGTGAGCGCTCCGCTCAAGGTGGGTGCCGGGCAGTCCGCGATGGTCCTAAACGGATTCAAAGCCACGGTGGGTGGTTTCGTCAGCATCGCCGGCAACTTCGGAGTTCAGAAGTTCTCCGGTGCCTCGGCCGAAGGGGACGTTCTGGTGATCGTGGCCAACGAGGCCGAGGCACGGGTAGAGGCCGGCGTGGCGCTGAGGGTGGGCGTCCGGAATGCCCGGATCGCGATGATGGTCCGTGGGGACCAGAAGTTGGCGTTCCAGGCCAGTGGCGTGGCCGATCTGAACCTGGGCGACGGGTTCGCCTTGGCCAGCGCGTCGTCGGTGGGAGTGACTTTCAACAACACCGGATCTGACTTACTGGACTTCACCCTGAGTGCCTCGGTGGGAACGGTCACCGTCAGCGCGCCGCTCAATGTGGCGAATGGTCAGTCTTCGGTGACGATCCAGGGTTTCCAGGCGATGATCGGTGGCTTCATCTCCCTTTCCGGCGACTTCGGAATGAAACGGGTCCAAGGCGCCTCGGTTGCGGAGGATGAGTTGTTAATGGTCTCGAAGAACGTCTCGGCCGGTTTAACCGCCGGCAACGTGATTCGCGCAGGGGTCCGCAACGCAACCCTGGCCATGGTAATCCGCGGAGACGGCAAGCTCGCACTGCAGGCCAACGGGGCTGCCGACCTGAGCCTTGGCAATGGCTTTGCCAGCGCATCGGCTGCAGCCGTGGGCGTCGTCTTCAACAACACCGGATCGGATATGGACCGGTCGATGACTGTCAGCGTCGCGGATGCTTCGGTGACGGCCCCATTGAAGGCTTCCCAGGGAGTGTCGGCTCTGGTGATTACTGGACTTCAGGCAACGGTGGGAGGTTTTGTGGAGCTCTCGGGCGACTTTGGTGTCCGAAAGTCCACGGGAGCGACTCCGGTCCAGGACGAATTGATCGTAGTGTCTAACACCGCATCCGCCTCGTTGAAGGCCGGAACCATGGCGAGCGCAGGGGTCAAGGATGCCTCTGTTGCCCTTTTGGTGCGCGGGGATCAGACACTGGGCCTCCAGGCTGGTGGTGCGATTGCATTGAGCCTCGGTGCAGGATTCGCCAGCGCCACGGCAGAGAAGGTCACCGTGGCCTACAACAACACGGGTGCGGACCTGGACCTTGATCTCACTGTTTCCGCTGGCTCGACGAATGTCACCGCCCCTCTCCGCGTGACCAACAACACGGCTTGGGTCTCGGTGGACGGCCTGGTGGCGAGCCTGGGTGGCTTTGCTTCCCTCAGGGGTGATTTCGCCTTCTCCAAGCGGGATGGTGATATTCAGGTGGTGGCACGGGCGGCCAGTGCCTTGTTGACCGCCGGTCAAGTGGAGGTAGGCGTGCAGGGAGCGGACCTTGCCCTGCTTCTCACGAGCGCCGGTGGGGTGGTTTTGCAGGCCTCGGGCACTCCGGTTCTGCGTTTGCCGACGGTATTCGAAACGGTTTCGGCCCGGAATGTAACGGTGGCCTACAACAATACGAGCAGCGCTGTGGATACCCGTCTGACGGTGGGTACGGTGAGTGCCCAGTTGACTGTGGGCGCGAACACCGCCGCGGTGGCGATCACCGGTTTCGAGGTCTACCTAGGTGGGTTTGCCAGCCTGAAAGGTGACTTCGCCTTCTCGAAGAGTGACTCCGACATGCATGTGGTTGCCCAAGGTGCCAGTGCACTGTTGACCTCCAATGGTGTTGAAATCGGTGTGACGGGTGCGGATCTAGTCCTGCGGTTGCAGGGAACTGGGGGGGTTCAATTGCAGGCTTCGGGAACTCCGGTCCTAACGCTTCCGACGACCTTCGGGGCCATTTCCGCTTCCAAGTTGGACGTGCGCTACAACAACACCGCGAGTGCCGTGGATACCCGGGTGACGGTGGGCACAGTGAGTGGCCCGTTGAAGGTCGGCCCCAACACCGCAGCGGTGGCTGTGACGGGATTCCAAGCGTCGCTCGGCGATTTTGTGACGCTGAATGGTGATTTTGCATTCTCCAAACAGGGGTCCGATGTGGAGGTCGTGGCACAGGGAGCCGGTGCGATTCTGACTGCTGGTGGATATGCAGTGGGTGTCCGCGACGCCGACATGGCTCTGCGGTTGCTGTCCTCGGGCGGAGTCCAACTGCAGATGAGCGGCCAGCCAGTTCTTCAACTGCCCGAAGCCCTAGGAACGGTCGCAGCCGACCGCGTGAGCGTCTTGTACAACAGCACAAGTACCTCTGTGGACACACGTCTGACGGTGG
>CAINWP010000266.1 GCA_903854475.1 uncultured Verrucomicrobiota bacterium
ACCGAACCCGCCGAACCAGACCGCCGCAAGAGCAGCCCAATGCGTCGCTCCCAGAAACGACAAAGCCCATCACGATGGACGGGCTTCGAAGGATGCTGGTGGCCTGGGGCGGAATCGAACCACCGACACGCGGATTTTCAAGACAACGCACGCAACGTCCCGAACCCCGACCAACACTAAGAAGTGTAACGCTTTTTTGGACCGCTGCCCTCTGCCTCGACCGACTCACCGAACCCGCCGCCGAACTCCGCCGACCCCTCGGGATGGATGGCCATAGGTTTTTCGTATGGGGATCAACGGGATAGCGCTGCCGACCGCCGAACCCGACCGATCCGACCGCATGGGCAGCGGCCGTGGACTGCCCGAGCAGACGGTCTGCCTGCCCGGGGATGTCGTCCTATCGGTCTGCTATGCCGCCTTGGGGCCGGCTCTCGGCACGATCACGGATGCAGCGTTGGCGGCCTCCTGCAGGGCCTTGGCGGAGAGGTGGGCGTAGCGCATCGTGACCTTCGGATCGCTGTGGCCGAGGATCTGCTGGACCTCGTACAGGCTGCGACCGCCAGACACCAGCAAGGACGCAAACGAGTGGCGCAGGTCATGGAGCCGCACGTTCGGCACCTTCGCCTTCTTGCGCAGCCGATACCACGCCCGGGTGATGGTCGTGTAGGCCTCGTCCTTCTCGTCCTTCGCCTTGGCCGGCGACGGGAACAGGTAAGCCGACTTGCCCTTGGATTCCAGCTGATCCAACACCCACAGCGCCGAGTCGTTGAGTGGGATCGACCGGGACTTCTTGGACTTCGACAGGCTGGCATCCACCTTCCACACGCCACCTTCGATGCTGACGTTCTTCCAAGTTGCCGTCAGGGCTTCATTCAGGCGGGCGCCCGTGCTGATCAAGAACATGACGATGCAGCAAACCATCCGGTTCTCGTCGGAGCGCAACACATCAACCAGTCGGGCCAGTTGCTCTTGGTCGAGATAGTTTTCCACTTGGTTATCGACCATGTAAAGCTCGATGCCCTTGAGCGGGTTCTTCTCCAGGAACTCCCACTGCACGGCCAGATTGCATACCCGGCGCATCAGTTTGACGTGATGATCCGCAGATGCCGGAGACAGTCCCTCCTTCAGCAGGCCATTCTGGAAGGCTTGCACTTCACGACGATTGATGGCCGACAACACCAAATCACCGAACTTTGGTTTGATGCGGATGCGGTACAGCTGGTCATCTCGCTTATGGCTGCGTTTGTGGATCTTGGCGTGCGGGAAGTAGTGGTCCGTCATGAACTGATCCAGTGTCAGCTCGGACTTGGGCGCCACCACAACATCCTCGGGCTTGGGCGCCAGCATGTGCTCAGCCTTGAGTTGCCGGGCCTGCTTGCGGGCTTGGGCCAAGGACACATCCTTTATGGTCCCGAGCTTCTTGTAGATGTTTGTGCCCTTCGAGTTCTTCAGGCGCAAGTACCACGTGGGCACAGCCTTCTCGGACGCGCGGCATTCCGCAAAGAGGCCGGGTTCATCAGAGACCGAATACTCAATCTTCTTCTTATCCGGCGGACAAACCAGACCGGAGGCCACGAAGGCGGGGGTGAAGTTAACTACGGGCATTTCATTATCCTTTAATATGTTGGTTATGGCTGCAACGGCAACAAACCGAGTGCGGCGGCGCGTGATCGGCAACGCATGACGATACAAAAGTGAAATAATGCATGGTTATAGGGGGGGGTGGAGACTGCATGTCTCCTGCCTCTCCAGCCTACCTGAAAGCGCTTCAAGAGCCGTGCGCGGAATCGAATGGCTTGCGGACCTGACCCCCAATGCGCTTGGCGTACGGGTAATCGGGCAACGGTTTATTCCAGAACGCGCGGAATTGCTGAGAGACGGGGTGTCGCTTTCGCCAGCTGATGGCCGGCCGGGGCCGCCAAAGCACCAAGGGCAGTTTTGTTGCAGCCTCAGCACCTCACCCCCTGCAAGCAACGAGATCTAGTAACCTTCGAACCCAGGACTCCTGCCGAATCATTGGCACGGCGAACGGGGGCAGGTCACACCCTCAACGAACCTGCCGCCGAACCTTGTCTACCCCTCGGGTTGGATCGCCGTACATTCATACTATTTGAGTCAACGGCATAATGCTGCTGGCCGGCCGCTGAAGCCGACCAATCCGACCCCCTGAGCAGCGGCTGTGGATTGCCCGAGCAGGCGTTCTGGCTGCCCGGGTGTCGTCCTATCGGTCTGCTACGCCGCCTTGGGGCCGGCCCTCGGCACCATCTTGAGAGGCGCCTGATGGGAGAGACTCGGTCTCAGACCCGGAAGTATCTTGGTCTTTGCCTGGTGGAAGATGGATCTGCATCTCAAGCGTGCCAACGCCGAAGTTCACGGCTGCAGTGAGAGACACGGGGCGCTCAGATAATGGGCGGGTTTGCAACTCTGCGATAGCGATTTCCAAGATGGTGCACATCTGAGCAGTGGACGCGCGGACAGCCTTCTCATTCATCGCCTCGGAGGCCGAGATTGCCGCGTTTGCTATCGATTCTGCGCCGTTTTTGACTGAAGCGGTGACTCCGTGCACAGCATCACTAGCTGTGTTAGCGGCTTGTTTGCCGATCCCTTTGAACTTTTCGAGCATTGCTATGGCTCCGATCTGGTTTAATTTCTGTATTTGCTCCACTTGAGCAAAGGGTCAGCTATTCGATGTGATGGGGACTCCAAGCCCGCCATCTAGCTAGACTTCAAGACTCCTGCTGAGTCGGGAATCTCATAAATGCAATAAAAATAACTCTTGAACAGAGGAGCAAGAAATTGAAAATTGCCTTTCGAAACGCTACGCTGAAAAGTATTCTTTTATTGATAGAAGGATATTAATGGAGGCCTCTTCGAGGGCCTCGAGTGTTTTCCATATGATTATTCCAACAAGTAAAAAACTAACAATAGCTGAAAACTCTTTAGGTAAGCCCAAGAGCACCTCGCAGAACTTTAGAAAGAAAGAAAAAATTGCGGGATAAACAGCAATCCCTACCAATCTTGCCAAAACGCGGCCCACATATCTTAGGCTTCCTGAGACAAAATCAACTGCCATACTTTCCCTTTATCTAATATTTCACCCTAAAGTTCTTGGGGCTGTTTTTTCCATTGACATCTAAATGGGTGCTTTCGACACGGCCGAGCACATGCGCAACGGGCTTCTGAAGAGCGTCCTTGGTTCCGCACCAGATTAGCCATAAACCTCGGCTTGGTTCATCACGCCACGCCGATCATGGACTTGAGCAGCCGCCATAGTAGTTGCCAACTCGTTGTCATTTTTCCATTCAACCGAGGGTTTGAGAGGCAATTTGCGCACCTGGGACATTTGAAAGTTTCAGGAATAACAACATCTCCAACGTTGAAGTGGCCCGACCATCCGCATTTGGGGCACTTCGATTCGAAAGGAGCAATTACCATTTTTATTGATGAATTCTAACTAGCGTGATAAATAGCGCCGCCATGCGGCACAACAACCGGATGCAGCCGAGTGGTATAAGCTTACCGCCTCCTTGCATCCTTGCCTCAGAGACGGGCTTCGCGAGGATCTTGGTGGCCTGGGGCGGAATCGAAACTGGTTGACGAACTGCCTTCAATTTCGACTCTCTTCGCCGCAATGACGCAGATGGCTGGAATCAGCTTTCTAAACGCCGGACCCGAGAGCGAATAGGCCGTGAAGAGTAGGCCGAGTGCGACTCCCACAGGGCCGGCAGCACCCGCTACAGCAAGCATTGCACCCCCAGTCCCAAAACCCAATACGGCTCCAAGCCCTGCTGCGTAGCCTGAAGTGACAATGATTCCCTCTAGGACGATCAACTGAAGCACATTCAGGCCTATGGCACCTGCCATGCCAGGGGCAGTCATGACGAACGGGCCAAAACTTCCTCCAACGTCCATTCCAGCGATCTTCACGAACCTCACCACTTCGTCGAAGGTCACCTTCCGATCAATAGCCCGGTCGCGAAGGGTCTCCTGCACCTGCAGCGCAAGCTTATCCTTCTGTTTCGCGTCAAGCCTGTCGAGCGAACGCTCTAGGACCTTGAAAAGGATTGCCTTCTCGACGTCTTCGGTTGGGATCACTGCCCGATGTGGCAGTCTCAGCCTACGGGCAACGATACGAACGATGTCATCGTAGACAGGCAGCTTTGCAGCGGGCAGGGAGTAGGTGGCAGCCTCTCGTAACTCCATCTCACACAGCCCGTTCAGGTCATCCCGGCCCAGTTGCTTCAACTTGTCATCATTGACCTTAAACACCTGTACGAGCAACCCCTTCACCTCCGCTTCGCTCATGCCTGACAGAACCGGCCGAAGCGGTCTCTGTGCAAGAACATCCGACGTGGCATCCGGCTTCGAGTAGACAAGGTCAATCAACTGCCCCGTGACCGAGTAGATGGATCTCCCCAGCTTGCCCGCAAATTCTGCCAAGAGCGTCTTCAACCGTTGGACATCCTTGCGGCCCAAGACGTCATGCAACATCTTGAGTGCGAAGTCCAGGACATCCTTGATCACCTCCCCTGTGAGCGCAAAGCCCTCGCCAAGGGAACTGATGATCGCCTGCTGCTCAGACTTGTTGAGTGCCTTCCAACCGAAGTAGATCGCACCAATAGCCGCACAGGTCGAAGCGATCGGGTTGGTCAGCGTCGCAGCGGTGAGGAATGTCGTCGTGGCAGACAAGGGGTTGCCAAGAAGAATCTGACCCGCCGCAATCAGGATCACTGGCGCAGCGTAGCCTAGGTACAGCCCATTCTTTGCGCCTTCAAGGACTCGCCCGATTCGATTGATTGCTTCATCAGGTGAACCCTTGAGTTCGTCTAAATGCCTGTCGACAAAAGCGTCGAGCCCTTTTGCGGCCCCGTACATGCTGCTTAAAGCCTTTGCCATGGCCGTGGTCGCAAACGTTGCAACGTCAATGACCACCTTCCCGGCAGTTAGTGTCGTGACCGGATCCAACATATGTTCTCCTTTGAAAAACGGCTCTAGCCCGCTCGATCCGCGATGGGACGAGGACCCACGTAGTTCTGCAAGGATTTCTCGAGCTCAACTCTATGTTCCTGAGGCGCAATGATCCTCAGATGCGGGATCCAGTACCTCACGATGGGCAGCACCTGGTTAATATGTCCCACCTTGGCTGACAAGATGAGCCCGCCGTCGGCGAGTTCCTTGTCGATCACCTGATTGGCGATCAGCTTGCGCCGGCGGAAGTACGGGGCAGCCTGAGCATCTACCGTCAGCACCACCTCGATGGGTTTGTCGCTGGTCCAGATC
>CAINWP010000267.1 GCA_903854475.1 uncultured Verrucomicrobiota bacterium
CGGCTTTGCTCGAGTTCCCGAACCACCGCACCGACAAAGGTATCCCACTGCAATCGATGGCGTCCGCGCACATCTTCAGAGGCAACGCCACCGGGTAGCGGATGAGACACATACAGAAAGAATGGGTGATCCTCATGAACCTGGATGTAATTGGTGGCGAACCGCGCGAACCAGTCGGGGGCGTAATTAGCCAAACGCCCGCGTTGGTCGATGAGATTGTCGAAGACGTCGGTATTCCGCCACAGAGCCTTGGGGTACAGGTCCTTGGCCTCCCGGGAATCCAGAAAACCAAACCAATCCGAAAACCCCTGCTTCATCGGATGGCCCGGGGTGTTGTTGCCGCCCAAGTCCCACACACCGATCGCCGCCGTCCGGTATCCCGCCGCCCGAAATATTTCTCCGAGAGTGACATCCTCGTTGGCCAGCGGACCTGACACCGTCCCACGGATCCGCCCATGCCCGGAATGCCGACCGGTCAAGAGCGCTGCCCGACTGGCGGGAGTCGATGCTGCGCCCGCGTAGGCCTGGGTCCAGCGCAGGCCCGAGGCGGCCAACTTTTCCAGATTCGGGAAAGAGCCGTTCGTTCCCAGGTCTGACTCTGCCCAGCCATCGGCTGCGAGAATCACCACGTTGGGCTGCGGAGAGCGGCGGTGGACGTTGGTGGGTGGCGCTAGCTTGGCTGCTTTGGTCGAAGCCGGCGCTGGGGCATCGGCAGCCACCAGAGCTAAGGACGCCAACAGCACGGCCAACAGGGTGCCCAGCACGCCGAACGCGCCCAACGCACGGGGCCATCCCCTCCTCATCAAACTCCCTCGAATCATCGTGTCCTCAGACGATGGAACCTCAATGCGGTTCATGGCCAGATCGGATGTGCATTCCCCGAGCGTGGCTGAGCGAGCATCTATTCCTTGCCGTGGTGCTTCACCAAGAAATTCACCAGCGCAGGCACGTCATTGGTGGGGATCGGCGCTCCGTATTTGGTGCGCATTTTATCGACACTGGCCGTCCACCCTGTTCGGCTCAACCGGGGCTGGGTGGCGATGTAGTCGAAGGAATGGCAAAGGGCACAATGGCGGCGAATTGGTGCAGCCAGATCTCCCTCGGGCAACGCCGGTTCGCCCACGGGCAGCACCCAAGCATCGGCGTGATGCGCATTGACTTTGGGAGACTCCGGCACGGTGGTCGCCGCCGACAACACCCAAACACCCGTGAGCGCTAACACCACTCCCAAAACTGCCCAACTCGAGGCGACGCATCGAAATTCACGCAAGTTCATAAGCTCAATACGGTTCGTTCTACGACATTGCGCATGTAGCCCGCTGGATTCCACAACGCATCCAGGGGTTGACTCTGCCCAAGGCGATTAGTGGCCCGGGCCAAAATCTCCGGCGAGCCCTCAGTCGGAGGCTGCCAGTCGAGAGTCCACTCTCGAAAGGCGTAGCGGCCGAAATCCTTGCCCAGTTGGGCGGTCGTCCAACGCCTTCCACCATCGGTGGACACGGTCACATCCGAGATCCCCGACCCGCCGTCAAATGCAATGCCGCGCAGGGTCACGCCCTGCCCTGCAGGCCCGATTCGATCTCCCGACCGGTGACTGGTGAGGAAAGACCGCACATTGAACCGGTCAATCGGCACGGTGCGCTTGGGCGTGGTTCCGGGAGCCACATGCGCACAAGGATCGTCGGGAATGCGGTAGGCCGGATTCATCCAGAACCCAATGAACGTTGCGTCCACCACCTGAATCGAGTGCAGGTGCTTGACCCAATAGGTTCCGTAGCGCCCCGGCACCACCAGACGCAGCGGATAGCCATTGAGCCAAGGCAAGGCTTCACCGTTCATCTCCCAGGCTAGCAGCACATCCGGGTCGAGCGCCTGCTCGACATCCAACGCCTTCACAAAATCAGGAATACCGGCCACCAACGGCCGATCGAGCCCGTCGAAGAGCACCTGCTTAGACTGAGGCAGCAGGTTGGAAGCCTTGAGCACATCGGCCAGCCGGACCCCGCGCCAGCGCGCACACCCCATATTGCCATGGCCCGATTGTCCTCCTGGAACACGCGGTTGGAAAAAGCCGCGACTATTTCCGGAGCATTGGTTCACGGCGACCACTTCGACCGACTCAAACTTCTCCTTCAGCGTCTCCAAGCTCCAGGTCTGCGGCGTCTGGATGGTTCCGCGCACTTGCAAGCGGAAGGTCTCCGGGCTCAGCACCGACTGAGGAGGCGGCGAGCCGGCGAGGTGGTAGCGGACGAAAAACGCGTCGTTCGGTGTGAGCAGGCTTTCCTGATAAACAGAGAACGGGGTCTCCAACTGCGGTGGGCGGGCCGTATGACGGATGAGTGGGCGTTTCTGGGGATACTTGACCAACGGCCGCTCGCCGTTGTCGAAGGGCAGTCGTACCATTTCTTCAGCCCAGGCCGAAGCAGCCAGCCCAGCCAAGCCGGCCTTCAAGAACCTCCGACGGCTGGTCCCCTCTTCTCCCAGTTCCCGGTGCATGGATCCGAAGGTAACTCCGAATGATGGACCTAGAAAAGCGCCGAGAGATACAGAATGAACCCTGTCCACGGTCCTCCATACAATCCTCCAGTCACCCACCAATACCCGGGTAGACGGGCTGTCGACTCAGGACGCGGGACAGTTGCACAGCACTTCCGAAGGCGTCTTCGTGGAATCCGTAGCGAAAGTAGCTGCCGGCAAAGAAGACATTCTGGCCGTTCCCGCGACGATTGAGGCCGGGCAACTCCTTTTGAGCAGCAATGGCCTCCAGACTGAAGAGTGGATGGGTGTAAGGAATCTTGCGGTGGACGCGAGCCGGATCGATCTCGTGCTCGCCATTGATGGACACGAAATACTCCGTGTCCGTCTTGAGGCCCTGAAGGCAGTTCATCCAATACACGGTCTGCGGGAGAACGGCTCCACTGGGATGCCGCGACATGCGATAATTCCAGGCCGACCAGGCGAGCCGAGCCTTGGGCATAACCTTCCGATCACTGTGCACCGTCGCCAGGTTCGGTTGATACTGGAAGGCGCCAAGCAACCGCCGTTCATCCGCATCGGCATCGGTGAGCAGGCGCAACGACTCATCGGCATGGGCAGCCAAAATGACGGCGTCAAATCGATGGGTGGCACCATCGGCAGTCGTTACCCAGGCGCTCCCGCGTTCGCGGCGGACCGCCACCACGCCCAGTCCAGTCCGGATGCGGTCGGCAAAGGGCGGAATCAGCCGACGGACGTATTCGCGGGCACCTCGGGTCACCGTCCACCACGGGTGCTGCGTGTGCAGGCCGAGAAAGCCGTGATTTTGGAAGAACTGAATGAGGGTCCGCGCCGGAAACTCAAGCATGCGGTCTGGTGGCGTGCTCCAGACGGCCCCGCTCATCGGAATGAGGTAGTGCTCGAGGAAATCACGTCCGTAGCCCCGACGTGCGACATAATCGCCGACCGTCGCGGAGGCCCATTGCGAATCGGACAACGCGGGCACCGCCTCGGCATTGAAGCGATTGACCTGCAGGAGCATTCGCCAATACCGGGGCCGGAATAAATTACGACGCTGAGCGAACAGGTGATTCAAGCTGGAGCCCGAGAACTCTAATCCACTGGGGACATGCTGAACCGAGAAGGACATATCGGTGCGTTGAACCGGCACCTGGAGTTCCTCGAACAAGGTCACCAGATAAGGGTAAGTCACCCGATTGAACACCATGAACCCCGTGTCGAAAGGCACAGGTCCGGACGGCTCCGCCACTTCGATGGTGTTGGTGTGACCGCCAACATGGGCATTGGGATCGAAGAGAGTCAGGTCGTACTGGCTATGCAAGAAATGAGCGCAGCCGAGTCCGGCGATTCCAGTTCCAATAATAGCGAGAGAAGGACGAGGGGACATGGGGACGACACAGTTAACTCTCCGCATTCTCCGACATATCCACCGGATGTCCAACGCCCACTCCTATGATGGATGTTCACTCCAAGCTGAAAAGCGCCTTCCTCCGGGCGGGGACTGCATTCTAAGATACGCTCATGTCGTTGAGCGAAGTCCCGCGCACTCCCAAGTGGCCCTACCTGTTGGCCGATGTGGTCCTCGTGGTCACCGCCGCTGCCGTGGCCTGGAAGGCAGCCCCCGTGTGGACCTGGAAGGAAATCGCCCTTGTGGGTGGTTTAACGGGACTCGGGGCTTGGATTTTCATCCAACCCTTCCAGAAGGACCACGAGGCTGCTGTGAAGCTCTTCGAACAAGTGAACCTGGCCTCCGCCGCCGAGAAACTGGGCTCACTCGACAAGACCGCGCAGCAAATCGCTGCCGCCACCGCCCAATGGCAGGACATCCAGACGATTTCCACCAAGACCGTGAATGCGGCTGGCAATATCGCCAGCCAGATCGCGGCGGAGGCCAAGGGGTTCTCGGAGTTTCTGACCCGTGCCAACGACGGTGAGAAATCCACCCTCCGACTGGAGATCGAGAAACTGCGCCGCGGGGAGAAGGATTCACTGCAGGTGGTTATCCACCTCATGGACCATTGTTTCGCCCTCTTCCAAGCCGCCTCGGCGTCGGGCCAACCGCAGCTCATTCAACAAATCGGCAACTACCGAAACGCCTGCATCGATGCGACGCGGCGAGTCGGCATCTTGCCCTATGAAGCCCAAGCCGGTGAGCCATTCGACAGCGAGCGGCATGAAATCGCCGATGGCTCCGAACCCCCTCAGGGTGCCACGGTGGATCGAACGATCGCCTGGGGTTACACCTTCCAAGGCGTGGGCATCCGGCGCATCCAGGTGGCCATTGCCACAACAGAAACCGCAGCGACCCAGAGCTAGCCGATCGCCTAAAATCAGACCATCGGCTTCGGATAATTTGGCAAGAGCCGAACGTCGATGGCCTCCATGCCAGCGGCCCGGATGGATTCCATTCCAAGGTCGGTGTCTTCGAAGGCGCGGCACTGGGCGGGGTCAACGCCCAATTGCCGAGCGGCCTCCAGAAAAATATCAGGGGCGGGTTTCTGTAGCACCACGTCTTCGCTGGTGACGATGGCGCTGAACCAATCGTAAATACCCAAATGTCGCAGGACCGCCGGGATGCCCGGTCGCGAACCGCCGGTCGCGATGGCCATGGGTAGAACGCCGCGGTGACGCCGAGCAATTTCCACCACAGGTTCAACTGGCCCAACCTCATGCAGAAATTCTAGATAGGCGGCTTCCTTTTCCTTGGCGATCACCAATGGATCGAGCCCATCGATCCCCTGCTCGACAAAGAGCATCTTCAGAATATTTCGCCCCGGAACCCCGCCCAAGGCGTAAAAACGGGTCTCTGGGAAGTCGATGTCATAGCGACGAGTCACCGACTGCCAGGCCCGCCAATGGAGGGGCATGGTGTGGGCGACGGTTCCATCGCAGTCGAAGATCAGGGCTCGGGGAGATTGCAAAGTAGGCATCGGGTCAGGTTTCAATGGCCGCAAGGCGGCGTTTCACTTCGTCGTTCATGAGCGGCTCAATCATGGGATCGAGGTCGCCATCCATGAAGGCCGCCAGATTGTAGAGCGTTAGTTCCAGCCGATGATCCGTCACCCGGTTCTGAGGAAAATTGTAGGTACGAATCTTCTCGGAGCGCTCGCCAGTACCCACCTGATCCTTGCGCTGCTGGGCGTACTTGGCGTGCTCCTCGGCCATCTTTCGATCCAGCAACCGGGATCGGAGCACCATCATCGCCTGGGCCTTGTTTTTTTGCTGTGAGCGCTGGTCCTGACAGCGGACATCCAGGCCAGAGGGTTTGTGAAAGATGCGAACCGCCGAATCAGTCGTGTTAACACCCTGACCGCCATGGCCACCGGCACGACAGACGTTGATCACTAGGTCTTCAGGTTTGATGATTACATCGACCTCTTGAGCCTCTGGCATGACGGCCACTGTCACCGTGCTCGTGTGAATCCGTCCCTGGGCCTCGGTAGCCGGCACCCGCTGCACCCGGTGAACACCGGACTCATGCTTGATGCGCTTGAACACATCCTCGCCGGTGATCATGAAGATCACTTCTTTCATACCCCCCAGATCGGATGGGCTCGAATCCATTGGCTCGATCTTCCAGCTACGGTCCTCGGCATAGCGGCTGTACATGCGCAACAGGTCTGCAGCGAAGAGTGCGCTCTCGGCTCCGCCGGCGCCGGCCCGAATTTCCAGAATGGTGTTACGGGAATCTGTCGGGTCCGGAGGAATGATGCCCCGCTGGACGGCCGCCGTGAGACGCGATTCTTCAGCCTCCAACCGCTGAACCTCCTCAGCCGCCAAGAGTGCCATCTCAGAACCGGCTAATTCCGTCGCCAAAAGCTCACGGTTTTCAGTGAGATCTCGGTGGGTCTTTAACCAAGCATCCCCATCGGCCAAAAATTGCCGCAAGCGCGCGTGCTCCCGGGTCAACTCCTGCCCTCGGGCCGCATGGCTGAAGGCGTCCGGGGCACCGAGGAGTGCTTCCACCTCGTCCAAACGGCGGCGAAATTTCTCGATGAACGGGAGGAGATCCATGATGAGTCGGGTTCTGGAGAGCGAGTGCCCGATGCGGACGAGGCAAAAGCAAACCGCCCGCGGGTCGTTTTGGGCGACCGGCGGGCGGTTGTTGGTTCTGCGGCTACTTCTTCTTCTTCTTGCCAGCGGCGTCCGCCATAGCAGCTTGAGCCGCCTGGGTCTTGGCCAAGCGCTGTTGGAACTTGTCCACGCGACCCGCCGTATCAACGAACTTTTGTTGACCCGTGTAGAACGGATGGGTGAACGCGCTGATGCCGAGCAGGTAAAGCGGGTACTCCTCACCGTCTTCCGACTTGGCCGAGAGGTTAGTGTTGGCGCAGGACTTGGACAGGAACGACTGGCCAGAGGCCGAGTCGCGGAAGATCATCGTGCGGTAGTTTTTCGGGTGCACATCAGCTTTCATAACAGCAAAGAAAACCGAATCTGAGGGAGCCTACCCGAGGAAACAAGCCCTTATTTGTGAGAATACAGTAAGTCGCATCCATTGCCCTTATTCTAAACGAGAACTGGCAGCTCTTTCTCTCGTGGTCTAACTGCCGACAGGAGGATGAGCCAAGCCACCCAGAATGCCCGCGACGACCTCTCAGCTCCGGGATCCTACAACACACGGGAAAGCAACAAATCCTATCCCCAAGGCACTCCTTGCGGTCTACCTTCCACCAAAACAATCCACGATGAAGCACTACAACGTCGGAGTCATCGGTCACGGTTGGGTGGCCTCGGCCCATATCCCTGCCATCAATGGCACCCGCCAGGGGCGCGTCACCGCGATCTACTCGAAGCGAGATCTGAATCCGGCCTTGGCCAGCGCGCAGTACGGTTCACCCATCCGGGTGTTTAAGGACTTGGATGCCATGCTGGCCGACCCGGACATCCATGCCGTGTCCATTTGCAGTTTCCCCAAAGACCATGCCGCCCAATTCATCCAGGCGGTGCGGGCGGGCAAGCATGTGATTGTCGAGAAACCACTGGCGTTGACCTCCTCAGATCTCGAAACCATGGCCACGGCCTTGCGTGGGGCCCCCGTTAAGACATGTGTCTGCTTTGAAGTGCGTTTCTCCGCACAATTTCAATCCATCCACTCCATGCTTCAATCCGGACTGCTCGGGGAGGTTCACTTTGCCGAAGTTGATTACTACCACGGTATTGGTCCCTGGTACGGGCAGTTCCGCTGGAGCCATCAGAAGGCTGAGGCGGGCAGTTCACTCTTGAGCGCCGGATGTCATGCGCTCGATGCGCTGCTCATGGTGATGGGTGGCGAACCGGAGGAAGTGACCGCCTACGCCACCTCGTCCAAGAGCCCTCACTTCGCACCGTACGACTACCCAACCACGCAAGTGAGTCTTGTGAAGTTCCGCGATGGTCGAATCGGCAAAACCACCTCCTGCGTGGACAGCCTTCAGCCCTATTATTTCCATACGCACATCGTGGGCAGTGAGGGATCGATCTTGGACAACAAGTTCCACAGCCAGAAACTGGGGATGCTCGACAAAAACAAGTGGAGCCAGTTGTCGTACTCGCCAGTGGACTCGGGCGACGTGAAAGACCACCCCTACCAAACCCAGTTCCAGGCGTTCTTCGACGCCCTCGACCGCGGCGAAGACATGCCGCTGACTTCATTCGCCGACGCGTACCGCTCGCACCGATTGATCTTCGCCGCGGATGCCTCAGCAGCCTCGGGCAAACCGGTCAAACTCTAAGCCAGTTTCATAGCATCCGGAGGACGGTCGTCAGCGGGTCAAGCCGCTACGATCGCTGCGGCTAACGCCAAGGCTCCCACTGGCACTGAGTCTTCACCCAAACCCGCTAAAGCGACCCGCGGACCTGGGTGGAACGCGTCCATTAGGTAGGCCGGCAGGGCTGCCGCTATGGCTTCCCGGAGGGGTTCTCCCACCAACGAGAGCCCGCCGCCTACCACGATGATCTCGGGATGAAAGAGATGAACGGCGTGGGACAACGCAAAGGCCAAGTCATCGGCGACTTCCTTCACAATGCGCTGAGCCAGCGGATCACCGTCATCGACGGCTGCACGCAGATGACGTGCTTCGCTGCCCTCCGTCGACTGGGCCTCGACGGCGCGTGCTAGCAACCCATCCTTGCCGATCACGGCCGCACGGATCCGGCGATCCACGGCCCAACCCGAGCACGCGTCCTCGACGATGCGGCCCGATCGATCTAAGCGCAGGTGGCCGATCTCGGCTTCACCGGGGCGGGCTCCGTGATAAAGACGGCCATCCACGACCATGCCGCCGCCCACACCGCTGCCCATGTTAATCCAGAACACGCACCCAAACCCCCGCCCTGCTCCCCGCAGCGCCTCTCCGAGGGCGGCCACATTGGCATCGTTCTCCACGGCAACAGGCACTCCGGTGAGTTCGCGAACCCAGTCGCCCAGCGGAAAGTCATGCCAGCCAGGCACCTGATGAGAACAACAAATCTGGCCCGTTTTGGGGTCGACAGGCCCACCGAAACCTACGCCCACCGAGGCGATGGAATGCCGGGCCATTAACCCGGGAATCACGGAGGCGATTTGTTCCCGAATCCCAGCCCCACCCCGAGCTCGATCGGCTGCCAAACGATGACGCTCCAAGAAGGTCCCGTCGGCACTTCCCGCCACGATCTGGATCTTGGTGCCCCCGATTTCGATTCCAATATGAGTCATAGGTGTCGGAGGAAACCCTTCGCATTTTGCCCAGCCCGTCCAATCTAATCCGGGAGACTTTCTACCCGACGGAACATAACCGCTGTGGCAACCTTGTGTTCGTTGATGGGCACGCCCAATACCGCAAGGCCAAACAACTTCGAGCTCGTGACTTTGGCCTCACCGATGGGTCCTCGGGGGAAGCCGACGATGATCAAAAAGCGAGCGATACCGCCTGTTACCGGAGCGATTTCAACGTCCCCTGAGGGTTGCGAGCCTCAGTCCTTAATGCCACACCGCCTGTTCTTATGAGTGTTTGCGCATATTGTTGGAAATGAACCCGTTTTTGCACAGTATCAGGTCATGACCAAGCGCGAGCATGTGGGCGGGGTCTCCGCCAGTGATCTCAGCGACGAAGCCCTAGAACTCATTGCGGCTCGATTCCGGGTCCTCGGGGAGCCCAGCCGTTTGAAGCTCATTCGGGCCTTGGAAGGGGGCGAGTTGTCGGTCTCCGATCTCATAGAAAAGACAGGGTTGACCCAGGCCAATGCCTCTCGACACCTCCAGACTCTGACCCAGGCGGGCATCTTGGGCCGCCGTCGTGACGGAACCAGCGTGATCTACCACATCACCGACCCGGGGATCTACCGACTGTGCGAACTGGTTTGCGGCTCTCTCCAGACGCTGCTCGCCCGGCATACAAGCGCCTTCACTAGCCACTGATCCCAGGTCGGAAACGATACCTGTGCTGGCGGACAGACGGTGATAGGTCGCGTATCCCTAACAACGCCGTCAGGTGGCCGGCTTTGATCCCAGGGCCTTGCCCTGCGCTGGCATTCCTACGGCCCTGTTGGGGCATTACGAATGAGGTTCCTCGCTGTTTTCAGTGGAAAAGGGGAGGGAGGTAGCGGCCACAAGATGATGCATATCGGTGACACCGGAGGAGACACTTGGATGGTTGCTCGAGCTAGGCAGGGCTTGGTGTTCTGGAAGAGCGGCTGAGGCGAAC
>CAINWP010000268.1 GCA_903854475.1 uncultured Verrucomicrobiota bacterium
CGGGTTCAATCTTGCAATGTCCCCGCGGAGTCCGGCACGGCCCGCATCATGCCCGGACCGAGGTCCTCTCACTGACCCGGTTCAATGGTCCCCTGACCGTGGCCCCCTAAATTTCTACCGTGAGCCACAAAAGCCCCCGCATTGCCGAACTGCTGGCCGACCTGCCCGACGACCCAAACCCGGACGGACTGCCCCGGCACTACGCCGGCTTCTTCCACTGCTTCAACCAGGGATTCTACTTTGAAGCCCATGATGTGCTCGAAGAACTCTGGTTGGCCGGAGGGAAGACCGGCGAAAACTACGGCTTCTACAAAGGCTTGATTCAATGGGCCGGAGCGTTCGTGCACCTGCAGAAAGACCGCCTCCGTCCGGCGGTGGCTCTGTTTAATCTGGCCGCGACCAACCTCCAACGCTACCCCAGCCTTCACCAGCGACTCGACCTCCAGAAGTCCCTCGACGACATCCGCTCTTGGCGCCACGGAATCGAAACATCCGGGTTCCTAATCAACCCATTGGGGCTCCGCCCCGCCCCAAAAATAGCCCTATTGCCAACCCAAACGGCTCTCACGCCTTTGGACGCAGCGATTTCCACGGTTCCTCACCACTGACATCGACCATAAAGGGTCCCTGTGTTTTTGCTGGCGACAGAATAGCCAAGATCACCGCATCGGCACCGGTGGGATTGAAAGTGGCATGGACCACCCCGGCCGGAATATGGGCCACCTCGCCGGGTTTGAGCATGCGTTTCTCGGTCTCCACCCACTGCTCCACCTGGCCCTCCAACACGTAAATAATTTCCTCCAACTCGGGATGGGTATGGAACGGATGGCCTTCCCCGGCCGGCAACACCGCCCGACACAACTGAAGGTCCTTGGCATCGGCGATCTCCGGCCGACACAACCAATAGTTGGTACGCCCTTTGAAATCCTCTTTCAGGGCTTCGGCAGTGGTAATGAAACGGCGGGAGGGTGAAGGAAGTTGGCTCATGGAACGCGTCGAGAATCCCCGACCCACGGGGAACCCCGACCAAACTAACCATCCCCCGCCCCCACCGGAAGCCCGAACACCCCGCCCTCACCCGTTCCGGCTAAACTTTGAACCTGTCACTTTATCTAACTATGAACCTGTCACTCTATTGCATGCCAGTCCCCAAAGCCACCTGGCGGCAGCGGGACCGAGCCGGAGCAAGCATTGAAGGCGAACAAACCCTCCCCTCGCGAGCAGTCGCCCAACTTTGAACCTGTCACTCTATTGTTAGGTTCCACAGATTCGTGGGGTTTTTGTTTGCGATGGGGGCGATGGACTGTTTAATTGCAATCGGTTTGCAACTCCTGAGTTCCCAGAACGCCCGTCGAGCCTTCACGCTGATCGAACTGTTGGTGGTTATTGCCATCATCGGGGTCTTGGCGGGGTTGTTATTGCCTGCCTTGGCGAAGGCACAGTCGAAGGCGCGAGCCGCCTCTTGCATGTCGGGACTGCACCAATTGGGGCTAGCAATTCAAATGTACGCCGATGACCACGGCGGATATTTCCCGGAAACGACCCACGGAACCTCTGCCACCAATCGATCCTGGATCTTCACGCTGCGACCTTACGTGGGAAATGTGGATGCCATCCGGGCCTGTCCCTCAGATCCCCTGCGCAAGGCCCGCCTGACCAACCAAGCGGCCAGTTACATCCCCAACGAATACGTGATGGTGGATCTGATCAGCCCCTTCGGTGGGGTTACCGAATCGTTCCGGCGGATGGACACACTGAGGAATCCGACCGACACCATCACCCTCTTTGAGGTGGCTACTGACAAAGAACCCAGCCTCTCCAGCGACCACACCCATTCCCGGAATTGGGTCCAAGGCGGTTGGGACGCGGTCTTGGCGGATATCCAACCCGACCGACATGGCAATGGGCCGGCATCACC
>CAINWP010000269.1 GCA_903854475.1 uncultured Verrucomicrobiota bacterium
ACCGCCAAGTCTCTGGGGTTGCCCACCAAACGTTCCGGCAAGATCCCCGAAGACTTGAGCCCGGCTGAGGCAGCCGACGCCAAGGACGGTCAGTACGATCAACCCGTGGTTAAAATCACCGTGGGTAGCCGCAGCGTCGAAGGTCCGGTCTGGATCCAGCCAGGTTTGGCAGATGGAACCGTCGCGCTGGCACTGGGTTACGGACGCCGAATCGTAGGTCGTGTGGGTCGTGGAGTGGGCTTCGATGCCTACAGCCTCTTCCAGTCGAGCTCCCGCCATATTACGGCCGGCAAGGTGGAGAAGGCTTTCCGCAAGCATCGTCTGGCAGTGACCCAGGAACACGGCCTCATGGAAGGTCGCCCGGTCATTCGCGAGGCGCACCTCGAGGAGTTCAAGGCGCATCCCAAGTTCGCCCAGAACATGGATCTCGAGGCGCATTTCCCGGGCTACGTTCCCTTCAAGGAAGAGACCGACGGGCGCAACGCCGAGAAGCGCCCCCAGAATATTTACGAGCATCCCTACGATCAGAACCCGGAGACGGCTTCGAAGGTTCATCAGTGGGGCATGGTCATCGATTTGCAAACGTGCGTGGGCTGTTCTGCCTGCGTGGTGGCCTGTCAGAGCGAAAACAACATCCCCATCGTCGGCAAAGATCAGGTGGCTCGTGGCCGCGAGATGCACTGGATGCGCATCGATCGCTACTACAGCCACAATCCGGACGTCGATGTGAACGCGGAGTTGGCCGCGGAGGATCCGCAAATGGCGATCCAACCGATGTTCTGCCAGCACTGCGAAGCAGCCCCCTGCGAGAGCGTCTGCCCGGTCAACGCGACCGTTCACGACGAAGAGGGCATCAATGCCATGGCCTACAACCGCTGCATCGGCACGCGGTACTGCGCCAACAATTGCCCCTATAAGGTTCGTCGCTTCAACTGGTTCGACTTCAACAAGCGTGAAAGCGACTACGGTGCGGCTCAAGACCAGCACTTGGTCAACACGGGCAACCTGTACAAGGGGCCGCTCGGGGTAAACCGCAACACGGAACCGGAGTGGGAGATCATCAAGCTGGTCAAGAATCCGGATGTCACGGTCCGCATGCGTGGTGTGATGGAGAAATGCACGCTGTGCGTGCAGCGTGTCCAGCAAGGCAAAATCGCCCAGAAGGTCAAGGCGGGGAACAGCGGTGACGTGGCCGTGCCCGATGGCGCGATCAAGACCGCCTGTCAACAGGCCTGTCCGGCTGACGCCATCGTCTTCGGCAACATGCTCGACGCCCACAGCGAGGTCGTAAAAGCCAAGGCCAGTCCCCGGAATTATTCGGTTCTCGGCTTCTTGGATACCCGTCCTCGAGTTACTTACTTGGCCCGCGTTCGCAATCCGAACCCGGTGGTCCTTGACCTCGAGAAGCGCAAGACACCCGACAGTCAGCGCGACTACGAGCGTTTCCGTCACGAGTCCCCATTTCAAGAACACTCACATGGTCACGATGCCTCGCATCAATCCGCGACTCAGGCGGGGAAAGGAGCGGTCTAATGGCTAGCCCTGGAAAATCTGCCGCCGTCAAGGCGCCTGAACCCCCGGCCGAACTGGTCCGCGAGTCGTTGGTTCTCAACAACCGCTCTCTCGGTTGGATCACTAACGCCATCGCGGGTGTTTGCGAGAAACCCATGCCAATTTGGTGGTGGCCTGCCTTCATCGTTTCGGTGGGTGGGATGCTCACCATGTTCTCGCTCATTGCCTACCTGGTCTCGACCGGTGTGGGTGTCTGGGGTCTGAATCATCCGGCCGCCTGGGCCTGGGATATCACCAACTTCGTGTTCTGGATCGGCATCGGCCACGCCGGAACTCTAATTTCAGCGGTGCTCTTCTTGCTCCGACAGAAATGGCGCACCTCGGTCAATCGGGCCGCAGAGGCCATGACCATCTTCGCGGTGGCTTGTGCCGGCATCTTCCCGGTGTTCCATACGGGTCGTGTCTGGTTCGCTTTGTTGCCGGGTTACCTACTCCCGGCTCCCAATGCCAACGCGATCTGGCCGCAGTTCCGCTCGCCGTTGCTGTGGGACGTGTTCGCGGTGTCCACTTACGGCACGGTCTCGCTATTGTTCTGGTATGTGGGGCTCATCCCTGACCTGGCCACCTTGCGTGATCGTTCTAAAGGGGTGATGCGCCGTTTCTTCTACGGACTGTTCTCGCTCGGTTGGACCGGTTCCAATCGCCATTGGAGCAACTATGAGAAGGCCTACTTGCTCTTGGCCGGTCTGAGCACGCCGTTGGTGTTGTCCGTGCACTCCATTGTGTCGTTCGACTTCGCCGTCTCCGTCGTTCCTGGATGGCACACCACCATCTTCCCCCCGTACTTCGTGGCCGGGGCGATTTTCTCGGGCTTCGGTATGGTGCTCACCTTGCTGATCCCGCTGCGTTCTCTCTTCAAGCTCGAAGACATTGTTACCCTTCGACACGTAGACCTGATGTGCAAGGTGCTCTTGGCCACCGGATCCATCGTTGGATACGCCTACGGCATGGAGTTCTTCATCGCCTGGTATGGCGGTAGCCCTTACGAGCTCTACGCCTTCAAGAACCGCGCCTTTGGACCTTACTGGTGGAGTTATTGGGCCATGATCTCGTGCAACGTGATTAGTCCGCACTTCTTCTGGTTTAAGAAGCTCCGCACCAGCGTGGTCTTCGTTTGGATCGTGTCCATCTTTGTGAACATCGGTATGTGGTTTGAGCGGTTCGTCATCATCGTCACCTCGCTCCACCGGGATTATCTTCCCTCGAGCTGGGGTTATTTCACCCCGAGCTGGGTCGACATCATGACCTTCGTCGGCAGCTTCGGTCTCTTCATGACGCTGTTCTTGTTGTTCATTCGCTTCCTGCCGGTCATCGCGATTAGCGAAGTCAAAGGCGTGACGCCTCAGGCGGATCCCCACCATCCGCTGGGTGGCGCCAAGGGACACCACTAATTCAAAGACCCCTGTCCATGAATTCCAATCGTTCCAAGCCGCACGGTCTTCTGGCCGAGTTCCACACGGCTGCGGATATCTTCGAAGCGGCGATGCGTTGCCGCGATGCCGGATTCACCCAGTGGGATGTGTACACCCCATTTCCGATCCACGGCATGGATGAAGCCATGGGGCTTCGCAAGTCGCCCGTGGGGTGGTTCACCTTCTGCGGTGGCTTCACCGGGTTCTTCACCGGGATGACCATGATCTGGTACATGAACAAGTTCGACTACCCTCTGGTGGTCGGCGGCAAGCCTCTCTTTACGCCGTTGTACGCGTTCCCGGTTAGCTACGAGATGACCATTTTGTTGAGTGCCTTCGGGACTCTCTTCGGCATGTTCTTCCTGAACCAATTGCCCAAGTTCTACAATCCGCTCTTCAAGAACGAGCGGTTCAAGAAATCAACGGATGATCGGTTCTTCCTCTGCATCGAGGCGACCGACCCGAAGTTTGGAATGGACGCGACCCGCACCTTCCTGACCGAAAAATGTCACGCTGCGGTCGTTGAACTCGTGGAGGACTGAATGCGCACCTTCCTGAAATACTTTTTCACCGCCTATGTTCTGGCGGTCGCCCTCGTGGTCGGAATCGCCGGCTTCCGTGGTTCCAAGAGCACCAAACCCCCGTTGGAGGTTTTTCCTGACATGGATCGGCAACCCAAGCTGCGTCCACAAACCACCACCAAGTTTGCCGCGTGGTCTGACGGACAAACCTCGCGTCCCCATCCGGCTGGCACCGTGTCTCGTGAGTCGAACTGGGAAGAGAATGCCTTCAACACCGGTCGTCAGGCGGGCACGGTGGTCGAAGTAATGCCCCTCGAGGTGACTGCTGCGGTGCTCAAGCGGGGGCAGGAGCGCTATTCGATCTACTGCCAACCCTGTCACGGAGTTCTTGGTGATGGTAAGGGGATTACCAGCAAGTACGGAATGGGCAACACGGCCAGCTTGCATCAGGAGCGTCTAATCAAGACCCCGGACGGAGATATCTTCAACACCATCGGCAACGGCAAGAACACGATGATGGGCTACGCCTCGGCGATTCCTGTCGCCGATCGGTGGGCCGTGGTGGCCTATGTGCGGACGCTGCAACTGAGCCGCCTCGCCTCAGAATCTGAAATCCCGGCAGCAATCCTGCCTACCATCAAGTAAGGATCCATGAACGCATTTTCACGACAAACCAAGTCTTGGATGGCTCTGGGTGGGGTGGTAGCCGTTGCTGCCTTTGCCTTGTTCGGCACCCTGCCTACCTTGGGCGCCGATGCCGGTTCTGCCGCCCATTCGGTCCAAGAAGCCGCGCACGCTTCGGCCAGTCACGGCGCAGCCGACCATGGGCATGCCGCTGTCTCCGTCTTTTCCCTCAAGCAAATCGCTCACAGCTACCTCACGGCTTACATGTTCTGCCTGAGCCTGTGCGTGGGTTCTCTGTTCCTCACCCTGGCACACCATTTATTTGATGCCGGTTGGTCGGCCTCTATCCGTCGGGTGACCGAGACCGTCGCCAGCTTGCTCTTTCCCTGGATGCTCATTCTGGCACTGCCGATCATCGGCTTCGCTTGGACGGGCAACCTCCATGCGTGGTTCAAGATTAACCCAGCGGACGATCATGCGCTCGACGTCAAGAAGGTGCTCTTCAACCCCATGGCGTTCACCTTCTTGGTGCCAGTGCTCATTACGTTGCTAGGCCTCTTGGCTCGACAGATCCGTGCGTGGTCGATTGCTCAAGACAAAGACGGTGCGGCCCATTGGACGAGCAAGTCCCGGAAGCTGTCCGCCGCCGGTATCTTCCTCTTCGCCTTCGGGGTGACACTGCTGTGCTTCCTCTTGATGAAGTCCTTGCAGCATCAGTTCTTCAGCACGATGTACGGCGTGTACTACTTCGCGGGCAGTGTCTGGACCACGCTCATCACCTTGTATTTGTTGACGATGTGGTTGTCCCAACCGGGTCGCCCTCTTGAAAAAGTGTATTTCAAGCGCCAACAGCAAGATTTGGCAGTGCTGTTCTTTGCCTTCACCGTTTTCTACGCCTACATCCACTTCTCGCAGTACTTCCTCATTTGGAATGCGGCCCTTCCGGAAGAAACCTTCTGGTACGTTCGCCGCGAGGTGGGTTCCTGGAAGTGGGTCGGAATGCTCATTCTGTTTGGGCACTTCTTCGTTCCGTTCCTGCTGCTGCTCAATCAAGACATTAAGCGCAACATGGCGGTGATGATTCCTGTCGGTGCTTGGGCTTGGCTCATGCAGTACGTTGACATGACTTACAATGTGATGCCGGTCCTTCATCCAGAGGGATTGCATCTGACCTTGTGGGATCCGATTTTCTGGATTGGTATGTCGGTTCTTTTGGGTCGACTCTTCTGGTCCGAATATCGGAAGAATCCCCCGTATCCCCTCAAGGATCCGCGGCTCCAGGAAGCCATCGTCCACCACGAGGTGCCGGCTCCCGGTGCGTCTGCCGCCCACTAGAGAACCAGAATCTTCCTGACATGAGTTCCTCGAATTGCTGTTCCCCAACGTCCAAGACGATTCTCGCCTATCTCGTAGGCGGGGTGGGTTCTTTCTTGATCATTGGTGCGCTGGCTTGGTTGGTGGTACGAGAGCCCGTCTCCGCCATTGATGCCGAGCGGGTCGCTCAGCGAGTCAAGTTCCGCACTGAGGTAGAAGCTTCTAGTTCACCCAAGGTCACAGGTTATGCCTTGGATACGGATGCCTTGGCCAAGGGCAACAAGGTCTATCACGTTCCGATCACTCGGGCTTTGGAGATCGCTGCCCAAGATTTCAAAGATCCCGCCGCCGGTCGTGCCAAGCTCATTCAGCGTTTGGAAGACAAGTCGAAGCAGCAGTCCTTTGAGTGAACCCATGCCGGTGATCGCATTCATCTTGTTAGGAAGCGTGGTACTGCTGCCTGCGGTCGCCTTGATGGCGTTGCGGTGGGCTGCCTCGTCGGGTCAGTTCCGCTGCCCGGACAAAGCGGCTCTGTTGCCGTTTGATGAAGTGGAGCCCGTGGGATTGGAAACCGACCGCATTTTGGGAGGAAACCGTCGTTGAGCATGATCAAACAGTCGCAAACGCTGCGGGCTTTATTACCGGGGGATGCTGGCGCCAATATCGGCAACAAGTCTGCTCTGTCTGAAATCGACGCATCGTGTCGTGTGCCAGTCCTTTTCTTTTTCCTTAGCGGTTTGGCATGGCTTCTGGCAGGCACCGTTTTGGCTCTGGTTGCGAGTATTAAGCTTCATACCCCGGGTTTCTTGGCGGGTTGGGAATGGCTGACTTTTTCCAATGTCCGCACAGCGCACCTCAACACGGTCATTTACGGGTTCGCCTCGCAGATTTCTGTGGGTGTGACCATTTGGTTGATGTGCCGCCTGTGTCGTATTCCGCTGGTCGCTCCCGGTTTGGTCACCGTGGCCAACTTGTTTTACAATATTGGCGTCACTGTGGGCGTGGGTGGAATTTTGCTGGGTGATTCAACGGCCATCGAGTGGCTCGAAATGCCCCGTTACGCGACCCCTATCCTCTTTGTCAGCTACGCGCTCATCGCGGTCTGGACGATTGTTACTTTCCGCTTACGGGCTGAGCGTCACCTGTACGTTTCCCAGTGGTACCTTCTGGCCGCGGTTCTTTGGTTCCCGTGGCTCTACGGAACCGCGCAGGTCATGTTGCTTATCGAGCCGGTGCGGGGCGTGGTTCAAGCGGCCGTCAACTGGTGGTTCGCGCACAATGTGCTCGGACTGTGGTTCACGCCCATCGGTCTGGCCTCCATCTACTACTTTATTCCGAAGGTCATCGGCCGTCCGATTCATAGCTACTACCTCAGTGTCTTGGGCTTCTGGTCCTTGGCCCTGTTCTACAACTGGAACGGCATGCACCACCTAGTGGGAGGTCCATTGCCCTCCTGGATGATCACCGTGAGCATCGTCGCTTCGGTGATGATGCTCATCCCCGTCATCACGGTGGCCATCAACCATCATTTCACGATGCTCGGTCATTTCGGGAAGCTGAAGCACAGCCCGACACTGAGATTCATGGTGTTCGGAGCGGTGTCTTACACGCTGGCCAGTCTTCAGGGTGTGGCCAGCGCGTTGCGCAGTGTGAGTGAGGTGACCCACTTCACCCATCACACCATTGCTCATGCCCATCTGGGAATGTACGCATTCTTCAGCATGGTGATGTTCGGTGCGATGTACTACATATTGCCGCGCATCACCCAGCGGGAATGGCCTTCCAACGGCCTCATCTCGCTGCACTTCTGGGGCGTTGCCTTGGGAATTGTTCTGTATGTGGTTCCGATGAGCATCATGGGTTTCATTCAAGGAACGATGCTCAACGATGCCGCAGTCCGCTTCCTCGATGTCGTTCAGTTTACCCTGCCGTGGCTGAAGCTGCGGACCCTCGCGGGTCTGTTGTTGGCCGCCGGCCATGTGGCCTTTGTCATCAACGTCGGTTGGCTGCTGGTGCGGATGTTTGAACCCTACCGCAAGCCGGTGGTGCGCATCTTGACCGGTGAGGCTGAAACGGTGGCCGCCGCCAAACTACCATGAGTTACGGACCGCTACTTTTTCTGGGAATCCTTTTCACCTTGGCGACGAGCTGGGTGGGATTGGTTCTCCTTCCCCACCGTCAGATGGGGGCGTTGGGCCAGCACACCGACACCAACACGGCGGCCATCTACCCGGCGGCCCGTGCGGGTGAGGCTCAACAAGGCGCTGAACACTACCGCTCTCTAGGCTGTGTCTACTGCCACACCCAACAAGTGCGGCCCGAAGGCTACGGCTCGGACATCGAGCGCGGATGGGGGCGTCGTCGGACGGTGAGTCGCGACTACATCCACGACAAGACGGTGATGCTCGGGACCATGCGCACCGGCCCGGATTTGACCAATATCGGGGAACGTCAGGCCGATGCCGCCTGGCACTATCGGCATCTTTATAATCCGCAGATTACCAGCTCTGGCAGCATCATGCCGCCGCATGGGTTCCTTTTCGATACGCGAACCATCGGTCCGGCCGGTCGCTCCACCAATGCGTTGGTTTTGGAAGGCACCTTTGCGCCGCCAGCGGGTCAGGAAGTCATTCCGACGCGCCGGGCCGAGCAGTTGGTCGCCTATTTACGCAGTTTGAAGTCCTCTGGAGACCTGCCCGAAGCGCCGGTCAAGAAGGAGGAGGCTAAATGAGCAATCCCCAGGAAACTCCCAACACCTCGTCGTCGCGGTTGGATAGCGGTGAACACCACGACGTCACCGAGTTGCACGCGGCTGTCCTGCGCGAGAAGCCTGATCCGGTGGAGGGTTTTGAGCCGGTAAACCTCTGGGTGGTTGCCGGCATTGCCGGACTCCTGTTCTGGGGTGGCGCGTATCTCACTCAGTACAGCGGTCGCTTTGAGGCCATGGAGTTCTCAGAGTTACCGCATGGCAAGCCGGCTCCCGTGGCCGCCGTGGCCGCTGATCCTCTGGCTGCGGTTAAGCGGGACGGAATGATCGCTTACAATGCCGTTTGCGCGTTGTGCCATGGCGAAGACGGTGCGGGCAAAGCCGGAGTGGCTCCTGTGCTGGCCGGCTCGGATTGGGTGAATGCCGATGGACCGAATCGCCTTCTGCGTATTGTTCGTCACGGACTCAAGGGCACGGTGAAGGTCAACAAGGACGTCACCTGGAACCCAGCCAATGATGCGAGTATCGTCATGGGCTCCCAATGGGACGCCATTGGCGGCACCAACGAGAAGTTGGCCGCGGTGCTCACCTACATCCGGTCTTCGTGGGGCAACACCGGAGCGGCGGTTACTCCGCAAATGGTGGCTGATGGCCTTGCTGCGGTGAAAGACCGTTCGGCTGAAGCCAACTGGACTCAGGAAGAATTGCTGCAGGTGCCTGCCGGCGGCGCAGGGGCTCCGGTTGCTGCGGTGACCCCCGATCAGCTCAAGGCGCAACTGCAGGCCCTTCCGGCCGAGCAGCGGCAGGCAATCATCAAGGAGTTATCCAAGTGAGTGGTGGGAGGTTGCACCGTTCGCCGGTTCCGCCTCTCGGTTGCTTCGAAGGTGGGTTCAACCCTCGAGCGGTTTTGATTTTCGCGGAGTGTGGATCTTTAGGCCAAGAACAGGATTTGGTCCGGGATTAACGGCTATTGTCCGAAATGATTTCTTTTGTCCTATGAATGGGTGGAAGGTCTTCAGTTGGCGATGGATTCTCGTTGGGCTGCTGTGGGTCCTAGGAGGTGGTTGCGAGACCTATGGCAAGGCAGACTGGAAGTCCCGGGTTGGCCATTACTCGTGGGATCAGGCGATCGAAGAATTGGGTCCGCCCGAATCTGAGGCGAAAACCTCCGATGGATCTCGCGTTGCCCGTTGGGTGATATCCCGATCGCGGACTTATAGCACATCCGTTCGTGGCCCGATGTTCTGGAGCTGGAGCGGTCAAGATGTCACCACCACGGCCGAATCTCACCTCCTGCTCACCTTCGATACGCAAAGCCAACTCAAGGCCTGGAAACGAATTTACAAATGAAACGCCTTCGCAGTGATGACGCCTCCGAGGTAGACCTCGGATGGATGGGGGCCCTCAATCGGGCGATTCGCTGGTGCTTGTTCATCGGTATTATCGGTTTCATCGTCGCCCAGTATTTACCGCTGATTCGGAAGAATCAGGCCTTGCGCGAAACTGTTGCGCGTTGGGAGACCCAGCAGGCCCGCATGACTTCGCGGGCCAACGACACGGCGGCGCGCTTGCAAAGCCTTCGCGAAGATCCCCGCGCTGTGGAGCGTGCGGCGCGCGAGCGTCTGCAATTGGCCCGCACCAATGAGAGCGTGATCAATTTTGTGACCCCGAATTCTTTGAACCGTTGACTCTGAAATTCCCCATGAGACCGAATTCGTCTTGGATCAATCCCCGGTGGGTTGGCCTGATATTAAGTTTGTCGTTCAGTGCCGCCGCGATCTTCGCGGATTCGGTGTTGCCGGTGTATGATGCCCTGTGTGCTGCACCCAAGCTCCAGATGTCGCTCACGGGAGGTGCCGATTCGGTGGGGGTTCTGGAGGGGACCGAAGACCTGAATGGCGGCGAATGGCGACCCTTGCTTCAGTTGGGGGCGATCTCTGGACACCACGAATGGATGGATCCCGAGAACCGGGCCCAGGCGCGGCGGTTCTATCGTTTGAATCGTTCTCCGCGGCCGCCGATGCTGCCGCTTCCTAATTTTCGTCTCAATGATCATCAAGGGTTTTCCCATGAATTGTTCCGTGAGGGCGATGCTCGTGCCGTGGTCTTGGTCTTCACCGATGCCCAGAGCCTGGAGTCGCACTGGAAGCAACTGAAGCCCCTCGTCGAGACCCAGACCGCAGCCGGCGTGCAATTCTGGATGGTCGATCCGATGGATGATCGCTCGGTGATGGCCGCGGCCGCCACTAAGGCTGGAGTGACCATTCCGGTGCTCCAAGACTCTGCACAACTGGTGGCCCGCTCGTATGGGGCGTCGGCTTCCGGCGAGGCTGTGGTGCTGGAGGCCGAGTCCTTGACCACGGTGTATCGCGGCGCCATCGAAGATGCCGTCGAGGTGGCCGTGGGTGCCCCGGTTCGTCAGGCCTATTTGGCCGACGCGCTCACTCAGTTTACCGCGGGTGCGCGTCCGGCGGTCGAATACGCGCGCCCGCAGGGTCAGCCTTGGCGGTCTGTAGATTCCGGAGTGGCGTCGTATCGCAACGAGATCGCGCCGTTGCTCCAGGCCAAGTGTGTGACCTGCCATCGCCCGGGTGAGATCGGTTCTTGGGCCATCACCAACCACGCCACGGTGCGCGCCAAGTCGGCCACTATTCGCGCCAATGTCCTCGAAGGATTGATGCCGCCCTGGCACGCCGATCCGGCACACGGGAAGTTCGAGAACGATTTTTCACTGACCCCACAGCAGCAAGCTCGGCTGGTGGCTTGGTTAGATGCGGGTGCGCCGCGCGAGGCTGGAGTGGATCCTCTGGAAACCGTGCCTCCCGCGACCGGTTTGTGGCCCATGGGCAAGCCAGATGTCACCCTCAAGATCGCCGCCCAAAAAATTCAGGCCTTGGGGCAGATGCCCTACGCCTATGTGATGGTTACCAACACTCTCAAGACCAACGCTTGGTTGCGCGCGGCGGCCATTCGGCCGGGTAACCGAGCCGTGGTGCATCATGCGCTCATCTTTTACATCAAGCCGGGTTCTGTTTTCCAAATGCTATTAGATTTCCAGGCGATTCAAGGTGGGTTGAATGGGTATTATGCTGCCTATGTGCCCGGCATGGACCAGCGCGAATATCCGGCCAAGACGGCCAAATTCCTGCCGGCCGGCGGTACGTTTGTTTTCCAGATGCATTACACGCCCAATGGAACGGCCACCACCGACGCTACCGAGATGGGTCTGTATCTGAGTTCGACTCCGCCCTCGATGGAACTGAAGACCGGGGCTGCCAGTTCGACGGCCATCGACATCCCGGCTGGGGCTCGCAATCACCGCATGGTGGCCGAGCGTTCCTTTGACAAAGCCGTCGATGTCCATGAGTTGAGCCCCCACATGCACTTCCGGGGAGACTCCATGCGCTTCGAGGCTTTCTTGCCCGATGGATCGTCGCAGGTCTTGCTAAATGTTCCCAAGTACGACTTCAACTGGCAGGCCTTGTACCGGTTGGCTCAGCCGGTTCGCCTTCCGGCCGGCAGTCGCATCAAAATCTCAGGTGGGTTCGATAATTCCCGCTGGAACACTTTCAATCCGGATGCCAAGTCCCGGGTGCGATTCGGTGAGCAGACCGACGACGAAATGTTCATCGGCTACATCAACTATTCTGAGGTGCCGTAGTTCCCGTTCACTCATATCTAACTGTGAGCGTTGCAGTTCACAGCGGATGGGGCGTCGGCCGCGGGAGTAAGTCTCCGGCGACGCCAAGGACGTGTAGAGCCCGACTGGGCGGCGGCGATTTCAGGATCGGGAGGTTAGAGCTGGATCCGAAGGTTACATAAAACGAGCCAGCTCAGCCCGGCTCGTGGGCCCGGACCGCCGGGCCCGGAAGAGCGCTGCTCCAAAAGCGACCCCCAGGGTAGTGGCTAGGCAGAGCCCGGCCAGCATCACAGTGAGTCGCCAGTCACCGCCCCAGTAACGCAGGCCCCAGAGGGACAGGGCTGCTGCCAATCCCGCCGAAAGTGCGGCGCGCGACCATGAGGCTCGCAGCATCGTCCAGAGAGGCCGCCCACTGGCCTTGGCGAATGCGGCGTGCAGCGGCAGCAGCGTGCTGCCAGACGAGCCCGCGATGAAGGCGAGGAGGATGCCCGTCGGCCCCAGCCACAATCCCAGAGGCACGCTGAAGGCCAGGCAGCACATCAACTCACGTCGCATGAGTCGGGCCAGTAGATCCATGTGGCCGTGGCCGAACATCCAATAGCCCGGCTGCGAGGCGATGCCTGTGATCAGGTAGCGCAGGGCGAAGAGCGAGGTGAGCAAGGTGCCACCGGAGAAATCCTCAGCCTTGTAGTGGGCGATGAAGGCCGGAATGCAAACGGCCGAAACAGCCATGGCCCCGCCCCATAGCCAGCCGTTGAAGCGTAGGACCCCCTCGGCAATGACCTCGGCCTTGTTGGTCTTGGCCGCGAGGATGGGCCAGACAGCCTCGTCTGCCGATTGCAGGAGCAGTCGCAATTTGCTGAAGAGGTTGGCCACCAGCAAGTACTGGCCGACGAGCTTTCCCTGACACAACCAGGCCACCAGCATCGCATCAAAGGTGTAGACCAGCAGTGTCCAGAATTGGAAGCGCATCAGGCCTGAAGAATCGGGCCAGAGTTCTTTGAGTCGGGCCGAATCCTCTGCGCTCCAAGAGAAGTCCAGCAGGCGGAGCCCGGGTGCTGCGGCGCGGATCACGGGGGTGGCCAGGGCGATGGCTGCAAGGCTCGGCAGGCTCTGGGAGAGCACGAAGGACCAGACGCCCAGGCCGACCCGGAAACCCATCCACAAGAGGCCAATCGACGCCCAGGCCATGAAGAGCTGCAGCATGAACATCCGGCGCTGTTGGCCCAGACCCGTGAGCAATTGCAAGAAGGCCGACCCCAGAGCCACCGCGCCGCTGACCGCGCCTAGCAGGGGATAGAAGGCCCAATGGAGGTGGAGCGCTCGGGCGTTGGGCGTGAGCGAATAAGCACTGAGGATGACCGTTCCTAGCACCAGAATAGCGGCGCAGAACCACGAGTAGAGGCGTTGGCCGAACTGCAGCATTCGCAGGGTTTCCTCATCGCGTGCGCGGCCTAGGATCCGGCGGTTGAGGGTGTTTCGAAATCCTCCATCGAGGGCCGGTAGGCTTCCCAAGACCAAGAGTGCGGCGCTGACGAGGCCGAAGAGTTCCACCGAATCGAAGACCCGGATGGTCAGGAGCGAAACCAGAGCCCAAGAAAGGTAAGCCACCGCGCGCCAGAAAACGGTTTGGACAAAGAGGGAACCCAACACAGATACAGATCCTATCAGTGGCGATTCCCGGCAGCCATTATTGTCTTCCATGGTGGTGGGAGTGTGACGGGGTCCCGCGCGTTCAATTTCTGTCCTGGGCCGGGCCTGTGGATGGGCAATGGAGAACCCGGTCGCGCCGTGTGAGGCCCTGTCGGTGAGGGGAGTGGGTCCGGTTGGACCGGTGTTGGACCGGTGTTGGGCTCGTGTTGAGCTCGTGTTGAGCTCGTGTTGAGCTCGTGTTGAGCTCGTGTTGTCCTCGTGTTGTCCTTGCCTCGTGCCGAGCGCTCCGGTAGTGCCGTTGGGTCATGACTGTCGATGCCTCGACTCCGGTTTCTTCTCAGCGTGGGCGCATCCTGGTCATTCGCGGTGGGGCCGTGGGCGACTTCATTGTCACACTGCCTGTGTTGGCTGCACTGCGGAATCAGTTCCCCCTGACACGATTGGAGGTGTTGGCCTATCCGCAGGTGGCCACACTGGCCGTGCGGGCCGGTTTGGCCGACGCGGCGCACGCCATCGAATCGCGGCCGCTGGCCGGATTTTTTGCCCGCAATGGAGTGCTCGACCCGATCGAGTCGGAACGGTTTGCCCGTTGCGATGTGATCTTCAGTTATCTTTACGATCCGGATGAACTCTTTCGTGGTAACCTCGCCCGCGTGACCTCCGCTCAGGTCATCCAAGGCCCGCACCGTCCGGTGGAATCCACCGGGGTCCCCGCCGCGGTTCAACTGCTCCAACCTTTGGAACGTCTGGCGATCTTTGAGGCCGATCCGGTGCCGCGCCTTCGTTGGGCCGGGATGGGTCCTCGTGCAGAAGGGTGGATCGCTCTTCACCCCGGCAGCGGCAGCGCGAGCAAGAACTGGCCCTTGGAGCGCTGGAAGGAACTGGTGAGCCGTTGCGTGGCCCAGACGAATTTGAGTTGGGTGCTCATCGGCGGTGAGTCCGAGTCCGAGGCCCTCGATTGCCTCGAGCGGTTAATCCCAGCGAGGCGACGCCAGGTGCTTCGAGGGCGACCTTTGGAATCGGTGGCCGAACAGCTTTCCCGCTGCCAAGGGTTCCTGGGGCATGATTCCGGGATCACCCACCTTGCGGCAGCCGTGGGGATTCCGTGCCTGGCCTTGTGGGGTGGATCCAATGAGTTGGTTTGGAGGCCTGGCGGTCCAGCGGTTCAGACCGTGTCGCATCCGGGTGGATTAGCCGATCTCGGACTCGAGGCCGTTTGGAATTCCTTTACGACTCAGTTTTACCCCACCGAGACTAGGTCAGGACGCGATGCCCAGTAGGGAGGTCGTCTCGATCTTTCGTCGAGAGCGGTGGCCTTGAGTTCAAGAGTTTCATTGATGTGGCGTCCGTTGAGAGGCGTTGCCGCGCGCTCCTTGCCAGCCTCGAGTCTGAACGCGCTGTGGTAAAAATTAGAAAAACCGGTTGCAGATCTGCCTGAAAACAGGCTTGGTTCACGGCTCCGGTCGCTAGGCCAAAGCCTCGACTGGTGGTCCGAGGTGCCTAGGTGCCTCGGCTGTGAGCCTGAATGCGGACGACTTTGCAAAGAGTTTCCGCCAGGTCCGGGAAGGAGCTGAATTTTGAAGTGAGCGAAGTTAAACTGAAGAAGGGCGAACCCGTGGATCGCGCGCTGCGCCGCCTGAAGAAGAAGGTGGACCGCGAGAACACTCTCCGTGACGTGCGCA
>CAINWP010000270.1 GCA_903854475.1 uncultured Verrucomicrobiota bacterium
AAGCCGCGCATCGAGGTGTTGGGCGATGGCCAATGGCGATTGGACGGGTCGCTTCCGCTCTTCGAGTTGTCGGAGTTGGTCGATGAACCCGTGGAGGCTTCGGAAGTCCATACGGTCGGTGGTTGGATGACCGAACAACTCGGTGGCTTTGCTAAGATTGGCGATTCGGTGGCTCTCGGCAGCTATCAACTGACGGTGTGCGAGTTGGATGGAATGCGGGCTTCGCGAGTCCTTTTGGTCCACACCAAGGCACCGGTCTCCGACGATCAGTGACTCGGGTGTCGTGCGGTCGGCCGTATCCGGTAAATTCCTAGAATCGCGGCGAACCCCAGCGTGCCAGCCCCGGCGGCTTCGACATAATGCTGGGTGGCCATCCCGGCCATGAGTTGAGTCAGGGTTAGAATGAGCCACAGACCGGCGGGAAATGGGTTGGGCACCTCGGCGATGGGTTTTTTCACCAACAGCCAGACGCTGGCAGCCAGGAGAGCGATGCCAGTACCCATCCACTGGAGTCCCAGACCTGGCAGTGAGATGGGATGGCCCGCGATGGCCTGGGAGAGCCCTATGGACACTCCGGATAACACGGTCGTCACAATGAGCACGCTCACGCCATAACCGGAGCGACTGCGCCAAGGGCGGAGCAGGTAACGGGTGAGCCCACGGCTGGCCAGAAGGTGGCTGAACCAGATGAGGAGATTGAGTTTCAAGGCCGCTGGAGAGCGGGAGCCCAGAAGGGCCGTCATGATGGTTCCCACCAATGAAATCAACCCGGCTGCTGCGACCGTGTTCTGGGTCGGCAACCAGCGGTGGGTTTCAAGGGCGATGGCCAGAGTAAACCCTCCCAAGAACCAACCCGCTCCCCAAGTGGTTACCTCTTCGGTCGAGGCCCCGATGGCCGCGAGGCCGATGACTCCTGTCCAGCCCAGGATTCGCCCCGCCCATCGCACAAAGTGGGGGATGGGTTTTAAGGGAGCTCCGGATATTGCCATGAAGTCGGACCAGAGAACACCAGAACGCGGTTTCTGGCCACCGGAAGCGATCCTCCGCCCTGTATTGAACTAGTTTGAGTCAACTGGGTGAGCATCGGCTGTCTTGTTCGCCGGGAGACATCACAGTAGAATTCTACTTGTGACGCGCATCATCATCACGGGTTCCAAGGGGCGGATGGGTCAGGCACTGCTGTCGTGTGCCAAGGATCATCCGCAATTGCAGGTCGTTGCTGGGCTGGATGTCGGCGATGATCTGGCAGCGGTCCTCCCGCAGGCCGATGCGGTCATCGACTTCACGCACCATGACGCCACCGCTCAGGTGGCTGCCTTGTGTGCGGCCCACGGAAAGGCCCTGGTCATTGGCACCACGGGTCACAGCGAGGCGGAGAAGGCGGCCATCCGGTCGGCTGCGACTCAGATTCCGATGGTCTGGGCCTCGAACTACTCGACTGGGGTGAACACCCTCTTCTGGCTCACGCGAAAGGCTGCCGAAATTCTCGGGCCTTCTTTCGATCTCGAAGTGATCGAGACCCATCACCGACTCAAGAAGGACGCGCCCAGCGGGACGGCGACCACCTTGTTGGAAATTCTGGGCGATGTTCGCAAGGTTCAGTTGGAGGAGGCGCTGCGCCACGGTCGGCACGGCATTGTGGGCGCACGCACGCCCTCAGAAATCGGCATCCATGCGGTGCGCGGTGGAGATGTGGTGGGAGATCATACCGTCCTCTTTGCCGCGGTGGGGGAGCGGGTGGAGCTCACCCATAAGGCCAGCAGTCGCGACACGTTTGCTCAGGGAGCACTTCGGGCATCGGCGTGGGTGGTCGGCAAGGCCCCAGGTATTTACAGCATGCAAGACGTGCTGGGCTTGCACTGAGCCGATTCGTCCCAGCCATCGTTTTGTCGCGTTGTATGGATCCCCGCCCGGTACAGGTTGTCGTCGCCTTGGGTTCCAACCTTGGAGACTCGGAGTCCCTGATCCGGTGGGCGATGGATCGTCTGGAAGACCGTTCGAGCAAGCCTCTGCGGCGTTCCTCGCTGTGGACCAGCACCCCGGTAGACTGTCCACCGGGTTCGCCGATCTTCACTAATGCGGTGACGATCCTGGTTCCTAAGGAGGGAGAAACTCCGGAGTCGCTGTTGGCGTTTCTTCAATCCGTGGAGGTCGAGGCTGGGCGTCGTCCGAAAGTGGTGCACAACGAATCTCGGCCCCTCGATTTAGACCTGATCGCCTGGGACGGTGAAACCCGCGACACGCCACAACTGGTCTTGCCACACCCCCGGGCCCAGGTGCGTCGGTTTGTATTGCAACCCCTGGCAGAATTGGAGCCTGGCTACCGTTTTTCTGGTGAGGAATCTTCGATCACTCAATCGCTTCAGCGCCTCCCTCCGGACGCTCTGCTGAGAGTCTGCACGAGTGCACGGTCACCCTAAGTTCGGGAAGGGGAACATCAGAGGGTTGACGGGGCAGCACGCCCGGAGAATCTCTAGGTCGTGAGACACGCTCCGATCCCGTCCGCCTTGTTTGCCCAGAACCGAAAGCGACTTCGCGCGCTGCTCCCGCCTGGGGCCATGGTCATTCTCAATGCGAATGACGTTCTTCCCACCAATGCCGACGGAACCTTGAGGATGGTTCCCAACACCGACCTCTTCTACCTCAGCGGCATCGAACAGGAAGAATCCATCTTGGTGCTCTTTCCGTCCGCCGAGGACGAGCGCATGCGGGAGATGCTGTTCTTGCGTGAGACCAGCGAACTCATCGCCATTTGGGAAGGGCACAAGTTGACCAAGCCTCAGGCCATGGAGGTCTCGGGCATTCGATCGGTGCATTGGACGGCGGACTTTCCGCGGATTCTTCATCGGTTGATGTGCGAGGCCCAGTCGGTCTGGCTCAATACCAACGAGCACAAGCGCGCCGTGGTGGAGGTCGAGTCGCGGGATGTGCGATTTATCCGCGATCTCCGTTCACGATACCCGCTGCATGATTTCCGTCGTGTGGCACCACTGCTCCATACACTCCGGGTAGTGAAGGATCCGCTGGAGGTCGACCTCATCCGCCACGCCTGCTCCATCACGAAGGCGGGGTTCGAGCGGGTGTGTCGCTTCGTGGAACCGGGCGTCAACGAGTGCGATGTGGAGGCGGAGTTCGCCCATGAATTTATCCGCCGCCGCGGGGGCTTTGCCTACAATCCGATCATCGGTGCGGGCAGGAATTCGTGCGTGCTGCACTACCTCGAAAATGATCAGGTTTGTCGTAGTGGGGATGTGTTGTTGCTCGATGTGGCGGCCAGTTACGCCAATTACAACTCGGACCTCACACGCACCATTCCCGTCAACGGGCGGTTCACACGGCGACAACGGCAGGTCTATAATGCAGTGCTTCGGGTGTTGCGAGCCTCCATCGCCGGACTAACCCCGGGTAAGCTATGGAGCCAATGGCAGGCGGAAGCGGAGGATCTAGTCGCCGAGGAATGTGTCGGTTTGGGTTTGTTGAAACCGAAGGATCTGAAGGTCAAGGTCACCGATCCCTCCAAGAAGCCCGTCAAAAAGTGGTTCATGCACGGCAATGGGCATCCGATCGGCCTAGATGTTCATGACTTAGGGCACATGAATCAGCCCTTCGCCGTTGGTTGGGTGATGACGGTGGAACCCGCCATTTACATTCCGGAAGAAGGCCTGGCAGTGCGCCTGGAGAACGATGTTCTTATCACGGAAAATGGACCGGTCGATTTGATGGCGGACATCCCCATCGAGGCTGAGGAGATCGAGTCGATGATGAAGTGAGCGTGCGGTCGGTGATCGAGCTTCTCTTAGAAGTGAATTTCAGTGGGAACGCTGACGCTCCAGCTCAGGGATGAGTAACTGGAGTTCCGTCGTGGCGGCTCGGAGGAGTTCATCGATGAGGTCCCATCGGCCTGTGGATGCCTGGTTTTCCAGGCGTCCAGCAGCGGCTCCCAATCGACGGGCCCCCAAATTGTTCGCGCTGCCTTTCAGGGTGTGTGCGGCCTCCTGCACTCCGGTGGCATTCCGTCGATGGAAGGAGGCCAAGGCTTCCTCCAGGCGTGAGGGTGTGTCGCGCAGGAATAGATCGATGATCTCGATGACCGGGTCGGGTTCTCCATCGAAGCGAAGGGTTCGCAAGGAATCCAACAGGGAGGAATCGAGAATGGGCATCGAGTCCGGGCGCGACGCCTCTGAGGTTTGTGGGAGCGGTCTCGAGAGGGTGGAGGTCGATGAAGGAGTCTCTACCGGGGAGGGTAGCGGAGCTCCGACCGCTCGATTGAGGACGATCGGCAGTTGGTCGAGATCGAGCGGCTTGGTGAGAAATTCATCCATGCCGGCCGCCAGGCATTTCTCTCGGTCACCCGCCATGGCATTGGCAGTGAGGGCGATCAAGAAGGTGGGCGGACGGTTCCCCAACTTTCGGTCGGCCTCCAGACGACGGATTTCGCGGGCCGTTTCGTAGCCGTCGAGTTCGGGCATTTGACAGTCGAGGAAGACCGCATCGAAGGGGGCCCGTTGCAAGGCCAGCAGCGTCTCGCGTCCATTGGAGGCGACGGCGACGCTGTGTCCGAGGCGTCGGAGCTGGGTGACAGCCAACTTCTGGTTCACGAGATTGTCTTCGGCCAGCAGCAATCTCAGTGAACGGCCCGTCGGAGTGTTGGGCCTGGAAATGGAATCCGCCGGACTGGGTCCGCTGAGCAGGCTTTCTCCGGCGGCCAGCGCTCGGAGCGCCTCCCGCAGTCGGGACTGTTTGAAGGGTTTAACCAGGTGACCGGCGATTCCCACCGTCCGCAACAAATTCGGATCCGGGCGCTGGGAAACCGCCGCTACCAGGATGATCCGCACGGATGCAATGGCAGCGATGCAATGCACCTCGTGGGCCACCGTGAGGCCGTCCATGTCCGGTAATTGCAGGGCGATGAACGCAGCATCAAACGGGTGCCCGGACTCGGCTGCCTGTCGCAGCGCATCAATGGCCGCGGCGGCCGTGTGCACTTGGGTGACTAAGGCTCCACTGCGGCTGAGTTTATGCTCAAACGACTCGCAGGTGGCCGCATGGGAATCGGCAATGAGCAGTTTAAGGGGGTACAGAGTGGGTACTGAGGTGGCGTGAGTGACGATCTCGAAGACCCCGGTCATGGTGAAGGTCGAACCATGGCCTGGCTCACTGCTCACTTCGATGTCGCCACCCATCCGGCGGGCCAGCTCGCGGGAGATCGACAGGCCCAGGCCGGTGCCGCCGAAGCGCCGGGTGGTCGAACCGTCGGCCTGGGTGAATTCTTGGAAGATTCTTCCGAGGGCGGCCGGTTCTATGCCAATCCCAGTGTCTCTAACCCGGCAGGCAATTCGACAGCGGTCTCCCTGGATCTCCAGAACCTCGATGACAACGGTGACTTCTCCCTTCTGGGTGAACTTGATGGCGTTACCAAGGAGATTGGTGAGTACCTGCCGGATGCGTCCCGGGTCTCCTCGGAGCATCGCGGGCAACTGATGATCGATCCGGGTGGCCACTTCGACTCCCTTCGCCTGAGCGATCTCGACCAGCAATTCTGTGGTGTCCTCAACGATGGGTCTCAGGTCGAACTCGATGTTCTCGAAGGCGAGCTTGCCGCTCTCGATCTTGGAGAAGTCGAGGATGTCATTGAGCACCTTGAGTAGGTTCTGGGCGCTGTGCAGGACGGTGTCGGCATGCTCGCGCTGCTCCGGGTTGAGCGGTGTGTCGAGAAGCAGGCGGGCGAAGCCGATGATGCCATTCATCGGAGTGCGGATCTCGTGCGAGGTGTTCGCCAGGAACTGGGATTTGGCGCGTGCTGATTCAATGGCCACGTCGCGGGCCGCCGCCAGCGCCGCATTGGCCTCGTTCAAATCCTTTTCGGCCTGCTTGCGGGCGGTGATGTCTTCGACCGTGCCCTCGTAGTACAGGAGCTTTCCTGTGGAAGGATCCCGGACGGCACGGGCATTTTCGCTAATCCAAATCTTCCGGCCGTTCTTGCGATAGACCTCACTGTCGAAGTGGTCGATCTTGTCGTTCCGGTTGAGCAGTTCTTCGAAGCGGTCACGCTGCTTCGGATCGACATAGAGTTGGTGCTCGATGTCGGTTCGACTGGCCATGAGTTCGTCGACGGTGTCGAAACCGTACATCTTGGCCAGCGCGAGATTGGCGTTGAGATACCGTCCATCGGGTGTGGTCTGGAAGATGCCGTCGACGGCATTCTGAACCAGGCCGCGGTAATTGGCCTCAGTGCGTTCGAGTTGTTCGCGCGCGGTCTGCAGTTCCGTGATGTCCCTGGAAAGTCCAAAGGTGCCCACGATTTGTCCGTCCGGAGACTGCAAGGGCATCTTGCTTGTCAGAGCCCAACGGACCCGACCATTTGCTAGGCTCTCCTTTTCTAGGCGGCCCAGGATGGGTTGGCCGGTCTGGATGATTGCCAGTTCGTCCGACCGGGCGGCATCGGCGTACTGGCGCTCGAAGAAGTCGTGGTCCGTCTTCCCGATCAATTGCTTCGGGTCTGAGATACCCACCCGATGGGCCAGCGCACGGCTGGCTCGGGTGATTCGAGAATCGAGGTCTTTGAAGTAGATGGCATCCGGCGCGTGTTCGAGCAGCGCATGCAGCAGATCACGTTCTTGGGCCAACTGCTCCTCGATCCGTTTTTCTTGGGTGACTTCCCAAAAACTCCCCTGGAGGCCCACGGGTTGGCCGCTCGCATCGAGGAGCAGGGTCTTGATGACATGGAACCAATGGCGTTGACCATCGGGAGTGACATTGACTTCGGTTTTCTCCAGAGCGTTGCCGGTGCTAATGACCAGACGGTCATCTTCAACGTAGCGGCGAGACAACTCCTCCGGAAACAGATCAAAGTCAGTGACGCCGATGAGTTGGCTCTTGTGCCGTTTGACCGTTCGACAGAAGGCCCCGTTCACGAAGGTGAAGCGGCCGTTGAGATCTTTACGGAAGATGTTCTGGGGCAGGGATTCTACCAAGGACTGGAAGTAGGCCTCGTTGTCACGGAGGCGTGTCTCCGTTTGGCGGTGCTGCTCGGTGGTGGCCGCTAGGTCGGTGGCCTGTCGCCGAAGCTCCAGATGAACCAGGACTTGGCGAGCGACTGTCTGAAGGCCCGCCCGCTGGCCGGGATTGAGTCGTCGCGGGGACCGATCCAGCACTGCGATCACGCCGGCCACGGCGCCAGAGGGGAGTCGTATAGGAAGACATGAAAGCCAGCGCCATCCGTCCGGCAATTGGGTCTGGGCATCGCGCAGTTCGATCCAGTCGTGGATGCTGACAGCGGCCCGAGAGATGACCGGCAGAACGGTTTCAATAAACTCCGGAGAGCATCCAGTATGTCCGGCGGGGATCCAGTGCAGGCGCTCCTCCAGCACCACTAAGGCCGCCGGAGCAACGCTGACCTGAGCCGCCAAGTTGGCGAGCTCATTGAGCGTGCCACCGGGTCTTGGGGCGGCGTTCATCATGGGCTTGACTCTAACCTCCGTTCCAGCGGTTGGTCACCCGGAAAGGTCTGGTCACAACCGCCCGCTCAGCGGCCGCGGGATTGGGCCGGAGCAAGTCCTTGGGAGCCAACAAACTATTCCCTCGGTCACAGCGCAAAAGGACTATGCTCCTTTGTGCTTCCCAGTGAGCTCAGGCGCGGTCCTGAAGAGAACCTAGGACCGCTCCTAGGTAGGGACCGATCTCCGAGCGGTCCGGCTCCGCAGACGATGTACGGCGTCGATTATTTTTTCAGCCCGTTGCCTCAAGAGAGGATTTTACCAAAGAACAGCTGTTAATGAACGGGTGCAACGTCACCCCTTATCTTCCATGCGCCGTGTTCTTGATCGTAGCCGGTGGCTGACGATAGGGTTGGTCCACACTCATGAGCGTTCTCGTCATCGGTACCACCGCGCTGGATTCCATTAAGACTCCAAAATCAGAAAACCCTCGACTGTTGGGCGGCTCCGCCAGCCATGCGGCCGTGGCTTCGAGCTTCTTCGCACCGACTCGCTTGTTGGGTGTCGTCGGGGGCGACTTTCCGGCCAAATACCTCACGCTGTTCAAGAAGCACGGTATTTGTCTTCAGGGATTGGAGCGGGTGAAAGACGGGAAGACCTTCCATTGGTCGGGCGAATACGAGGTCAACATGAACAACCGGCGGACGGTGGAAACTGTTCTCGGAGTCATCGAGCACTGGCAACCGGCGCTTCCGGCGGCCTACGAGTCCACGCCGTTCGTCCTCTTGGCTAATATTTCTCCGGGGGTGCAGCACCGGGTGCTCGATCAGATCTCCAAGGCCAAGTTCGTCATCGCCGACACGATGGACTTGTGGCTGAACATTGCATTGCCCGAGGTCCTGACCCTGTTGAAGCGGATCGACTGCCTGGTGCTCAATGACAGCGAGGCTCGTCAATTGGTCTCCGACG
>CAINWP010000271.1 GCA_903854475.1 uncultured Verrucomicrobiota bacterium
CCTCGGAGGGGCCCAGGTGAGGCTGAGTTTGTGGAGGACCCTGGGTTGTCGCCCGATGACTTCCTAGGTAGGGACCGATCTCCGAGCGGTCCGCCCGGAACACGCGCCGCCGATCCGGCTCGAGTTGCAGAAGGTGAGCTAGAAACGCTCCGGGACACCCTCTTCCATCATGCGCACACGGTGTTCGAGGCGGTGCTCGCGGCGGAGCGATTCCATCCAGCGGGCCGGTTCGTCGAGTGCCTCGAAGGAGAGCTTGAAGGTGCCGTGATGCATCGGTACCAGCCACTTCGCCTGGAGATCTTGGAAGGCCTGGACCGCCTGGTCGGGCCCCATGTGGACCTTGCGGAAGGATTCCGGGTGATAGGCTCCGATGGGCAGCAAGGCCAACTCGGGCTTGAGGCGCTGCCCAATCTCATGGAATCCCGGGAAATAGGCAGAATCACCCGCGTGATAGACCGTGCGCCCGCGGTACTCCAAGACGAACCCGCCCCAGCCTCGGTGCTTGTCGGCCAAGGTCCGGGCACCCCAGTGCTCGGCCGGAACGAGGGTCACTTTCCAGTCGTCGTGGCTGAAACTCTCCCACCACTTCAATTCGACGATGTGACCAAAACCCAAACTCTGGGCCAAGGGCGCGCAACCCCAGGGCATGACGGCAATCTTGGGTGAGGGGATCTTGCGCAGGGTGGGTTTGTGGAAGTGGTCGAAATGGGCGTGGGTGAGCAAGACGAGGTCGATGGGCGGCAAATCCTTCACCCGGAGACCGGGTCGCTTGAGGCGCTTCAGCAGGAAGAGCCGGTTGGCGAAGTTGGGGTCGATGATGGCGTTGAGCCCCTCGAATTGCACCAGGAACGACGCGTGTCCAATCCAGGTCAGTGCCAGTTGGTCGTCCTTCAGTTGAGGGAAATTGGGGATCTTCACCGACCCAGTGGGCGAGGTCTTCAGCGCGTGCCAGACCATTTCTCGAAAAAAAGTCCGCGGATTGAAATGGTCTCCTGGAGTTAAATCCCGGAACGAGCGTGGAACCTTGCGCCGGCCATGCCCCACGGGTTGGGGCAACGGGGGGTGGGCTGGTAGGGGCTGATGGTTCAGAAGTGGATCCATCGATTAGGCCTCAATGTGGCTTCCGGGTTTCCGGGGCGCAAGCGGTGCGGGTTGTCATGTGGGCCAGCCTGTCCCTAGTCTTTGGAATGCGCCCGTTCCGGACTGTCGAACTCTCACCCTCTTTGGCCGAATTCGGAGGCCTGCGATTTGCCACCGTGCATAGCACTCTGTTGGGAGGTCGGGCCGATGTGACGCTGTGGGCCCCATCGACGCCCAAGCCGGCAGCCTTGCCGTTGGTGATCTTGTTGCACGGAGTCTATGGAAGCCATTGGGCCTGGGCTCTGAAGGGGCGGGTGCATCACACGGCGCGGCGTCTGATTGAAGCGGGCGAGATCCCGCCCATGGCTTTAGTCATGCCTTCGGATGGATTGCGGGGCGATGGCACGGCCTACGTGCCCCTGGCCTCCGGGAACTACGAGCGTTGGATCGTGGATGAAGTGCCACTAGTGGCGTGCGAGGCGGTGCCTGAAGTGACTGAGGCCTCGCCGCGATTCATTTCCGGTTTGTCGATGGGCGGCTTCGGGGCGCTCCGGTTGGGGGCACGCCATCCCAAGGTTTTCCGTGGCATATCAGCCCACTCGGCAGCGACCTCGCTGAAGACCTTGTCCCCGTTCCTCGCGGAGCCCTTGCCGGTGGGCGAATCCTCGGTAGAAGACCCGACCGCCGTAGAAGCCTTGGTCCGCAATCGTGCGTCGCTGCCGCCGGTCCGATTCGACTGCGGGGTGGATGATTTCCTCATTGGCCACAACCGGGACTTGCACGCGGCTTTGGATCAAGCCCAAGTCACCCATGAGTACGAGGAGTTCCCAGGTGGCCACACTTGGGAGTACTGGGAGCAGAATGTGGAACACAGTCTGCGTTTCTTTGCTCGGATCCTCGCCGGAGCGAGCGACGCGAAGGTGGTTTGATCGGTGAACCGTGATCGGTGGTGAGTAGGGCGACTCGGCCACCGATGCACCCAGTGGGGCTCAACCCACTCGGAAAGAGATCTTCTGGACGACGGTTTTGCCGAGGGCCGTCTGAAGCCGCTCAAGGATTTCCTGCCGTCGATAACGGACGATTTCATTGAGCCAGACGCTGCTGTCCACGTTCACAAACAAGGTGCCTTTGGCGAAGCCTGCCGGCTGCGCATGGGCCACCAGGGTGGGGTCTAGGATCTGGGACCAGATGGTTTGTATCTTGGATTCATCGAGCCGTTGCTCCAGTCGGAGGTAGCCCAAGACCCCGGGGAGGATGGTTTCGATGGATTTGGCCGGGGAACTCCAGGCCGTCTCGGCACTGGTGAAGCCGCGCCCGCGCCACTGATCGATGGTCCTGGATCGGGCCGCCGCGGCCGCTCGACGCCGACGCGCCTGTTCCGCCGGGTCGGCAGGGGGCAGGGGGATCTTCACCGTGGGAGCCTTCGGACGCATGAGGTCCATCGACGCTGCGGCCGCTCCCGATGACGGTCAAGTCTCTGGCCATCCCCAGGTCGAATGGGCATGATTTGGCGAGTGATGGAACTGTTCGCCAGCGGGGAATATTCCCTATTCCAGTGGTTCAACCACGGGATTGTCAACCCCGTGTTCGATGTGCTCATGCCAATCCTCAGCGGCAACCCGCTGTTCAAGCCCGGGTTGGCTTTCCTCGCCTTTGCCCTGTTTTGGAAGGGAGGGCGTCGCGGGATTTGTTGTGCCTTGATGCTCGCCGCTACGTTGGCAGTGGGCGAGACGGGGACGGGCATTCTCAAGAAGACTGTGGGTCGCCCACGTCCCTACGAGACTCATCCGGAAACTCGCATGCTGGCTGGGAAAGGGTTGAACGGATCCATGCCCAGTGGTCATTCCGCGATTTGGGCCGGGGCGGCCCTAGTGGTTGCGGCCTATTACCCGCGCTCACGGAAGGTGATGTTCCCGTTGGCTGCGAGCGTCGGAATTTCTCGGATGTATGTCGGTGTTCACTACCCGAGCGACGTTTTGGCGGGTTGGGCTTGGGGTGCCTTGTATGGGTGGTGTTTGCCGCGGTTCTTCGAGGCGGCGTGGCAAACCGTCGGGATTCGATGGTTTCCTCTCTGGCACAGCCGCGTTCCATCGTTGCTTCGCGTGGAGCAGATACCCATTTCGCTCGGCGCCGCGGGCAGCGCTGCCGAGCTCGACGGCCATTGGCGACGCTTGACCTGGATGGCCATCGGCGGGCTCTTGGCCGCCCGCTTGGGATACCTGGCTTCGGCCGTCATCGAATTGTCGGAAGACGAGGCCTACCAGTGGCTCTGGTCCAAGCACATGGATCTCTCCTACTACAGCAAACCTCCGTTCATCGCCTATGCGCAGTGGATTGGGACTCACTTGTGGGGCGACCGCGAATTGGGAGTGCGATTCCTCGCTCCGGTGCTGTCGGCAGCGACCGCCTGGGGATTGTCCGGGTTTGTGGCGCGGTTGGCGGGATGGCGCACGGGTTTCTTCCTGGTGGCCGTGCTCACCTCCATGCCGTTGTTGTCCGTCGGATCCATCATCCTGACCGTGGATGCCCTGACTGTGGCCTTCTGTACTCTGGCCATGGTCGCCGGTTGGAAGGCCCTCGAGAAGGATTGTACGGGGTGGTGGGCGGTCGTCGGGGTGGGGCTGATGGGCACATTCCTGAGCAAGTACTTCTCGCCCTTCCTCATCGCGGGTTTCGCTGTGTTTTTCTGGATCCACCCGCCGGCGAGGCGGCACCTGCGGCGTCCGGGTCCTTGGTTGGCGTTAGCCATGAATGCGGTTGCGGTCGTGCCGGTATTTTTTTGGAACAGTCGCAACGGGTGGATCACCGTGACCCATCTCCAGCAGCGGGGCAGCTTGGATCAACCGTGGAATTTCCGGCCGCAGTTTCTGCTTGAATTCATCGCGGCCACCTTGGGACTGATGAATCCGGTGTTCTTGGTCGGGGTCGTTCTGGCACTCGTGGGTTTCTGGCGACTGCGACGCAACTCGGTGGGATCGAACGCGCCGATGGATGAAACCCGTTCGTTGGCCTTGCGGTATGTGCTGTGTTTTGGCCTGCCGGTCTTCCTCTTTTATCTGGCCTACACACTTCGGTCCCGAGTCCAGCCCAACTGGGTAGCCACCACCTTTGCGCCACTGGCCGTGTTCGCCGTCCTCTGGTGGGAGGGGCGGCATCGGGCCGGAAGTCGGATGGGACTGCACCTCCTGCGTTGGGGTGTGGGCATCGGGTTGCCGCTGGTGGTAGTGCTGCACGAAACGAACCTGATCCTGAAGCTGAGCGGACATTCCCTGCCGGTGGCCATCGAGCCCCTGGTGCGCGTGCGGGGCTATCGAGAGGCCGCCGCAGTGGTGCGTACCGAGCGGGACAAACTTCTCAAAGAAGACCGCCCTGTGATGGTGGTGGCCGATC
>CAINWP010000272.1 GCA_903854475.1 uncultured Verrucomicrobiota bacterium
AGCCGAGACAAGGGGGTAGGTCTGCACTACAGAGAAAATCGCTGGTCGAGGGGGTTCAAAGAGTCATTTTTCTGAGCAAAACCGCAGGTCGACCGGCGCAAATCAGCGAAAACCGCTGCCCAGTAGCGAAAGTCCGGCTAGTTGGCAGCTCTCGGGGATGATTCGACTCGTGGAGGTTCCGCGGGCCTTTGAAGATTCGCCTCCCCCATGCGACCCAGGGGTGAAGAAACGGTTCGGGACCCACCCGAAGCCCCGACCAACGGATAAGGTTTGAAGGCACTCCCCTCCGAATGCAGGGGCGTAACTGGTTGGTCTTCTCCGGGGGACACCAGCGAAGGTCACTGTTGCCCCCGATCCTGAGGAATGGGACTTTGGGAAAGAACCCGAACGTTTTGGCCGGGTTGGGCTGGTCCGAACAAACATTCGCTATGAAGTCAAAGGCTCCACCCGGATTCATAAACGTCGATCTGGACATCGTCTCCAGAGCGAAGCTGGGTGCCATCGAAGCATCTCTCAGCCAAACGACCTATTCCCTCTACTCAGGACCGGTTCGCAAAGGCATCTTCCTTCTCCGGCTGGAATGCAATTCGGACCCCAAGGATGCCGACACGGCGACAATCAAGCTCTGTGCGGCCATAGAGGCTCTGGGTGGCAACGAGAGGCGACTCTGGGAACGGGCTCTGAAGCGGACATTCGACGTCGGATACGAAATCGTCCCGGGTTGTAGTGCGGTCCATGTCTCGCTTCGACCCGAGACTCTCAAGCGCGTCACCGCACTCGGAGCTACCGTCGCCTTCACGTGCTATCTCGGTGACGGTAGCCATCCGGGTGTTCCAATCAACGGCAGACAACCGATTGACTCGATGCCCCGTCCACCGTCTTCAGTAACTGGCTCCGGTCACTGATCACCGTGGCAGCAGATAAGAACGCCATGTCTGAAGACGCACACGATACTGTCCGCAAAAAGGTTGAGGCCCTCTTCACCGAATTGGCAGGCGAACGCGCACGGATGCTCGACGGCAGCCTATTCCCTGCAGGCATCACCTCGACCATCACAGCGTCTCTCTCCGGCCCGGCCGCAAGCGAAGAGCAGGTCCTCCAAGCGGACACGATTGCGTTCCACCTCACCGACTGGAATGCGGACGCAGCGTTTATCGTCGCGCTGCACCTCTACCCGGAACGATTCACGCCAGAAGAGATTGAGGCAGGTGTGGGAATGCTTCTCAGCCATGTGCCAAGTCACGTCATCGCCGCAGCACGTCTCGCTGGACATCCCGTGGAGGACTCGTTGCGAGAAAACGACACCTGCCCCTGAACCACGGTTTCGATTCCGGCTGTGAAAGCCTCGGAAAACAGGGCTGATCCGGGCGGCTTCGTAGGACACTCGCAGGACAGTGGCCTGGAAAACTGCGAATTTGCTGAGGAAAAGAGTGGAGCGGGTGAAGGGAATCGAACCCTCGTGATTATTACCAAAGAAGATTCATGGGGAAATTCGATGATTTAGGGGCGGAAGTGACGTGAACACCACCACTCCAGACCACCCCTCGGACTTGGACCGAACTCCTCACCACTGAATACCACTTTCGTCCACACCATTTGCGATCACAAAGGGGCGCGGATTACGTAGCCGACGGCCTTGTAGCCGCGCACTCTTTTGGAATACATCTTGGAAAGAACCGGCTCGGCGTCGTCCACATAATCGTAAACGATGACTTCACGCTTGCTGTCGTGGAGACGATGGAGGCGACCGACATATTGTTGGAGCGTCCCGCTCCAGGAAATCGGCGTCGCTAGGAAGAGTGTGTCGAGCCGCGCGTCGTCGAAGCCTTCACCGATGTAACGCCCCGTGGCCAGAAGAACTCGTTCTTCACCGTCGGGAATCGCCTTAAGTTGTTCGGCGACGGCTCGCCGTTGCTTCACCCCCATGCCGCCCTTCAATACGACAACGTTTTTAACCAGAGCGGCAATTCTTGAGGCGAATTCGTCCACTTGACTGGTGCGTTCTGTGAGCAGAATCGGGGAGCGTCCCTCCTTGATGCAGGTCAACAGGTCCTCGAAAATAAGATCGTTGCGAGGCTTGTTTCCGGACAGCGCGGCATACAACTCGTGCATTTCAGGTTTTCCCACCGAGGGCGGCATTCGAAAATTGGTCGGGCGGGGAATGACACGGTGGGTGAACGGTCGCGCGAGGGCCTGCTCCTTTGCGTTCACACGATGGCGGATCGGCCCGCACTGCATCACGATAATCGGGTGATGGCCATCCTTGCGCTGCGGTGTCGCAGTGAGTCCGGTGACGTAACGCGCTTTCACTTGCCGGAGCACCTGCTCGAAGCTCACGGCGGAAAGATGGTGGCACTCGTCCACAACGACGTGGCCGTAGTTGGCAACCAGATCGTCAACGACTTGCTTTCGATTCAGACTCTGGATGACCGCGACATCGATCACCCCGTTCGGGCTTCGTCTTCCTCCGCCGATTTGCCCGATACTCTTGATGGACAAATCCAAGAATGACGCGAGTCGCTCGCGCCATTGGTCCAAAAGTTGGCGGCGATGCACCAGCACCAAGGTATTTGCCTTCCGGGCGGCAATCAGCCATGCGGCCATGACCGTTTTTCCAAAAGCGGTCGTGGCAGACAAGATGCCATCATCGTGGGCCAGCATGTCGCTGGCAGCGGCTTGCTGGTCGGGCCGGAGTTGGCCATGAAACGTCACGTCAAGCGGCAGACCTACGAATCGTTGGTCGTCGAGGTCCAAAGCCATGTTGTGTGATTCGAGCAGCGCGATGATTTCCCCCAGGCAACCGCGAGGCAAAGCGACGTGTTTCGGAAATTCTTCAGCGCAGCGAATCACGCGCGGCTTGTCAAAGGTGGACAGCCGCATGGCTTGGGCGCGATAGAACTCCGGGTTCTGAAAAGCGGCGAGCCGATGCAGCCGGTTCAACATTGCGGACGGCAATCCTTCCGTTTCGACGAAGACCAGATTGCTCCGGACTACGCGCACTTTCGCGGGCAACGGACCGGAGATGACTTCGTCCTTTTTCTTCCTGGATGGTGGCAGCGTCCATGGATCTTCTGTTTGTTCCTCGTCTGTCACACTGCGGCGCACACCGATGATGTCTCCGCTCCGTTCGGCCTCGCGCACAACGCTCTCGACTTCACTAAATTCCATCCGCCGGACGCCCGACAATAGCGACCACTGATCGGAGTGTGGGTTGAACTCGGGGTCGAGAAATACACTGTTGCCATGACCTCGCGGCACATGCTGCAACGGCAGAGCGATGAGATTGCCGAAGCCGCCCTTGGGCATTGTGTCCTGGCTCGGAAAGAAGCGGTCGTAGGAATCGAGCCCCAGTTGATGCCGCCGCTCCATGGTCCGGGTCAGAATTGCCGCGCCGAGTTTTCGGGCGAGTCGGGCCGACAATGGTTCTGCAAAGAAAATCCAGATGTGCCCGCCGCGTCCAGAGCGTGACCGTTCGAGCAGTGCAGGCACTTTCCACTCGCCACATGTCTGGAGATACGCCCGCACATCTTCCTGCCATGTCGTTTTGTCAAAATCAGCGGCGAGGAACCAACACGTCTCATCAGCCAACAGCGGGTAAACGCCTGCCGTGAGTTTGCCCATCAGATGGTCCTGAATGACCTGGTCGGTCAGCAGAAAGTATTCCTGCGGTTCTTCCGAATGCTTGGGGAAGGGCTTACCCCAAACTCTTCGGCAAGCGGGGGAGTATCCCGCCTTTCCATTGCGTCCCTCCCATCGCACCGCATAAACGTCCTCGCGCCCGCGAAATAGGCTGAGGAAAAACTTCACCTTTTCTTCCGGGCTGGACTTGGCGGTTACCGCGCCTGCCGGGGCGGACGCAGCAGCGGGAGGCGCCGCAACTTCCGGGACCGGCAACTCCAATCGGCCACGCAATTGCCGATTCTCCTCGCGCAGCCGTTCGCACTCCGCAAGCGCTTCAGCAAGTTTTGCGTCATTGGAGTCGGAGCACTCATGGTTGCCCGTTGGTGTCACAGGCTCAAGCCGCTGAAGAATTTGGCGACCAACTCGAATTGCCCCTCCATATTTGGTGCAAGTCCGCATTCGACCGCCAGCTCCGCGAATGGCTTGGACCAAGAGACGGGTGGTGAAGCGAGTGCAGGCGGGATTTCGTGCGTCTTCCTGCGTTGAAAGGTCTCACGAATCGCCTTCGGCAGACGGGCGGAATTCATGGTGGTTCGTTCAATCAGCAAGACCAAATCCACCAAATCTTTCACGCGAGTATTTTCCCGGCCCACTCTCGGCAAGGTGTAGGCGTGCAGTTTTTCGGCGAACTGTTCCTCGGGTGAAACCGCCCGAAAGCCCGTGCTGGCAATACCCGCAAATCCAAGCCAATCCCGTCCCGAAAGGGATTCGTAAGGCTCGCGCAACACATCCCCTGTGCTGACGTCCAAGTGAAACTTCACAAACGAGCGTCCAACCAGGCGCGTATCAACCGGGAAGCGTGCGCCGCCATAAGGCGCAGCGTCCAAATCCTGAACCGCATCGCCAAATACGAAGGTGAAGAAATCACCCAAGTCCAACAGCCCGACTTCGCGCAACGCTTCGAGAACTGTTGAGGCGTTGGCATCCCAATCCCGAGTCGGCATCGGGAGTTGCTTCAAAGCGAGATCCACGTCGCGCGTGGTGCGAGCTTTCTTCAGACGCAACTCCATCGCGTAGCCGCCTTTCAAAAGCCACGGTGATTCCGGCTTTGCAAATAGGCGGCAGAGCAGTCGGTCGAACGAGGCCTGTCGGCGCACTCGTTGGAGATCCAGACTTTCTTCCTGTGCTAGCCGTTTCAGCCGGTCTTCCAATGCAACCCGGAACGGCGCCGCCGAAGCATATTTACGAGGTGGCTTCATTTGGTGTTCGCGGCAAGCAGTTCATTGAACCACAGCGGAAAATGTGCCTTGCGGCCGAGCGTTGAGATTTCCCGTGCGGTAATCACTCCACGCCTTCGTCCTTCAATCAACGCTTGCTCAACGATGTCGCGGGAAGTGGATTCTGCAGCCGCCAGATCAGCTATGGTTCGGAGAGGGCGAGTCACGGCGAATCCTTGCCGGGGTTCGATGTCCGTTTGGTTGAGATTTGCGCGGTGCAGCACCAGCACGTTCGGGGTTTTGGCTGTTCGCCGAAATGCGGCTGGGACCGTCATGTGGAGTTTGGCCGGGTTCAGGTCAGAAAGTTCATGGATGCTGAGCGCGGTTTGATGTGAGTAGACCCCTTCCGGTTCGCCCGCTCTGTTGCGCGACCACAGGGCGTAGATGACGAGTTGTTCCTCGGACGACTGCGGAAACCGTGTCAGCCGATAGATGCCCCGTTCAACGCGCGTCCAATTCCCTGATTTGACGTGATGAGCCTGACTGCCGAGTTGGTATCTTGCCTCGGCTGCCTGCTTGGACGTGAAATAACCTTGCTGCCCTTCGGCCACTGCGAAGAGCGCATCGGCTGCGGTTTTGGCGCCACCAGACATCGCACGAATATACAATGGAGTTGTATATTTGTACAACCCTCAGGTTGTGCGCGATTTCGACGATCCTTGAGTTCGGTTCTAGCTATGGAAACCTACGGGAACTTGGCCGAATCAGGCAATGTCGTAGGACACTCGCAGGACAGTGGCCTGGAAGACTGCGAATTTGCTGAGGAAAAGTGGAGTGGAGCGGGTGAAGGGAATCGAACCCGGTTTCTGTAGGAACAGGCCAAATCATCAAAAACAGGCGCAAAAACGCGCGCTTTTGTCGGCCGCTGGGTACAGGCGTATGACACTGTATGACAATCGGCCAACGCAGTTTTTTGAGCGCCCCCATGAGGTGCCACGGCCGTTCCAAGGAGGTTTTCAGGAGCGCTCCGCACATCCGCAAGAGGACCATCCTCACCTGGATGAAGCTGGGGCCCTATTCGTAAATCGTTCCGCGACCCTTTCTTCCGGAGTTCTTAGGTCGGTGCTGAGTAAGGTGCGAACTCGTTCGGCTCCCGCGTGAGCAATCCCATCAGCTTGGGGTGGATGAACAACTTTTCCCGGCCAACGCTTTGTTCCTCCAGCACGCCGACCTTCACCAGCTCCTTCAGATACACCGAGGCAGTCTGGCGCCCAGCGATCTTTCGCTCCGTCAGGTTGTTTATCCGGCAATACGGCAGCTCAAAGATCAAGTTCACCAGCTCGTGGCTATACGCCTTGGGTGCTGACCGACGCACATACTCCCCTGTGATTGCCTGCAACCTCCGGATCGCCGCGATCTTCGCGACCGTCCAGCGCGCCGTCTCCTGCACGCCCTCGAGCATGAAGATCACCCATTCTTCCCAGGCATCCGTCCGGGTTACCTCCCGTAGAAGCCGGTAATAGTCGGCCTTGTGCTGGATGATGTAGCGGCTCAGGTAAAGAATCGGCAGCGTCAACAAGCCCTCGCTGACAAAAAACAGGCTGTTCAACACCCGCCCGGTGCGGCCATTGCCGTCCGTGAACGGGTGGATGGCTTCAAATTGGTAGTGTGCCACGGCCATGCGGACAAGCGGATCGATCTCCGTCGTCTGGTGCAGAAAACGCTCCCAGTTCGCCAGCAGCGACCGCAGCAAATCCTCCCCCACTGGCGGCGTGTAGATGATCTCCCCCGTTGATCGGGCCAAGGCCGTACCAGGAATCGTTCGCACCCGCATCTCCCGGCCTTTGATCAGGCTGCAGATCTCTTCAGCCGTCGTGGTGACAAGCGGACGTTCCCGAAGGGTCTGGAATCCTTCCAACAAGGCCCGGGTGTATCGCAGGGCCTCCTTGGTCGAGACATCCGCCGCGTCATCCCCGTCGCGGTATAGGAACAGCCGGTCCGTCGTCGTGAGGATGTTTTCTATCTCCGAACTGGCCTGCGCTTCCAGTAGAGGCAGCGTGTTGATGAGCACACCTTGGTTGGGGATCAGTTCCGCCGCCTGCTTCAGTTCCGCTAGGGCGGCCCGCGCGGAGATGCAGTGTTTGAGCACCGCCCGTGTTTCCAGCTCGGTTGCGGGTGGGAGAGAAGGCAGGGCGTTGAAGGGTTCCTCGGGACGCCACTCCGGCCGGCTCGGCGGACACGTTCGGGCGGATGGCATTGAAAAACGCTATGTCGCCCCTATCGACACATCAACCCGACATGTCGATAAAATCGAAATATTTCGACACAAAAACTAGACCGGTCGAAATCGGTTACAGGGAACGGGGTCAGGGAACGATTTCTGAATTTGCCCCAACTGTTCTTCAACCACAAAGGGGACAAAGGGGTCAGTTCTTGATATTGGCTACTCCCCGCCCAGCTTCCTCCGGCGATACAAGAGATGGTTCAGATAACCGCGCGTGCCCATCGCCAGACGCTCGGCGATCCATCCCACCGTCAT
>CAINWP010000273.1 GCA_903854475.1 uncultured Verrucomicrobiota bacterium
AGCCGAGACAAGGGGGTAGGTCTGCACTACAGAGAAAATCGCTGGTCGAGGGGGTTCAAAGAGTCATTTTTCTGAGCAAAACCGCAGGTCGACCGGCGCAAATCAGCGAAAACCGCTGCCCAGTAGCGAAAGTCCGGCTAGATTCGGAGCTCCGGGTGTGGGTTGCGTGAAGTACACTCCCGAAGGGCCTCGTTCCCAAGATTTCCCCTGAGGCACCTGCACCACTCCGTGCGAGAGATCGGGCACTTGCCGTGGGTAGGTCGGTTTGAATTCGCTGGCGATATTCGTGCCGTCGGGCCGCACGAGAGCAAGGTATTCGCCGCCGGCCGAGAGTTGGAAATTGGTGTGCAGTCGGGATCCCGGAGTGCGCCGATCGGCACCCGAGGCAAAGACCACCAGGAATCCGCCGGCCGCCAAATTGGTGGCAGGAAACCGCCACTTCGTCAGGTCACCGGCGTCATCCGTGAGCGACCACCCGCGCAAGTCCAGCGGAGCGTCCGCGGGGTTGAAGAGTTCGATCCAGTCCACGTACTGCACGGTCTCGTCCTTGAGGGTGCGCGTGTTGGAGGCCATGAACTCGCTGAGGTAAGGGGCTGCCTCTGAGGCGTCTGGGTCTAAGCGCACGGCCCAGGGGGATCCGGCGAACGAATTGGGAGACTTGGCCAAGTCGGTGATGCCGTGCCCCGGGGCCCAGGTGAACTTCACCGGACCGACTGGAGGGGGTGTGACGGTGAAGCGGAACTGGCTTGGAGTCGCGGCAGTCAGGGTCGTCGCAGGTGTGCCATTAATGAGCAGGTCCGAGGGGTCGACTCCAGTAACCGGTTCGCTGAATAACACGGTGACCGAATTTAAGTCCCGCACGGTGGCCCCGTCGGCCGGTTGCAGGGCGGTGGGTGTGGGCGGCGTTCGATCTTCCAATAGGTACACAGCCAATCCGACAGCCGGTGTTTCCGGCACGAATCGATTCGGGGGTTCCGCTAAGTCGGTGATGGTTTGGCGGGCGTCCCAGGCCACGGTGACCGGGCCGTAGGCCGGTTGAGTGAACTCGAAGCGGTGGGTCGCCGGCGGGAGGACGGAAACCGAGCGAGCTCCGATGCCATTGACCAGCAGGTGGGCGGCCACCACTCCGGTGACCGGTTCGCTGAAAGTAACACTCAGCGCGGTGAAGTTCTCCAATGTAGAGCCTTGAGCGGGATCGAGGCCCAGCACTCTGGGTCGAATGGCATCCTTCTGAACGGAATCCAGCGAGGCATCGAATCCTAGGTCGCTGCTGCCGAGGCTGCTTTGAAAGACCTGTACTGCCAGGACATTGGTTCCGGTCCGCAGGTAACTGCCCGGGGAGGCGAGGGGATATTCGGTGACGGCGACAGGTTCGGTGGCGTTGTCGGCCAGGGTACTCACACCAACCGCGTCGCCCGGGGATCCCGGCACGTTCACCCGCAGCACCTCGGTGCCATTAATCCAGGCCACAAACCCATCGTCCACCAGCGCGCCCATCCGAAGGCTGACCACATCGGATGGGTTAGAAACGACGAAGGATCGACGCAGGAAGATCGACCCGTAGACAGTTTGCATCCCGCTGATCTGGGTGCCGTCTGGCAGAACATCGCCATACCAGAAGGGCGCTGGAGCCGACGCGAACTGAGTCTCCTTGAACTCGACGGTGCGCCACGCCGTGACCGGAGCCGAGGCCTCGTTGGTTCCTGGCCGCCAACGCCAGGTTGCGCCGGTGGGAATCAGGGTTTCGGCCTGAAGATTGAGGCTAATTTGTGCGGTCAATCCGACCCAAAGAACGATGAACAACCATTGAGCGACCCTGCCGAGTTTTCGGGGCCGAGGTCTGCTAGGGATTACTTGCAGACAATTCTCCGGGGTCATTCCAAAAGGCTAGGAGGACCCGGTAGGATCAACAAGCGTGCAAGCCCTGAGACACCAGGGTCGGTGGGGTTAACTCTCATTCAAAGTGCGGCTCGTTGTCGCGGTTCCAGAAACGAGCCACAGCCTTGCGTTGGGCGGGGTCTTTATGAAGTTGGCCGATGATGTCGAGGCGGCGCTTGGATTCGGCGTGGCCGTCGCAGAAGACCAGTGATGTGCGGCCGGCGTGGATTTCCAGCGGCCATTGGCGCTCCTCGTACATCCCGATGAATCCGCTCCAGTCGCGGTCGCCCTTCTTTTTCACGTCCCAGTTGCTGTCGCCGAAAGAAATCATCTCGGAGGGGTTCTTTACCGAGGTTTCTTTGGTTTCACCCCAGACCGGATCTCCGAGGTACACGCCGAGCCCGGTGTTGGGTGTCTGTCCGGCGAAGGCGCCCCAGACGTTGTAGCCGTAGCTCATAAAGAAGGTGCCACCCGGGCGCAGGCGAACTTCATCCTTCAGGTAGCCCAGCTTGGCCGGAGCCCCACTGCCGAATTTCGGAACCCATTGCGACTGCTGGGGTGCGGCTGGGCAGCGGAAAATATCGGTGTTCTGTCCACCATACATGCTGCTGCGGAGCAGGGCTGGCCAGATCCAGGCGGCCCCGTCGCCGCCGTCGATGCCCACCGGATACACCCCGTGGTCCATAATGTAGGTGATCGTCGCCAGGCCCATTTGGCGCAAATTGCTAATGCATTTCACGCCGTTGGCCTTGGCCTTGGCCTTCGAGAGCGCCGGCAAGAGCATCCCGGCCAAAATGGCGATGATGGCGATGACCACCAGTAGTTCGATGAGGGTGAAACCGGTCGCACCGTGGGCTCGGTGAGCGGTCCGTTGGTTTAGGGTTGTCGGATGCATGGGGTGCGTGGGGAGGGTTTTCCGGGGAATGGAATTTCTTTAGCACCCGTTGGCCATCCACGGAAGGGGAATCCGCCGATGGGTTTACCTTCCGCGATAGACCGGCGGCCGCGGGGTTGGACCGCAGCGAGCATTGGATCGCAGCACCCCAATCCCTTCGCGCGCCAGCGCGAAAGCCTTCACCTCTCGAACGATCCCTGCGAGCGAAGGACCAGACCCGCAGAGCCCCCCAAGAATGCACCCCGCCGGACCTCATTCTCCATTCGCCTGTTCTCGGTGAACCCTCTCCCCCGTGGATTACCGTTTCCGGGCAGCCCCCGCAGCCGGTGCGGGCAATTCGATCTCCCCGTTACCCCTCGCCTCCGGGCTTTCCGGCGGTGGGGCTACTGCGCTAGGCTTAGGTCCATGTTCGACTCCCTGAGTGGCAAATTGCAGAACGTCTTCCGCAACCTGCGAGGACTAGGGAAGATTTCTGAGGGCAACGTGTCGGAGTCCCTGCGCGATGTTCGCATGGCGCTGCTGGAGGCCGACGTGCACTTCAAGGTTGCCAAGGATTTCATCGAATCAATCAAGGCTAAGGCCCTGGGCGAAGAGGTTGTCCAATCGGTCCACCCCGGCCAGCAGATGATCAAGATCATCAGCGATGAGTTGGTCACTCTGTTGGGATCGCAAAACCAGGGGCTTCACCTTACCGGCAACCCGGCCTGTATTTTGATGTGCGGTCTCCACGGCTCGGGCAAGACCACCAGCTCCGGCAAGCTGGCCAAAATGCTGCTGAAGCAAGGGAAGCTGCCGTTGCTTGTGGCCGCCGATGTGTATCGTCCGGCGGCCATGGATCAGTTGGCTACTCTTGGCGCGCAAATCGGAGTGCCCGTCTTCGTGATGAAGGGCGAGACCGACGTGATTAAGATCGCTCGGGAGGCCCTCGAATACGCGGCGGGTCACCAGTGCAACACAGTCATTTTTGACACCGCAGGGCGTCTTCAAATCGACGAAAACTTAGTCCAGGAATTGGTGCGTCTGCGCGATTTGATCAAACCGGCCGAAACCCTGTTGGTGCTCGATGCAGCCACCGGCCAAGAGGCCGTCAGCGTGGCCACCCATTTCGACAAAGCTCTGAACATCACGGGTGCCATTCTGAGCAAGCTCGATGGTGACGCCCGCGGTGGTGCGGCTCTGTCCTTCCGACACGTGGTGGGCAAGCCCATCAAGTTCATGGGCGTGGGCGAAAAGCTGGACGATCTCGAACTATTTCATCCCGAGCGCATGGCCCAGCGCATCCTGGGCATGGGCGATGTCGTCACACTGGTCGAGAAGGCGATCGATCGGATCGATGCCTCCAAGGCGATGGATCTCGAGGAGAAGATGCGCAAGGGTCAGTTCACCTTGGATGACTTCCTCATGCAGTTGCGCGAGATGAAGAAGCTTGGGCCGCTTCAGGACATCGTCGGCCTGCTTCCGGGTGGTTCGGAGATGCTCAAGAACACGGATCTCTCCAAGAGTGAAAAGGACTTTAAGCGCATGGAGGGCATCTTGTGCGGCATGACGTGTCAGGAGCGTGGTTCTCCCCAAATTCTCAACGCCCGTCGCCGTCAGCGTATTGCCAAGGGATCGGGGGTCACGGTCACCGAGGTCAACAACCTGCTGAAGCGCTTCGATGAGATGCGGGACATGATGCGCAAGATGGGCAAGTTCCAGAAGATGATGACCAAGATGGGCGGGGCTGGCGGACTCATGGGCAAGATGCCCTTTGGGCGCTGAAGGTTGCGGAGGCCCGTTCCGCATTCGGCGTCAGCCGACCGATGCGGTTTCCTGGAAGAGGTCCGAAACGGCCGACCAGACGGCCTCTTCAACGCATTCTAACGATCTGCCGGCATCGACGTGTCGCCAGCGATCAGGCTCCGCGTGGAATGCCTCCCGGAAGCCTTGGGCCACCCGGGCGAAGAAGGCTTCCTGCTCGTCGTCGAAGCGATCAGAGGGCTCGCTCGTTGCCTGCGCGGCCTTGCGTCCGGCCAAACGGGTTCGGGCGATTTCCGGGGCCACATCCAGCCAGAGCGTTCGATCCGGTCGCAGTCCTCCCACGGCCAGTTGGATCACCGACCGGACGGCTGCTAGGTCGAGTCCGCGTCCATGCCCTTGATAGGCGACGGTTGAGTCGTAGAAGCGGTCGCAAAGAACCACCTGCCCGGAATGCAAGGCCGGGAGAATCCGGCTACGGACCAGTTCGGCTCGGCTGGCGTTCATGAGCAGCAATTCGGTTTCGGCAGACATGCCCCGACCGTCCGGATCGTGCTTGAGCAAGTGGCGGATCTTTTCACCCAGCGGTGTCCCACCGGGTTCCCGGAGTTCCAGAACCGCTCGTCCTTGGCGGCGCAGGTGTTCGGCCAGGCGGGCGATTTGCGTGGACTTCCCGGCGGCCTCGCCGCCCTCGAGCGTAATAAATCGACCCGGCAGGCTCACGGTTGGGCGGCCTTGGCCGGAGTGGTGGCGCGCCCCGTCTTGAAGGCGGCGCTGTCGAGGTGATCGGCCAGCGAGGCCATTTGGTCCTCATCCAAAATACCCCCCTGCTTGAGATCGAAGGCGGGCATTAGGCTGTTGAGCTTGCCGTTGCGGATCCACTGCATCCAGAAGGCTCGGTCGGTGGGGTGCTTTAACTCGCGCAGCGTGGGCACCATGGTGGCCTTGTTCTCGGCGTCATGGCAGATGCCGCAGGCGGTGGCGTAGAGCTCTGCGCCCCGCTTGCCCACGGTGGGGGCCACGTGGCAGGAGGCACACTCTCCCCGGAAGACGGCCTGTCGGTCCGCGGCAGCCACGGCCAAATTGCGTTGCCGGTCGGCTGCCCGCATACGACTCGGATCTGCCGGGGCAATATGAACCTTTACGTTCAAGAGAATGGATCCCACATCGGTCGAGACCGTCACCGTCTTCACGATGGTTCCAACTTTGCCTACCAGATTCATGGTCCCTGAGATCTCGCCGCCCTTGCCCGGTAGCAGCACCCAAGGTGTCTCGGGCAATCGCGCGACCGTGCAGCCGCAGCTCGTCTTGGTGCCGGAGACAGTGACGGCGTTGGTCCAGACGTTGGTGAGAGCAAAACGAAAATCGACGGATTGCTCACCATCCTTGGCGTGGATCTCACGGGTCTGGGTATCCCAGGCGAGAGCCTGAGGGTATTGGATCCGTGACACCGCGGGAACTGTGTCACCCGGCGCCGGCAATGCCCGTTGGAAGGCATTAATCTCCAGACCTCTGGGTTGTGTCGGTGCTTGCGCCGCCAACCCAAGGGTCAATAGGGCTGCCAGCGGCAACCACCCCCATCGGAAGCATCCTGAACTCATGGTAGAGGCAATAGCAGATTGTCCTGCGAGGGCGAGCCTGTTTTGAGAGAGTGGCCTCGGGAGGTCGGATTCGGGTGGTACAGAAGACCAAGGAGACGTATGCAACCGGCCGTAACAATGGGTGAGACTTCCTTCCAATGGCTTAAGACGGGCGACGAGGCCTTTTCGGCCCTCATTGCTGCGATTGAAGGGGCGCGTAAATCCGTTTGCCTAGAGACCTACATCTATGCGGACGGAAACCCGGGCGAAGCGGTTCGCAGCGCCCTGATTCGGGCGGCGCAGCGAGGCGTGTTTGTCCGCGTGCTCATTGACGGGTTAGGCTCGTCCTCGCTCGACGCGGAGTTCTTCGACCTGCTCCGCGCACCCGGTGGTGAGGTGAGGGTCTTCAATCCACTAACCTTGCGTCGGTTACCCGTTCGCAGTCATCGCAAGCTGCTGGTTGTCGACCAGACCTTGGCCATTACCGGAGGGTTCAACGTGGCTCCGGAATACCTGGGTGATGGCATTCATTCCGGATGGCGGGACATCGGCATTCGTCTGACCGGTCCGGTGGTCGAGACGCTCGACGATAGTTTTGAAGCCATGTGGGAGCGGGCGGACCAGCGCCCGCTTCGCTTTCCGCGCCTGCGTCGTCGCAACCCGGTGGACTCTCGGTCGAGCGCGTCGGATGGTATTCGGGTGCTGCCTAGCGGACCGGGTCGCGGTCGAAACGCCTTCCTGGCCGAGTTTCTAAATTGCCTGGAGGAGGCGCGCGACGTTCGTATCGCGGTGGCTTATTTTCTGCCGGGATTAGCACTGCGTGCCGCTCTCCGTCGGGTGGCCGCTCGTGGTGGGCGGGTCCGGATCTTAGTGCCGGGGAAATCCGATGTGGCCATCTCGCTTCGGGCGGGGCGTTTTCTCTATGGCCGGATGCTGCGCTCCGGGGTGGAAATCCGCGAATACACCCCCCAGGTTCTGCACGCTAAACTTTACCGAGTGGACGATTCGGTCTTTGTTGGTTCGTCCAACCTCGATACCCGCAGCCTACACATTAATCACGAGTTGATGGTGCGCATCCAGCACCCGCAGGCCGCCGCGGACATAGCCGCGTGGTTTGATGCAACCGAAGCGATGGCTGCGCCCGTGGATGTAAAGACTTGGTCTCGGTCGCGGTCTTGGTGGGAACGGCTCCGTGAGCGCTGGAGCTTCCTGGTGCTCTCACGGATTGATCCCTACGTAACCCGCTGGCTGGCCGAGGATCCTCGCTGAGAGCCTGCCGCGGTCACACGGCCTCTTGCAGCGCGCGGATGCGGTCGTCGAGAGGCGGGTGCGAGGAGAACCAGTTGCCGTAATTGTGGCTGATCTTGAAGGCCGCCAAGGATGCCGACCGATCATCAAGCACTCCGCCACCTTCGTGGATCGTCTTGAGGCGTTGCAGCGCACCGACCATGGCATCACGGCTTTGGAGACGAGCAGCCATCGCGTCCGCGGCAAACTCACGCCGGCGGCTGTAGGCCATGACCACCAGAGAAGCTAAGAGGCCCAGGAAGATTTGCGCGACCAGAGAGCCGATGAAGAAGCCCATACCCGTGCCCGAGGAGCGCTCCTGGTCATCGCGTCGGTTGCCTTGCAGGAAAGAATCGACCAAGAGCCCGATGATTCGAGAAAAGAAGATCACGAAGGTATTCAGAACCCCTTGGAGCAGCGTCATGGTGACCATGTCCCCATTGGCGATGTGGGCCACTTCATGGGCTAGGACGCCCTCGACCTCCCGCTGGCGCATCTGATGCAGCAGGCCCGAACTGACGGCAACCAGCGCGTTGTTGCGCGAACGGCCGGTCGCAAACGCATTGGCCTCAGGGCTGTCATAAATGCCCACATCCGGCATGGGGATCCCTGCCTTTTTGCTCTGCGCTTGGACGGTCTGGATGAGCCATTCTTCAGTGCTGTTGCCCGGAGTCTTGATGAGCTGGATGGAGTAGGAGCGGATGGCCATCCATTTCGAGATCAGTAGAGAAAAGAGGCTGCCAGAGAAGCCAATGACCATCGACATCACCATGAGCCCTGTGTAGCTCACCCCATGGGCCCCAATCCACCGGTCGAGGCCGAGAGCTCGGACCACGATGGAGATGACCACAAGGACTGCGATATTTGTCAGCGCAAAGAGCGTAATGCGTTTCATGAGTTCTGGATCGACGGATCGCGCGCACGGCGACCACTCACAAACAAATAGGGGGTCTCCGCCGGTCCTGCAACTGGGAGAAGGCACCTGGTTTTCAAATCATCAGAACCGTCATCATGACGCCTTAGGTCTTCGCGGTGAATCGATCGATGTCGCGGGGATGTCACCCGCTAAACACATTCGTCAAACTATTGCGCAGAGAGACGCTGAATCGTCACGGATTCGTTGGTGTCGTGGGGTTGTTCAGAGCGGATAGGGTGTGGGCTTAGTGAAGAAATCATAACGATTCTTTACGTCGACTGCGAAACGATGAATCCCTCCCTATCCCTCCTTAGGAATGGTCTGTGTCTGATGGTGCTGTGGTTGGTCATGGCCACATCCGGGTCCGCTGGATCGGCCCCTCCCCACAACATTCCGTCTGCCAACCTCAAGGTGGTCCAGAACGACACCGGCAACTCCGTGGATTCCGTCACTGTGTCGGCGACACTCACGATCAATGATCTCCGAGTTCGCCCCGGTTCCAACCGCGGCGATTACAACGTGCAGGTGGGGGACTCGGGAGCGGATGAACTCAATGAGGGAGTGCTGATGGTGGCGGTCACCCAGAACGGCCGCGACAACGGGGAGTTGGAGAACTTGCTCGGGTATGCCGCTCCGGCCTTTGACCGAGGGGCCGCCGGCTTCTGGGCGGTGATTCAAGACGTCACCTCGGATCGGGCCGAATACAACACCGATGTCGCGGTCGCTTTCTTCCGCTACAGCGACTGGCTGTCGGGATGGGCCCGCAATGCGACCGCTGCGAACGGGGGAACCAACAACTTGTTCACCGGTTCAAAGGGTCTCGTGTTGGGTACCCATTTCAAGGGCATCAGCGCCGGGCGATCGCGCGTGGACCTCAGGACCCTAGGAATTAATTCAACCAACTCGGGCGTACTCATCGTGAACCATGCCAAGAACGAGGGCAATTTCGCCAACTCGGTGGCCAATCCCGATGGAACCTGGGAGGTCTACGTGAAGGATAATTTCGGGAGCGCCACCAACCCGAGGGCCCTTGAGCAGGATCCCGCTGCGTTCGTGTTTATTCCCAAGACCAACACGACAGTGGTTTCCGGCAAATTCGGTGTGGATGACACCGGAACCAACGCGGTGATCCTCATGCACAGTGGTCCGGAGCCGGCGTTCTCCATATCGCAGTTAGAGCCCGGCCGTTTCCGCTTGGCGATTTCAGGGGCCTCTCCGAAGTCAGGCATCCTCATCACCTCCATGGAGGGCGGATACACCAACAACTTCGACAACGTGATCAGTTATGAGGCCGACGGCACTTCGTGGATCATCGAAAGCCGCGACACGGGCGTGTATCCCCCTCCGTTGGAGGGCGCGACCAATGAGCCGGTGGCCTCGTTCGTCTTTATTCCTGCGGCGACTCCGGGGGTTTCCGCTCGCCCGTTGAAGACCATCGTGACCAGCGAGCAGGGAAGCGGTTCGGTGGTCAGCGTGGCCCTCGATGTCGCTCCGTCGGAACCGGTGACCGTCTCTCTGCGGACTACTCTACCCAGTGAGGCGTTGGTGGTCTCCGTCGACGGTGCAGCTGCGCCCTCGGAGGTGGTGTTCCTGATCTTCAATCCCGACAACTGGAGCGTTCCCCAATCGATCCGCGTCGTGGGTCAGGATGATTCGGTCGCCGACGGCAGCGTCGGTTTCGACCTGATCGTGAAGCCCTCGGCGACCGCGGACCCCGCCTATCAGGGGGTTCCCGAGGTCCGGATACCCGGATTGAATCTCGACGACGAGACCTCTGGGATCGCGGTCGATCTCATCGACGGTCTGGTGACCAGCGAATCGGGACAGCAGGCCGAGGTTCAGGTTTCACTCACGCGGCAACCGACTGCAGAGGTTCGGGTTCCGGTGGTTTCGTTGACGACCGCCGAGGTTCTTGTGCAGCCCGCCGAACTGGTCTTCGATGCGACGAACTGGAGACTGCCGCAGAAGGTGACTCTCCGTGGCGTGGATGATGGTCGTGCCGATGGGGCTCGCGAATTTGCCGTTCGTCTAGGCCCCGTGTCGTCGGTCGATGCCGCCTACGGCAAGTTGACCGGTCTGTCGCTGCGCGGTGTCAACACCGATGACGATGTGCCCGGCTTGGTGTGGTCGTATAACCTGCCCTTGACCGTGCTGGAATCACGCACCCTGCAGTACAGTCTGGCATTGGGCACCCAGCCTGACTTGCCGGTGATCGTGCAACTCTCTTCCGGAGCGTCCAACGAGGTTTCGGTGACTCCGTCGCTGCTCACCTTTACCTCTAGCGACTGGCGGACGCCCAAAGTGGTTACCCTCACCGGCGTCGACAACTCCGTCAATCAACCGACTCTCCAATTCAACCTGACCAATATCGTCAAGTCGCTGGATCCGATTTACACCAA
>CAINWP010000274.1 GCA_903854475.1 uncultured Verrucomicrobiota bacterium
CGGCACACACGGACCGCCGCAGAGATCGGACCACCGCAGACCGGACCGCTCGGAGATCGGTCCCTATCTGGCGAGCGTGCCTTGGGTTTTCCGGGCCTGGGAGCTTTTCTCGAGACCAGCAAGCCACATGTCCAATATGCGCTGGCGCTACAGTCCCAAAGTCCCGCAATCACAGGACTAGTGCCCAATACAGGGGCAATCTCCTTGTTGTCTTTGCCTTCTGCGGCAAGCACTCCGATGAAAGCACGTCAGACTCGCTTTCGGTGCGTTCTTGGCGCTTGGTTCAGGCGCTGAAATTCTGACCGTTGCTCAAGGGAGAGTTCGAATGGAATCTTTCGATGCCCCATGTCCAAAAGTCTGGCAATTTCGTTGGATTTTAATAAACATTTAATTGAGACACTGCGCTAGCGTAGGTAATCCATTAAGGACATCGAAAGGATCTTGCCGCCCGTCTGAAGGGCGGCCTGGTAAGACACTTGAGTCTCGTTCAGTCGGACCAATGCCTTGGCCAAGTCGGCGTCGGTCTCGCCAGAAATCTGGCCTTCGAGGGATAGCAGTCGGTCACTCACCGTCGCACTGGCGGCCTCCAAGCGGCCTTGCACGACGCCATTGGCGGCGATGTGGCGCAACAAATTGTCAGAATCGGCCTGCAACCCCACCGCCGTGGTGGTCGTGACCGCGGCTCCGTTGCCAGCCAGCAACTGATCCTGGAACTGGATAAGGTGATTGAAGAAATCGGCTCCAGCTCGAGGGTCTTCAATCAAACCGGCCGGACCTGAACCCATCGGGTTCGAGCCCACCACGCTCGCGCTGAGTTCCTGACCTTCGGCAATGTCCAAAGACGGTATGTCCTGATTGCCATTATAGGTCACCGACTGCACCCGACCGTCGGTGCCCAGGGTCAACGTGTAGGGCGGTTGACCATTGCGGGTGCCCGCCATCACCGAATCCCCACGCAGGTTAATGTTCACCGAGGATACAGCCTGTTGGATTATCTGGGTCACCTCCGCTGCGTAAGTCTTGAGATCGTCGGCCGAGCGGATGCTATTGGCCTTCACGGCCAATTCCCCGGCCCGAGTGGCGATCTTGGACAACGAGCGCATCACCGTGTTGGTCGTGGTGGCCGTCTCCTTGAGCCGGGTGATGTTGCGGCCGAACTGACCCACCCGACCACGCTCTCCCTCGAGATCCAACGCCCGACGCACGGCACCCGGATCGTCCTCGGGCAGGGTGACTCTCTGACCGGTGGAGATCTGCGCCTGATAGCGAGCCTGGCGTGCGGTAATGCTGCCCAGGTTGGAAATCAACCGATCGGCATAGGCTCCTGAAGTCACTCGAATCATGTTATTGGTCTTTCAGTGAGGACCCCTAGCGCTTGAGGCTCAGGGTCGTATCCATCAGTTCGTCAATGGTGTTGATGAGCTTCGCACTGGCCTGATAGCCGCGCTGAAAGCGAGTGAGATCGGCCATTTCTTCATCGATGGATACACCGCTGACCGAGTCCCGCTGTCCCTTCAACAACTCAGCGATCACCTTTTGGTCGGCCAATTGCTGATTGACGGAGGAAAGGTCTTCGCCAAGCCGACCGACGATTCGGTTGTAGGCATTGCCCAGAGTTTGACCATCCAGTGCTGCTATGGGTCGGTTTCCCAACTGCGAGAGAGCCTGGGCCACGCGATTGTCGCCCCGTGCGGTCGCGCTGCCGGAAACTTGCAGGGAATTCGGATTATCCAACAGCTCCTGGTTGACACGAATATCCGCGGCGGAAGAACCCAGGAAGAAGGCCCGACCAGTTGTGCCATCGAGAGCGAAGCCGGAGGTATGAAGAGCATTCACCTGATCGATCAGGTTCTTGGCCAGGTCATTGATCCCCCTGCGCAGGTCTTTCAAGCCCCCGTCACGGGCATCCAGAGTTCCGTGCACGCGACCCGAGGTCATAGCCAAAGCATCGGTCGTACCGGAGGCTCGGACCATCCGCTGGCCATCGGTATCGGTAAACGTCTCTAAGGTCTTTTCCCGGATACCGCTGGTGACCAGTGAAACACCGCCAACCACAATTCCTACAGACCCATCGGAGGCCTCGATCGAATCGAACCCAATTACTCCGGAGAGGGATTCCATCTTGGCTTGGCGTTGATCCCGCAAGTCGTTGGCCGATCCGCCCGAAACGGCCTCGGTCCGCGAGATTTGATCATTCAGGCGGGCAATATCGGACAGGAGCGCATTGGCGGACTTGAGGTCAGTGTTGAGGGATTCGTCCAACTGAGTACCAAGAGTGACTAACCGATTGTCGAGTGCGGGAAACTGGGCCGCCAGGGATGCGGCCCGACGCAGGGTGATTTCTCGCTCGGGAAGCGAGGTTGGCTGGGCGGCCAGAGACGCGAAGCTGTTGAAGAAATCGGTCAGACCCGCGGCCAACTGCTGGCCGCCACCCACCCCGTCGGCAGCCGAGGTGCCTCCGGCGCCCGTGTTGCCCCGATCGATGCTCTGTCCCAAGAGGGATTGTACCGTCTTCAAAGCGCGCTGCTGGGCCTCCAGAGATCCACTCACCCCGCCCTCGGTGATCACTTGCCCATCCAGAATTTGATCGCGGATCTGACGAATAGCCACGACCTCCACACCGGAGCCCACCGGATCAGTGAGGCCGTCACTGGAGGCGGTCGATTGAATCGACACCCGTTGCCGGGCGTAGGCCGAGTTGTTGACGTTGGCCAAATTGTGGCCGGCCACCTCGACGCCCTGCCGCTGAGCAGCCAATGCCCGAGTTCCCAACCGCAGTGTTCCTAAGAGGCCCAACATACAACGCGCTCCAAAAAGGTTTAGCCGACGGCTTCGTACATGCGACGAGCTGTGGCACGGGCGCCCAACAACGCTCCGTCGCCCGAGTAAGTGCTGCCTCCCTTGGCGGCAAACAAGCCGCCCATGAGCCGGTGCATCAGCTCCACAGTCCTCGAGAGGAGCAAGTGGTTCTGCCGGGAGCGCGCCCGCACGCGGGTGAGCAACTCGTTGTTCTCCTCCACCAACGCCCGGATCAGAGGACGGTAGTCCTCGGGCAAGTGCGGCAGAAGGTACTCAAATGATGCATCGGCCGAGGCTCCAATGGAGCGAGCCACGTCGGCCCGGCACAATTCGCGTTCACGACGGGCCTCCTCGATGAGGGCGGCCTGACTTTCGATGGCGGCAGAGCCGTCCAGTACGCCTTCGGCATCTCGCCGAAAGACTGTTTCCTGCTGCTGATCTAAACGGGCCAGCAGTTCACCGTATTGCTGCAGCTCCATCCGCAGCGCTTCGATTAGATCCTTAATGGATGGATTCACGGGAGAGATGTGGCGCCTGGAGAGGCCGCCTCTGGGGTTAAAGTAGACACAGGGGAAGAGTGACGAATTTGGAGTTCGAGACTTCGGGCGACGCCGAATGTCCCGGATTGGCTGATCTGTTCGGCCCAACGCTCGACCATTATATCTTGGTAAATGCCGCGAGAGGAAGAGGCCGGGAGAGCGCCACCACCAAGGACGGGCTTCTGGGCCTCATTGAGCAGGTGCCGCACGAAGACGGCCTCGAACTGCTGGGTCATTTCACGGGTCTTGTCCGCGGGAACGGCACCGGGCAGCCCAGAACCCGTGGGGATAAGGCTGGCCAGCGGCGCAGAAAAAGGACGGGTTCCAATGGTGTTCATAGTTCAGCGCAAGATGAGTTCAGCCTGAAGTGCTCCGGCCTGCTTCATGGACCCGAAGATGGCCATCATGTCCCGCGGAGTGACGCCGATGGCGTTGAGGCCGGCCGCCACTTTTTCCACGGTAGGCAAGTCGGATAGGACCATCAGCGTACCCTTGCGTTCATTGACGTTGGCGTCGGCCCTCTGTGTAACGGCTGTCGCACCGGTCTGGCTCAGTGCGTTGGGTTGTGAGACGTCGAAGCTATTGGCGATGGTGATGGTCAGATCACCGTGTGAGACCGCGCAGCTGGAGATCTTCACCTTAGAAGTGGCCACGATCGTTCCGGTCCGCTCGTTGATGACGATGCGGGCGGTGGTATCCGGAGACATCTCGATGTCTTCCAAACGGGCCACAAAATCAACGGTGGCCTGCTCCACACCTTCAGGCATGCGAACCTTAACCGAAGTAGGGTCGATGGCCCTGGCCGAATTGGTGAACCGCTCATTGATCGCCATGGCTAATCGGGCTGCAGACGTGAAGTCCGGCTCGCGAAGCAGCAGCTCGATCTCTTGGTTCTCCACAATGCGGGTTGGGATCTCCCGCTCCACCAGGCCGCCGCCGGTAATGGTTGCTACGGTGGGGTGATTCTTTTGGACGCTCGACGAGGCATTGCCGCCGATGAAACCTCCGACGGCCAGAGCACCCTGGGCTACGGCGTAGATTTGTCCGTCGGCCGCGTAGAGCGGCGTTTGCACCAGCACGCCCCCTTGCAAACTGCGCGCATCGCCCATAGCAGACACAGTGACATCCAAACGCTGACCATTCTTAGAGAAGGCCTTGATGTCGGCTGTCACCATGACCACGGCTACGTTCTTGGCGATGAGCGTCTGAGCCGGCACTTGGACACCGAAGCGCTGGAGCAAATTGGCGAAGCTGCGGAGCGTGTAGATGGGGTTCTTGTCGCCATCCCCGTTGAGGCCGACCACAATTCCATAACCCACCAACTGGTTGTCACGTGCCCCGGCGACCATGACTAAGTCTTTAACCCGGGTGCCCAGGGCCAGCGCCTGCGAGCAGCATAAGAGGCCTAGAAGCGCGAAAGCTCGGGTCCAGCGATCTAGCGCAGTCCAACAGGATGAAACTCGGTGGAGGCGCATGGTCAGAAAGGAGTAATTTTGTCGAAGGCGCGGGTGAACCATCCGCGGCGTTGGCTGTCGGACACCACGCCCTTGGAAACAAACTTAATGCTGGCGTCAGCGATGTTGTGACTGAGGACGGTGTTGCCAGGCTGGATGTCTTCTTGACGGACCAATCCACGCAGCACGGCCTGCTGCTCCTCGCCACCCACCAAAGTCATGCGACGGCCCTCGAGAATCATGTGCCCATTGGGCAGCACCTCGGTCACCCGGACGGCAATCCGGGCGGTGATGTGCTCAGAATTGTTGATCGTGCCGCCCCCCTCGAAGCTCTTGTCGGACTTCATGTCCATGGAGGGATACTTGCCACCACGGGTCAGAAACCCGTCTTGGCCCGCGCCGAACAGAAAGCTCGAGATGCTTGCACTAATGCCCGTCTTCTTGGCGGTCTTGGTGTTGTTCTGCTTGGCCGACTCGTTGGTCTCTTCGACCACGATGGTGAGGATGTCGCCCACATTGCGGGCACGATTATCGGCCAAGAGCAGACGGGCAGACGACTCGGTCCACAGAGATCCATTGGCGGCCAGAACGGGCATCGAAACCAGTGTTATCATCGCGATCGCTTGGATCGCTAAGATCTGGTAGCGGAATTGGGGTAACTCATTCATGGGTATCGGGAATTTCTGGACAGGCTTCACAGGGGAATTAGGACTGAGTCCTCACCTTGAACGACCCCTCGGAACTCCCGTTTTGAGAGGGGGTTGCGCACCCGGATGCTTTGCCCGGGATATCCGTCCTCCAAAGCCTCGACCTTGGTGGTGATCTCCAGTGTACCTGCCTGGATCCGGGCATCGACCCGACGCCCCCGGAAGATCACCGTCTTGAGGCGGAGGCTTCGATCGGAAAGGGCCTGACCCGGAGCCAATCCCTCGGCCAGTTCGTAATCCTGAACCGCTGTAGGCAACGCCTTTAGGATTCCCCGGGATACCAAAACGTCCCGACGCTCGAGCACGGTCTCGACCTCGACGAGGGGTTGCCCACGGCGGAGAGCCGCGGCAGCCACTGGCACTTCGCACCAGTGACGGACCTGAATGGGTTGAAACCAAGAGCCGACCGCGTCGCCGCCAACCAGCCCCTCGACCTTTAAGGAGATCAGCGACTGGAGGCCTGCCGTGGGTAAATCGAGAAGGCGGATGTCCAGGGATTCGTCGGGGATGGATACCGGGCGCCAGGGGCGAGAGAAGCGCACCTCGATCTCGCCGCCGTTGCGGGCAAATCTGCGCTGAAGTTCTTGAGTGATCCGATCGCGAACCTCGGCCTCGCCCAAATCTCGCATCGCCCGGGAAACCCTGGCCGAGTCTGGACCCGTCCAACGAACTAACGAAAGATCGACCCCCGCTATACGCAACGCCTCGACAACAGAAGTCCGGGAAAACTGACACCAGGCACCGACCTGCGGAGCCTGGGCCAAACGGAGACGCGGAAGGGCCGGAACTCCCTGGATGAGGTCCGTGGAAAAGACGCCTTCGGAATGGACCATCGCCCCGGTGGCGAAGACCGCGACGAGCGGCTCGGGTGTTACCAGAATCAGAGCCGGAACTTGGGCTGCGAGGCATGCTCCACTCAGCAACAACTCGATCAGGATGGAGAGAGCTCGCTTCATCATCGCTTAAGGTTATTAGCCTGACCCATCATTTCGTCGGCCGCTTGGACCGCCTTCGAGTTCACCTCGTAGGCACGCTGAGCGACGATCATACCGACCATTTCCTCGACGACCTTCACGTTGGACATTTCGAGGTAGTTTTGGGCGATACTGCCGAACCCGTTCTGGGCTGCATTGCCTTGCTCGGCCTGCCCGGAGGCGCCCGTCTCGCGGTACAAATTGCGACCCAGACTTTGGAGTCCTGCCGGGTTGATGAAGCGGACCAAATTGACCTGGAAGGTCTGATTGCCTTGAGCACCTTGTGTCGTGACGGTCCCGCCCGGTGAAATGGCGACTTCGGTTGTTCCCGCGGCCACCGCCTGGAACCCACCCAACAGAGGCAGTCCATCGCTGGTAACCCAGTTACCGGTGTTGCTGAGCTTCAACGCGCCGTCGCGGGTGAAGGCCCGACTGCCATCGGGCATTTGGACCTCGAAGAATCCATCCCCCTGAATGGCCACGTCGAACTTGTTGCCCGTATTGGTCAATTCACCGGTGGTGAAAACCTTGGCCGTGGCCACCAATTGGGAACCATGACCAATCTGGACTCCGGACGGAGCTAAGTTGCCTGCACCTTGATCGGCTCCGGAAGGTCGCTCGTTCTGGTACAACAAATCCTGGAACTCAGGTCGAGATTTCTTGAATCCCGTCGTGTTCACGTTGGCGAGGTTGTTCGAAATCACATCGAGCTGCGTCTGCTGGGACTGCATGCCGGCGGCGGCGGAATAAAGGGCTCGAATCATAAATGATGGGGTTGGGGGCTGTATTCTTTAATTTGATTCAGGCCTAGCTGGAGGCGCCCCCAAGGTCATTAATGACTCGTCCCATGCGGTCATCCTGCATCTGGATGACTTTCTGGTTGGCCTCGAACATGCGCATGGCGTGGATCATGCCGACCATTTCAGCCACGGCGGAGGTGTTGGATCCTTCTAGTCCGCCACCGCGCAACTTGGGATTGGGGGCATCTGTCTTTTGCAGGGCCGGATCGGTGGACTTCCAGATGCCGCCACCAGCGGCGCTCAACCGGTTAGGAGCATTGAAGGCAACCACTCGGAGCTTGCCACGGGATGCGGCCCCCTTTGAAACGGTGCCATCGGCCGCAATGGAAATCGGACCGGGGACTGTGTTGTCCAATTGGACGGCCCCACCATCTGAGAGCACCGGAAAACCCTGCGAAGTCACCAACTGACCGGTCGGGCCGATGGAGAACTGTCCGCTGCGGGTGTATCCCAATTCACCGTTGGGCAACTGCACTTCGAAAAAACCATCTCCCTCGATCGCGACATGAGTGGGAACCCCAGTGGCCTGAAACTCACCGGCCGAGAAAACCGTCGAACCTCGGGCACTGGGCAACTGATAGCGCATGCCTTGGTCAATCTGGCTACCTGCATCACCGGGCGGGACAAATCCGGATGCCAGGCTAGAAAATGCGACCTCCGTGCGTTTGAACCCAGGCACCGTCGCCGCTGCCAAGTTCTCGGAAATAGCCTCCTGCCAGCGGGCATTGCCCGTCATGGCTGCAGCGGCTTGATACATTCCGACATTCACACCAGCCGTAAAGCATCTGGAGTGCCACGCGTCTTTTATGGGGTTTCTAGGGGGTTTTTCACTCCTATCACCCCGGCGACCGGCTCTTTCTCCCCAAGACAACCGGCAACCCAGACCCCCCTCCGGACAACTTTGCCGCGTCACCCGATTTACCGCAGATCCTCAATCGAGGCCCCAACGAATGGAGCCGGGTCTCGTTAGTGCTCAACTCATTGCAGGTCGCCCGCATCAGAGCAATCTCCTCGGATCGCTCCCTACCCTGAATTGAACCAGAAGCGACGCCCACTTCCAGCGAGCTCCTTGGCCAAAAACAATTCAGGCGTCTCCGAAGACCGGAAACGCCTGATTGATTCGCCCCTGCGGATTTTACTTACAGGGTGCAGAGCTGAGGCTCTTTTTACTTCTTGCAGTCCTTCTTGCAGCAGGCACCGCCCTTAGAATCGCAATGGCCCTTTGCCGACTTCGACGACTCATTGGAAGCACCGCGCGGAGAATGCGCTGCGGAAAGTGCGGTGGCACCGAACACGGCCGAAACCAGGGCGAGAATCACCGACAATTTAAGGGTCTTCATGACTTGAGTGCGTTTGTTGTTGTGTGTGCAACACCATCCATGGCCTGACGGGGTTGCTTCTAGGAATATGACTCCTAAAGGGGGGCTGACTACAACCATTCCTGTTGAGAAATCACCCAATTTTGCCGCTCACCCGAGCTCCCGAAAATCCCTGCGATGGATTCAGATGCATCCTTGGCAAATTGCCGACTCGCCAGACTCGATTTCATCCCCCACGGTGACGCTGTCTTGGAAGGGCGGAGGGTCGCTCGCGGCGCAAGTCGCGGGAGGAAAGTCCGAACTCCATTGGGCGCGGAGCCACGTAACTTCGGTTAGGCCGGAGATACACGCGGGAGGTCACGACGTAAGGCGTGGCCGACAGACAGTGCCACAGAGAATATACCGCCCGCGCCGAAAGGTTCGGGTAAGGGTGAAAAGGCGGTTTAAGAGACCACCGCTCGCGACGTAAGAAGCGGGGCATGGCAAACCTCTCCGGGAGCAAGACCAAATAGGGGACCTTCGATGCGGCCCGCATCGTATCGGCGAAAGTCGATCGGGTTCCGGGTATCGGTCGCTCAGAGAAATGACTCTCTCCCTGGCGCAAGCCAAGAAGACAGAATTCGGCTTACAGCCCTTCCAAGACACTATTTCTCCCCCCGCCGGGGCGAGATTGCCAACGCGGATCGACCCAACGGTCCCACCCGAATCAGGGCGCCGCTTGAATCTGCCGCACAATCTCGAAAGCAACATCCAACGCCGCCTTCGCCTGGGCTCCACTCACTTTCGGCGCCTGTCTCTCCCGTACGCAGGCCACGAAGTCCGACAACTCCAACTTCAACGGCTCATCCTTGTTGATGGGTACCGGCTCTCGGACGATTCGCTTGCCGGCAAACTCACTGACAATCGTCGACTCCTTCGCCGACAACAGCTTTCGAAGCAGAGAGCTCTCCTCCTCGCCGTCCCTCGCCAACCGGTAGAGAAAGCCTTCCTGAACCCGGTAATCGAGGCTTATGTACACCGGATGATCGCCCCCGCTGAAGACGCGGATCTTGCGCATCCGCTCCGGGCTAATGCGACTGGCCGTGAGGTTGGCCACGCAACCATTGGCGAACCGAAGCCGCGCATTAGCAATATCTTCGCTGCGACTCAACACCGGGATCCCCACCGCATCCACCGACACCACCGGCGACTTCACAAACGCCATCACCACATCGAGATCGTGGATCATGAGGTCCAGCACCACCCCAATGTCGGTGCTCCGAGCGGGGAACGGCGACAGGCGATGGCATTCGATAAACTTCGGGAACGGCGCCGCCTGTTCCAAATAGCTGAACACCGGGTTGAACCGCTCCACATGCCCCACCTGGAGCACCAGCCCCTTTTCCTGCGCCAATCGAACAAGATCTTGAGCCTGATCCGAATTGTCGGTCATCGGCTTCTCGACCAACACATGTCGTTCTAGACTGAGTAACTCACGGGCGATCGCATGGTGAGTCACCGTCGGAGTCACTACACTGAGAGCATCGCTGACCTCCGCAGCCTCAGCCACCGAAGCAAATGCACGCACCCCCCAACGCGCCGCATGAGTGCGGGCCGCCTCAGGATTGGCATCGAACACCCCGGTGAACTCCGCCAACCCCGCCTTAGCCAAGTCAGCATAAATACGCGCGTGTTCCTTGCCGAGCGACCCCGTCCCGATGACCGCCACCCGCACTAGATTCGACATGGGCCGAAGACTAAGCCGGAACGATTCAGTTGGGAAGAAAGTGACGGCGCAGCGAAATATTTCGCAAGACGAGACGAGAGTGCGAGGCACGACCTCACCCACTACGCACTAAATCGTTCCCATACAGCAGGCTGGAATCCGGACCTATGATCAGTAGTCTATCCACATCATGTCCCTGCGCCGCTTCGCCCTGAGCCTAGCCTTTGTCCCGTCTCTCGCCCTGTCCTTAATCGCCGGCAAGTCCGACGGGCGGCTGGACATCTGGTGGTGCGATTCAGACGGCGGTGGCTCCACCCTCATCATCACGCCCGCCGGCGAGAGCATTCTCATCGACTCCGGCAACCCCGGCGGCCGCGACTCAGCCCGCATCCTCAAAGTCCTCACCGAGACCGCTGGCCTCCAGCAGATCGACCACCTCGTAATTACCCACCTGCACATCGACCATTTTGGTGGCGCCGCCGAAATCGCTGCCCAAGTGCCCATCAAAAATCTATGGGACAACGGCCTCACCGACGCCGACCCGGACGGCAACCGCAACTCCACTTGGCCCCTGACCAGCAAGACCTACCGGACAATGTCTGTTGGGCAACGTCATCGCGTCGAACCCGGCCTCAGCCTTCCCCTGACCAGCGGCAAGACTCCCCTATCGATGCGCTGCGTGATCACCCGACAGAAACCCGCCGAAGGAGCCTTTCCGATCCGCAAAGCCGAGGGATCCGCCCCGACCCTCAAAGCTCCGGACACCTCCGACAATGCCAACAGCTCCGCCTGGGTTCTGAGCTTTGGGAACTTCCGCTTCTTCGACGGCGGTGACCTGACCTGGAACGCTGAGACCCAATTGATCTGGCCCGACATTCGAGTTCCAGAAGTGGACTTGTTGCAAGTCACCCACCATGGCCTCGATGTCAGTAACCACCCGCGCCTGCTGAGTGCCCTCAACCCCACCGTCACCGTCATGAACAACGGCGCCACCAAGGGAACCGCCGGCGAAGTTCTAGCCACGCTGCGAAGCCTGCCGCGGATCCAAGCCCAGTACCAATTGCACCGGAACCGGCGTCCCGACGGCTCCACCAACAACATCCCCAGCGACTTTATTGCCAACACCGAAACCGGCACCGCCCACCCCATCCACTGCGCGGTCCTCCCCGATAGCAGCACCTACTCCATCACCCTGCCCGGCCCCGTCACCCGCACCTATATCACCCGCCGCCACTGACCAAACCCTGTTACCCGTACTCCCGAGCAGCCAACCACCCTCCGAGCCCAAAGAGCCTCTCCCCAAGTCGCTCGAGGCACAGGCCTCGCCTAGGCCTCAGCGGGATCGGCCCGGAGCCAGCATCGGAAGCGATCAAACCCTACCCTCGCGCACAGCGCGAAAGCTCCTCCTCCTCCGAGCTTCCTTGCGCGCGGAGGGCCGATCCCGCGGAGCCCTTTATTTCTGCTGGCTTCACCCCCCGAGTCCCGTTAATTCCTTTACCAGCATGAGTTCGCAAGTTCCCGCAGACCTGAAATACGCCAAGTCCCACGAATGGGCCCGCATCTCCGGCGACACCGCCGTCGTCGGCATCACCGACCACGCCCAGCACGAACTCACCGACATCGTCTTCGTCGAACTCCCTTCAGTCGGCCGCAAAGTCAAAGCCGGTGAACCCTGCGCCGTCGTCGAATCCGTCAAGACCGCCAGCGACATCTATTCCCCCCTCTCGGGCGAAATCATCGCCGTGAACAGCACCGCCAGCGACAACCCCGCCTTGGTGAACACCGAACCTTATGCCGGCGGCAGCTTCTTTACCCTGCGCCTCTCTAACCCGGGCGAAGCAGACGCACTCCTTTCCCCCGCGGACTATTCCCAACAGGTCGGCGCCTGACGCGTCCGCCCGAGGGCAGGATCGTGTCGTCGTGAAATAGTCGTCAACCGTCCGACCAACCGATCCCTCAATTGTTCTCCGGGGCATCCCGACGCAGACCCACCTTGTCGGCGATGTCGTTAAATTCCTCCCGACTCACCTCGTGCAGCTCCTTGCCTCGCTTGGTGAGGTGCTCGTTGATCTTGATCGCCTTCTCAGTCATCGCCTCGTGGGTTTCCTGAGTACCACCCACGAGCGCGAAGTTCTTGCCCTTGGTCAACCGCTTGTGGCCATCCGAATCGAGACCCACCCCCAACAGGAGAGCAGGAGCCTTCTTCGAGGGCTTCTTGGAATCTGGCATGGCGAGACGGTAGATCGGAAAAAACCCAAGTCGCCACGGCAAATCTTCAATCGAGTTAAGGCCCAGCCCCGACATTGATTGACTCGATGCCTCTCAAAAAACATTCGATTCACGCAGAAACGAAGCACCAGGCGACAACAGCGGAGTCATGAGCGACCCCGTATTCTGGACCGTCCACATCACACAAACCCTAGCGAGTATCGCAATGGCCGTCCTGTCCGCCGATTTCGTTGTCGGTGTGTTCCACTGGATCGAAGACGCCTACCTCCGCGAAGACTGCCCCCTGCTGGGAGAACTCATCGCCCGGCCCAACATCCTCCACCACTACCGACCTCGCCATTTCCTTAAACACTCCTGGTTGGACTCCTGTTGGGACCTATGGGTCGCGGCGGCGTTATTCGTGCTCAGCGCATGGGCCCTGGACTCCCTAACTCCGGCCGTCTGGGTCTTCGCCAGCTTGGTCGGCAACGCCAACCAGATCCACAAGTGGGCCCACCGCAGTCGGCGTGAGAATGGCCCTTGGATAAATCTTCTCCAGGATCTTCGAATTCTCCAAAGTTCTCGATATCATGCGATCCACCACACAGACCCCAAATCGACTCACTACTGTGTGATCACAGAGCACCTCAACCCCGTCTTGGAACAGTTGCGATTCTGGACCCATCTGGAGTGCTGGCTGTGGAGAACCTTCCGGATTCGACGCCGCAGCGACACCTCGAACCGACGTCATGGAATCACACCCGAATGGGTTGTGCGCGCTGAACACGCTTAAACCCCGCCTCGAATGCCCAACCTCCAGCGCAATTACCCGCTCCTGCTCCTGAGCCAATTCCTCAGCGCCCTGGGCGACAACGCCCTCCTCGCCGTCATCGTGGGACAACTCACCTACCTTCAGCAGGCAGGCATCTTGTCCGAGGCTCAGCTCAGAACTCACAACACCGTCTACACCAGCCTTCTATTCGTTCCCTTCATTTTCTTGGCTCCCGTCGCTGGTTTTCTCAATGACCGACACCCGAAAACCTCGTGGTTGGCCGGCGGCAACGCCCTGAAACTTCTCGGCACACTCCTGTGCGCATTGAGCCTCCGCTGGGGGCCGATCTGGCAGGGCATCGGATACCTCGTCGTCGGCGTGGGCGCCTGCGTCTATGGGCCTGCCAAGTATGGCATCCTGCCCGAGATACTCCCCAGAGAACGCCTCGTCCGGGCCAACGGCATGGTCGAACTCCTCACCCTGGTGGCCATCCTCGGCGGAGCGATCGCCGGCTCGGTCATGGCCGACCGGTGGAAGGATTCCGTATTGAGCTCCTATGCGGTGCTCGTGGGGATTTATCTCGGCTCGTTCCTGCTCAATCTCCTCATGCAGCGGACCCCGTCCAACCCCGGCGTTCTCTGGAGCGCCAATACGACCGCCTTCAAAGACCATGCGCGGCAACTGGCCTTGGCTCCCCGATTGTCCCGAATGCTGGTCGGCACCGGACTCTTCTGGATTTGCGGTGCCGCCATGAAGATCAACTTCCAACCGTGGGGCCTGAGCGTTCTCCACCTGCCCGACAACACCCAAATCGCCCTGCTCGGATTGTGGCTGAGCGTAGGAGTCATGGTAGGCAGCATCCTGGCCGGCCGATGGTTTCCCGTCGGGCAATTACAACGCACCCGACTCTTCGGTTTTGCCCTCGCCAGCATGCTGGGGCTCCTGTTTTCCGTTGAGCACCTCAACCTCTGGAAGCACCCCACTGTTCAGGCCGGCGCGTTGCATTTGATTCTGCCGGTGGTCGGCCTTCTCGTCGGCACCGGCATCGCCGCCGGATTCTTCCTCATCCCACTCAATGCGGCCCTGCAGGCCGAATCCGACCCGAACAAACTGGGCAAGACCATCGCGGTCCAAAACCTGGTCGATAATCTCGGTATGGTGAGTGCCAGCCTGCTGTGCCTCTTCAGCGTCCAGGTAGGCATCAGTGCCTCCGGCGTCTTCTTAGTACTGGCCGTGGTGACCGCCGGCATCGTCGCTCAACTGAAGATTCCGGCTTCGACTATCCCCACAACCCCTGCAGGAAAAACCCGATGATCAAGACCCTAATCCATTGGCTCCTGCGCCTGTGTTTCCGTTACCGAGCCTACAATACAGAGGTGCTGTCCACGCCAGGTCCGGTGCTATTGCTCCCGAACCACGTCTCTTGGCTGGACTGGGCTTTTCTCGGCGTCGTGCTCGATAAGGATTGGAAATTCGTCACCAGCTCCACCACAGCCAAGACCTCGTGGATCCATAGCCGGATCATGGTCAATCAGCGTACCTTCCCCATCGATCCGGCCTCACCCTACGGCGCCAAGCGCATGGCGGAGTACCTCGCTCAAGGCGGCCGACTCGTCTTGTTCCCCGAGGGCCGATTAACGCGAACCGCCCGGATGATGAAACTCTTCGACGGCACCGGCTTCCTCATTCACAAAACGAAGGCGAAGGTCATCACCTGTTATTTGCGCAATGCAGTTCGAGTACCTGCGGTGCGGCATACGGGCTGGACCCGCTGGTTTCCCCAGGTCTCGGCCCACTTCAGCGCGGTGCAGAGCGCCCCAGACCTGTCGCACCAACCCAACTCCGTGGCACGAGCCCGCATCACCCGCTGGCTGCGTGACGCGATGGTTCACCAGCAATTTCAGGCCGAAATGGACCTCGGGCCCCAAGATGTCTTGGAAGCCATCGCCGAAACCGCCCAGGCCCTTCCCGGACGGCAAATCCTCGAAGACATCACCCTCAAGCCACTGACCTATCGCCGGCTCATGGTCGGAGCCGAACTGCTGGCACAGCAGTTCCAAAGTCTCCTTCCGAAAGAAACCCGCCCTCCCCAGAGCGACCCCACCCGGGTGGGCGTGCTCCTGCCCAACGTCAACGGCATGCCACTGACGCTGCTGGCCTTGTGGTCCACGGGGCATACCCCAGCGGTTCTCAACTTCTCCACGGGGCCCACCATACTTCTGCAATGCGCCCGACTAGCGGGTATCCGGGACGTCATCACCTCCCAAACCTTTCTCGAGAAGGCCAAGTTGGACATCGGCCCGTTGGAAGCGGCCGGCATTCGCTTCCACCGACTGGAAGACGTCCGCACCCGGATTAGTACCGTAGATAAGTTGCTCGTCCTCCTGAAGCACAGCATCCGGTGCGGCACAGGCCTTCGAGTGCCGCGCGAAGGCTTCGACCCGCTCAAGACTCCGGCCGTGATTCTCTTCACCTCCGGATCAGAAGGCATTCCCAAGGGTGTGGTGCTCACCCACGCCAATCTTCTGGCCAACATTCGTCAGATGGACGCGTTCCTGGATGTCTCCGATCACGAGCGGTTCTTCAATGCACTCCCCCTCTTTCACAGCTTCGGCCTGACAGCCTGCACGCTGCTGCCACTGGTTCGAGGTCTCTATACCTTCTTGTATCCGTCTCCCCTGCACTACCGAGTCATCCCCGGCGTGGTGTATGACCGCGACTGCACGGTCATGGTGGGCACCAACACCTTCCTCAATGGCTACGCCCGCAAGGCCGCCCCCTACGACTTCAACTCGGTGAAGTACCTGGTGGCCGGCGCCGAAAAGGTTCAGGAGGCCACGGCCCAAACTTGGGCACGGAAGTTCGGCATCCGCCTGCTGGAGGGTTATGGAGCAACGGAGTGCAGCCCGGTGCTCTGTGCCAACAACCGCATTGAGGCCCAGTTTGGCAGCGTCGGGCGCTTCATGCCCGGCATGGAATGGAAACTGGAGCCTGTCGACGGCGTCAGCGAAGTCGCCCCCGATGGCCGCATCATCTCCGGACGACTCTTCGTGCGCGGTCCCAACGTCATGCGCGGCTACCTCAACTCCGAAGCCGATACCGCCTTCCAGGCCTTGGGCGGCTGGTACGACACCGGAGATCTGGCCCGGATCGATGACGACGGGTTCGTCTTCCTGCTGGGACGCATGAAGCGCTTTGCCAAGATTAGCGGCGAAATGGTCAGCCTCACCGCTGTAGAAGACGCCCTGGCCGGAGCCTTCCCCCAGCACGGACTGCGCTGCGAGATCGCCGTGGTGGCCGTCGCCGACGAGGAGAAAGGCGAAAAACTCATCGCCATTTGCAATGTCCCACGTCTGTCGATGGATGACGTGCGACAGGCCATCAAGGCCAAAGGTTTGACCAACTTGTGTGTCCCGCGCGAAATTCGGTTCGTGAACGAGATCCCTAAGCTCGGCACCGGCAAGATCAACCATCGGGCGCTCATCGAAGTCGTCCTCTCCCCGGCAATCGGTTGACCTAATATCCATGCCTGGAGCCATCTCAACGCCTCAACCCGGCAATCCGCGTACCGAGGCCGTGGTCCTCCTCCACGGTTGGTACTCGTCACCGATCCCGATGAAACGCCTGGAATGGGCTCTGCGACGGGAAGGCTACCAGGTCTTCAATCCGGCCTACCCATCCATTCGGGTGCCGCTCACGATCTTGGCTTCGGAGTACCTGCCAGACTATTTGCAGCGCACGATTCCGGAGGGCATCCAACGGATTCATTTCGTTACCCACTCCATGGGCGGACTGCTGCTGCGCGGCAGCTTGGCGGCACACCGCCCTGCCCGTTTGGGACGCGTCGTCTTTTTGGGCACGCCTCACCATGGCAGCGAAGCGGCAGACTTTTGGTCTAAAAACGCCCTCTGCCGATGGTTAGCCGGACCCAATTTGGCGGCGTTACAGACCGGGCTTGCAGGCTACTCGGTCACCCTGGGCCCGGCCGACTATGAAGCCCTCGTCATCGCTGGAGATCGTCCATTGTCGCCCTTCTGGTCTCCATTGCCCGCCCCGCATGACGGCAAGGTGAGCGTCGCCTCGACCCGACTGGCAGGATCGGCCCGTCACCTCGTCGTGCCTCATACCCACATCGCCCTGCCCATCCGGACCGACATCATCCGGCAAGTCGTGCAATTCCTCCGCGGAGACGTTGCCTAACTTTATCAGCGCCCCACCGCATTTGACCCTTTGATGCGTCACGCCGAATGACGCAACCTCAGCGGCAAGCCCCTTCCGCGCAAACCCGAGTCAGCAAACCGCGCCTTTACAGGTCTACTCATTGCGGCAAAGTCTCAGCACGTCCCTGCTCTAAACTCCCTTTCTGAACATGTCCAAGGTCATCGCTGAAATGCTCGTCGAGTCGGTGAAGATGGAACTTCCCGACACCAAAACCGTCCGCTTCCAATGGCCCGAGGGTTATGCCCCCGACTTCAAGACCGGCCAGTTCATCACTGTGTATTGGCCGCACAAGACGAAGTACAAGCGGGCCTATTCCCTGAGCTCTTGCGCGCTGGATCGGGGCCACTACGAGGTCACCGTGAAGCGCGATGGCAAGATGGGCACCAGCATCGTGGACTGGGTCGAGGCCGGTGACCGCATGTTCGTCATCCCTCCGACCGGCCGCTTCCTGCCGGTGTTCGACCCTCCGGGCAAGCACCTCATTTGCGTGGCCGGCGGCTCGGGCGTGACGCCCTTCCGGGGTTTCGTCCGCGAGGCCACCGAGAAGAATCTCGATACCCGTATCACTGTCCTCTACACGGTGCGAACCACCAGCGACATCATCTTCGCCGAAGAATTTCTTGCCCTGGAGGCCCGCAACCCGCGCTTCAAGTTTGTGGTGACCTGCACCCGCTTGGCTCCCGAAGACCCCTGGACCGGCCGCCGTGGCCGCATCACCCCGGAGTGGGTGAAGAGCTTCGTCGATGACGCCGCCAACACCGTATTCTACGCCTGCGGCACCAACGACATGGTCAACGCCGTCGAACATTTGGTGCTGCATGACCTCGGCTTGCCCAAGGAGCAGATGAAGCTGGAGAAGTGGGGCTGACCTTCACACCGCTCTCGTTCGATTCACGGGGAGTCTGCCGAGCGGCGGCTCCCCGTTTTCTTTGCCCGGTCCGGAGTTCGAATCGAGCAAATCGGCGGACCCAAAGCTTGAGATGGCCCATGCCCGATTACCCGAGCCCAGAACCAATACACCAGAACACCGAGCCCCAAGGCTCTCTAGGCCATCGCAATCGTGCGGACTGGGGTCGTGGCGAAGACCAACAACCAGCCCAGCAAAGCGACTGAGGCCCACCGAGGGCCGAAATCAAGAGCGGGATGGTGATGAACGAACCCGCACCCAGAATATTGGTCCTGTTCAGTGCTGGCGCGGGCCAGAATGTGAACCGGTGCTCTAGGTGCGGCAGCTCGGCGGGATAATCGGCCCGGGGAGTCCCACCCGGGTTGTAAGGCCCGTCGACAACCTGCTGGCCCCCGTCCACTCACCGATCCGGCTCGGACGCCAACGCCCCTGCCAATCATCGAAAGGCCCACCTCGAGCTTCTTAGGAAACCTGCAAAATTTCGGTTAGCAAAGGTTCCTCGCTGTTTTCAGTGGGAAAGCGGGGGGTGACACTTGGAATGTTGCTCGAGCTAGGCAGGGCTTGGCGTGTTCTGGAAGTGCGGCTGAGGCGAACCTCCAAAAAAACCTACCTCACCCAAGCACCTCCGAGATAGGTCTACATACCTGGATCCTTCCACAAACTTAGCCTTACCTGAGCACTTCCGAGGTAGGGCGATTTCTCCGAAAGCGCCGCGTCCGCAGACACGGAGCACTGCAGAGATCGGATCATCGCAGACACGGAACACCGCAGAG
>CAINWP010000275.1 GCA_903854475.1 uncultured Verrucomicrobiota bacterium
CAGATCCAACAATGGCGGGAACGGCAGCCCGAGTTCCTGTGCAGCGCGTCTGCCGGAGATATCCTGCTGATGCGCCCCCTGCTCCTCCACGCTTCCGCCCGTTCCACCACCGACCGCCACCGCCGCATCCTGCACATCGAATACGCCGGTTTCACCCTGCCGGAAGGCCTGCACTGGCACGATCAGGCCTAGGCCGGATCGATGATCCCGGGCCAACGGACCAAAACACCGGGCGCAGCCCGCGACAGACGACGTTTTGCCAAATTCGCCCAGCGATTACGCCTTGTTTCCCATCACGCCGCGCTTGGCCCAACGGGGAAAACGGTGAAAGCCCGGGGTGGAACCCCGGGGCCGTACGTTCACAAGGATCCGCGCCCTGAATGGGCGCACGGAACCGGTGCCATGAGCGTTGCCGATCTCCGGGGTGTCGTCGTTCCCGTCCGCCCCGTCGGGGCGGGGTGTCATGGCATGTGTCCCAGGGTTCCGCTCCGCTCCACCCTGGGCTATCGCCGGGCGCCGCGTTGCGGCGCGCAACCGCCGCATGCCGACGACCTCAGTTCCTCCCGATGATCGGGTCCGGAAGCCGTGGCACGAGGCCCGGAGGGCCGCCAGACAATAGCCCAGCGCGTGAGCGCTGGGTTCCGTCCCCAAAAGAATATCCAGCCCCGGCAGGGGCGACAGAACCCTGGCACCGAGCTTGAATTGCCAATCGCAAGGGACTGCCCCACTGCCCGTCTCTTCAGCACGGAGACTGGGGCCGGGACGGACTCCTGGCGGTCCCGACGCGACATCTTGGGTGGCGTTTGGCGAGGTGGTCGGGAGGGAACCGGGCGTCAGCTACGCCGCAGCGGCACAAGGCATCCGCAGGTTCTGGAAGCGGGCACCGGACAGCCCAGAGATGCAGGCCTTCGTTGCGGCCCTCCTAGATCAATTGTCAAATGGATAGATCTGACCCCATTGCCTCTTCCCCAGACACCGTTGCCTCTTCCGGTTGGTCCTCCTTTGGCTGCATCGAAAGTGGATTACTACTCGCCAATCGAGACTCTATAAAATCGAGCGGCCTCTTCGCCTGCCGTTGGGTCGATCAATTCTAGCGGAGAGTCGTACAGTTCAAAATCGAGTAGCGGTGTCCACGCCGAACCGACGAGCGCATCCGAGGACTCCAAGCGACACTTGAGTCCCGAAGTACCGAGGACTCGGAGCCTCGGTTCACCGGTAGAGTAGTCCAATTCCAAAGTCGGCTTGTCGAGCCCAACAAATGCGATAGCCGTCCGACTGAGGGTACTCCCGGCCGAGTTCTCCACCTTTACCCGGAATCGTCTAGAGCCTGAAATCTCGGTGGGAGTGAACACGGCGTTCGTAGCGCCAGGTATGCTTTTTCCGGAGTCCGCGTCGATCCATTGATATTGGGTCTGCGTTCCCCCCGTCGCATTAACCGCGAACGTGATGTGATCACCTTGCCGCAGCGCTACGTCGCGCGGTTGCTCTACGATTAGTGGAACCCCCGGATACTGAAGTCCAACCAAGATACCCGGCAATTCGGGAACTCCCCCTGGGAAACCTCGGGCTTGGGCGAACACCGCGCTAGATACGGCAGTCCACTTTCGAAGCAGAGCAGCCTCCTCAAAGTTGGGCGCGTCCGATAATTTCCAGACACGTACCTGCATCCACCCATAGTCGTAGTACCAGAGAAACGGAATCGCCACGACATAGCCCTTAAAAATGCCTGGAGCACGGCCTCCCACGAATGTGCCGACAGGTCCGACTGGTACTAAACTGCTTGGCTGACTACCGGCGTACAATTGAAGCGCATAGTCCGCGCTTGCAATGAACTGCCCGTTCTCATCTCTGAACGGAGCATTGATTGTGTGGCCATTTTGTTCGATGAAGTTGCTTACGGTTACCCGGCCTTGTCCGAAGCAGTGAACACAGGCAAGTGCACACAGCACACTCGCTAGAAGAGTGGTTTTGAAGATCATTTTCGCACTTTCGCAAATCGAACGTTTGCATCCTTGCGTGAATAGGTGTCAGCGCCGAGCTGGAATTCCGCTGATTCTGGCGGTTTGAAATCCGGCAGCGGTGGCGTCTTCTTGGCGGCGTCTTCTTCCTCCTGAGGCGTCAGCCCTTCTTGCTTCTTCTCCGTCTTCTTCCCCTCTCCGCGTCGGTTCGCTTCGGCTGGCCGCGTCGCGTCTTCTTGCGGCCTGTGGCTCGCTCCCGGTCCCTGATCAAGTGCCTCTGCTGCAATGACCCTTTCGTCCCGGGGCCGCGTAACCGGACGCGTCAGCTCTACTGCCTCAAGCCATCCTGTCGCGTGGCCAGCAAGGCGGCGGCACAGGCCAAGTGGATCGCAAAGCCCGCCAACCGCGACTGGGGCAATGGGGTCAGTCCCATATTCTTTACATTTGCCCCGCATCCGATCCACGAACCCCTTCAGTTCCTCTAGTTCCACCGCCAGTCGCCAGAAACGCTTCCCCCCCCCCCGCGCCAGGGGACCCTACCGAACCCCAAGGCATCTTCCTGGCCAATTCCACCAACGGTCACCACCACGACGCAAAGATGAGATCTCACGCGAGGCGACAAGGGACGGCATCCCAACCGGGGAAATCAGCGTGATCCCTTTTGCGTCTTCTTGAGTTTCATGCGGCAAAACACCGGCTTCCCTTGAGCCGCAAAAAGCGCAAGCGGACGCAGATTCTGAGCAGGCCTGCCCCGTCTGTCGCCCCGCTGGGGCTGGCGATCCTTGGGAACCTTGGACCCACGGCTGACGCCGTGGGCTATCGTCTGTCGGTGCTCCGCACCTTTGGGCTCCCGGCGCGACAATCACACGGCGGCGGGTTGACCTGCTTGAACTGTCAATTCTACGGGACTGAC
>CAINWP010000276.1 GCA_903854475.1 uncultured Verrucomicrobiota bacterium
ATCCCCGATGGCTGATGGATTCGTGGTTAGGAAAATTTATTAACACCCCCACCAACCACATCATGCATCACGAGAAAATGCGGGGGAACTACAGCCTTTATCTTAATGTGTGGGACCGCCTTATGGGCACGAATCATCCGGAGTACGAGTCCCGGTTCCGCGAGGTGACTTCACGCCCCAAGGCCACGGCGATCCAGTGAGTTGGCCTGAGGGAGCGCCCACCGGCCTCCGGCTCCGATCCCGGAGCAGCGGCGGGGAGATTCACTCAGCCAGGCAATAGAGGAAACGCTCGCCGCGCAGATAAAACTCTCGGTCCACCAACGCCGGTGAGGCGCTGAAGGAGTCCTCTAGCCGGTTCACTGCTAGCACCGCGTTTTCGAACGCCTCATTCCCGGACGGATGCTTGAGTACCACCGTCGTTCCATCCCGACCGGTGATGTAAATTCGGCCCGCGGCCCCGACCGGTGAGGCAAAGATGAAGTCGCGGATGCCTTCCAACCGCAGCAGTTCTCCCCGGAGTTTCCCGGTGGTCGGATCCATACGCACGAGGACGTTCTGGTTGTGACGCAGGTGATAAAGGGTGTCGTCGTACAGCAAGGGTGAAGCCACGTAGGGCGTGAATCGGTTCATTCGCCACAGCACGTGATCGGAGCCGCTCACATCACCACGCGCCCCGGACAACCGCAGCGCCAGCATGGCCTGGGTGTAGTAACTGTTGCCGGCGATGAGGATCCCGCGATGGACAACGGGCGAAGCCACCACGTTGTCGGTGAGACCCGCGCATTCCCAAATCAAGGCGCCGGTGGCCAGGTCGTACCCGCGCACCCGCCGGGTGGCGCTCACGATCACCTGAGGCTTGCCATCGACGTCAACGACGATGGGCGTGGACCAAGAGGTCTTCTCGTCGCGAGTGGTCTTCCATCGGGAGTCGCCGGTGCGGGCATCGAAGGCTTGGATGAACGAGCCTCCTTCGTGGTCCCAGTTCACCACGAGCAGGCCGCCGTGGACCACCGGGGAACTCCCCTCACCGTGGGCATGCAAGGTGTTCATGCGGCCGAGGTCTTTGCGCCAGCGAATCCGGCCGTCGGCCTCCAGGCAGTAAAGCCCGCGCGAGCCGAACAAGGCGTAAATGGCCTGTCCGTCGGTCACCGGGGAATGGGACTCCGGGCTGCCGGTGGTGTGCCCGCCTTCATGAGGCCAGTCCTCGCGGACGACCGTCTTCCAGGCCACCCGGCCGTCCTTCCGGGACACAGCTACCACCGCGTACTCGTGCCGATGAGTGACTGGCACGCTGTCATGAACGCCCGGAGCCTGGTCGAACACGGGCTTCTGGGGCTCTCCCACCGGGGCGGCGGTCATCACGATCACCCGGTCGCCGAGGACGATGGGCGAGGAATGGCCCTTACCGGGAATCGCGAGCTTCCAGCGGACGTGGTTGGTTTCACTCCACTGCAGGGGCGGCTGGGCCGTCGGCGATACACCCGTGGCCAGCGGGCCCCGCCATTGGGGCCAGGCCAGCGCGGTGCCCTGCACCGGCGCCAGGGCGATCCGTGGCGCCGGGGCATTCGTGGCCGCTTCGGCGCACAAGAGGCCGGTGCCAGCGGCCACGACCAGGATCCATGACCACCACTGTCGGCAAGCCTCTATCCACGGACCTCTGAGCATCATGCACGAGGTGTAGCCCGCCCCGGCGCAAGGCGCGATAGAAACCCGGCCCGGAAATCGCGGGCAGGGCTTGAGACCGCTCTCGGACCCTCAGGCCGAATAATCGAAGTACACGGTCTTGGTGCGGCTGTAGAAATCCAACGCCGCGGTGCCCTGCTCTCTGTACGAATCGGTGGAGCTGTCCTTCACGCCGCCGAAGGGAGCCTGAAGGGCTAGGCCCGTGCTGATTTGATTCACCTTCACCACGCCGCACTCAATGCGCTCGGCGTATTGCATGGCCTTCTTGAAATCGCGCGTCACCAGGCTGGCGCTGAGGCCGTACTTCACGCCATTGGCCACGGCGATAGCCTCATCAAACGAATCGACCGCCAGGATGACCACCACGGGGCCGAAGACTTCTTCCTGAGCGATGCGCATCGACGGGGTTACCTTGCCCAAGATGGCTGGCTGCATGAAATAGCCATGGGCCAGTTCGCCCTCGTTAAGCCGGGCTCCGCCCCAGACCAATTCAGCACCCTCACCGATCGCCTGCTGGATGGCCGCAAAGTTGCCCTCAAATTCGTCGGCGTTCACCGCTGGGCCCATTTGAACACCGGGCTGCGCGCCCGGTCCCACCTTCCAAGTCTTGGCCAGCGCCACCAACTTCTCGGTGAAGGCTTCGAGCACCGAGCGCTCCACGATCACGCGGCTGGTTGCCGTGCACGCCTGACCGGTCAAGCCGAACCCGGCGATGGCCACCAGGCGGGCCGCCAGATCGAGATCGGCATCGGCCAGCACGATCGTGGGATTCTTGGAACCCATTTCTAACTGCACGCGAATCCGACGCGGCGCGAGCGTTTGATACAACGCCGTACCCACCCCGTGGGAACCCGTGAAACTCAACGCCTGGATGGCGGAGTTGGAGGCGATCTCGGAGCCGAACGCCCGACCGGAACCGGTGACCACATTGAGCACGCCCGCCGGCAAACCGGCCTCGGACAGAACCTTGGCCAGCTCAAACGCCATGGCCGGAGCCTGCGAGGCGGGCTTGAGCACGACCGTGTTCCCGCACAGCAAGGCTGGAACAAGTTTCCAGGCCGGAATGGCGATGGGAAAATTCCACGGCGTGATGAGCGACACCACGCCCAGCGGTTCGCGACGAGTGAACAGCAGGTTGCCCGGCAAATCGTGGGGAATAGTTTGCCCACCGACCGTGTAACTCAGGCCGCCAAAAAAACGGAAAATATCGGCCGCCCTCTGAACCTCGCCGGTGGCCTCGGTCAGCGTCTTGCCCTCTTCGCGAACGAGCAGCAGGGCCAGGTCGCCCTTGCGCGCCTCCAGGAGTTGCGAGGCCTTGCTGAGGAAACGCCCACGCGCCACCGGCGTCAGTGCCGCCCAGGCCGGGAACGCCTTCTGAGCCGCAGCTGTGGCCGCCGCAAACTCCGGCGCGTCCGACAACGGGTAGCGAGCCACCGTCTCCCGAGTGTCCGCAGGATTGGTGGTTGTGAATGTGGCTCCGGATGCGGCCGGCACCCAGTTTCCTCCGATGAAGTTGGCGTAGTCTTGCATGGTTTGCGGTGATGTCGTGCTGAGTGTCCGTGGGATAGTCTGTCTTCTGGCTGAATGCTTCAGGCCGCCAGGTTGGCCAGCGAAGCAGCGATTTGGGCCTCCTTGACCTGCCACTCTTGTAGGCGGGCCTGGTGTTCTTCGAGCACCTTGGCAGGCACCTTGGCGGCGAAGGCCGGATTGGCCAGCTTCTCCTGAACCTTGGTCACCTCGATTTTGACGCGCTCCAGCTCTTTGGTGAGGCGCGCGCGTTCGGCCTCGAAGTCGATGAGGCCAGCCAACGGCAAGAAGAGTTCACCCAGGGCGTTGACCGCCACCGGCGTGCCGCGATCGGGTGTCCAGGCCGCATCCACGACCTCCAGCGCTTCGGCGTTGAGCAGGAGCTTGAGAACCTCGACATCCGACGGGGACAACGTGCCCGCCGGTCGCACGGTGAATCGAATTTTCTTGGCCGGATCGATCTTGCAGTCGCGGCGCAATCCGCGGCCAAGGCTGACGAGGTCGTACTTGGCTTGGGCCACCGCGTCGGCGGTGTCGTCGAGACCGAAGTATTCCTTCTCGTCATCGCTCAACGGCTTGGGCCACAGCGCGAACATCAAGGTCTTGCCTCCCTGATTGTCAGGCATGTCCTGGGCGAATCCCATTCCATGCCAGAGCTCCTCGGTGATGAAGGGCAGGAACGGATGGAAGAGCCGCAGCAATTGACCCAAGACAAAGTCAATGACCGCGACCTTGTTGACCTTGAGGGCCTCGTCGCTGCCGTAAATAACTGCCTTGGAGGCCTCGACGTACCAGTCGCAGTACTCGTTCCAGAAGAAGCGGTACAACGTGGTGGTGGCGTCGCTGAATTTGTACTCGGCGAAGGCTCCGGTCACCTCGCGGATGGCCTGATCGAGCCTCAGCAAGACCCACCGGTCGTCCGACGTGAGCAAAGCCGGATTGATCTCGGCCTCGGACTGAGTGCCCTCACCAGTGATCATCTGGCGAAAGCGGCAGGCGTTCCACAGCTTGTTGCAGAAGTTGCGTCCGAGTTCGACGGTCTGTTCGTCGAAGAGCACGTCCTGACCAAGCGGCGCGGCGCGCATCACACCGAAGCGCAGCGCATCGGCGCCGTACTTGGCGATGAGGTCGAGCGGGTCGGGCGAGTTGCCCAGCGACTTGGACATCTTGCGCCCCTGCTTGTCGCGGATAATGCCCGTGAAATAGACGTTCCGGAACGGCAGGTCGCCCATCCACTCGTAGCCCGCCATGATCATGCGGGCGACCCAGAAGAAGATGATGTCCGGACCGGTGACGAGGTCGGTCGTGGGATAGAAGGCCTTCAGGGTCGCATTCTTCGCGTCGGCATCCTGGTCGTCCACCCAGCCCATCGTGGCGAAGGGCCACAGCCAGGAACTGAACCACGTGTCGAGCACATCGGGATCCTGGGTCCAACCGTCGCCGGCAGGGGTCTCGAGGCCGCAGTAAACCTCCGAGTCGCGATACCACACCGGGATGCGATGGCCCCACCAGAGCTGACGGCTAATGCACCAGTCTTGGATGCCGCCCATCCAGTGGTCGTACACCTTGGCCCAGCGATCCGGGAAGAAGCGCATCGGGGCCGGAGCGTCGGAGCCGGGTTGGGCCACGCAGGCCTTCGAGGCCTCCACGCTGGGGTATTTGAGAAACCACTGTTCGCTCAGGCGCGGCTCAATGGGCACATCGGCGCGCTCGCTGAAGCCCACGTTGTTGGTGTAGGGCTCGGCCTTGTCCAGGGCCCCCGCGGCCTCGAGCAATTCGGCAGACCGCTTGCGACCGACAAACCGGTCGAGGCCTGCCAAATCAGCACCGGCCTCGGCCGTGAGCTTGCCGTCCGGAGTGAGCACATCGATGACCGGCAGCTTGTGGCGCAGGCCGATCTCGAAGTCGGCTTTGTCGTGGGCCGGGGTCACCTTCAGCACGCCCGTACCGAAGTCGAAGGTCACGTGATCGTCGGCGATGATGGGGATGATCCGCTGCTCTTTCGGCACATCCAGCGGCAGCGCGCGATAGACGTGCTTGCCGATGAGGTGCGTGTAGCGGGGATCGTTGGGGTTCACGGCTACGGCCGTGTCGGCGGGGATTGTTTCCGGCCGAGTGGTGGCGATGGTCAGGAACGTGCCCGGAAGCTCCACCACCTCCACGCGGAAGTGGTACATGAAGCCCTTCTGTTCCTTCATGGTGACCTCCTCGTCGGACAGTGCCGTGAGCGAGGCCGGACACCAGTTCACCATGCGCTTGCCGCGGTAAATCAGGCCCTTCTTGTGCAGATCAACAAACACCTGCTGCACGCACCGGGAATACTCCGGATCCATCGTGAAGCGGGTGCGGGTCCAGTCGCAGGACGCACCGAGCGCGCGCAACTGCTTGAGAATGATTCCGCCATAGGTCTCCTTCCATTCCCAGATCTTGGCTACCAGCGCCTCGCGCCCGAGGTCATCGCGGTGCTTGATTTGGCCGGCCTTCTTGAGGGTCTTCTCGACGACGTTCTGAGTGGCGATGCCCGCGTGATCGGTGCCCGGCAGCCACAAGACTTCCTTGCCGTCCATGCGCGCCTTGCGGGCGAGGATGTCCTGGATGGTGTTGTTGAGCACGTGGCCCATGGTCAGCACGCCGGTGACGTTGGGCGGCGGGATGACGATGGAATAGGCGGGTCGAGTCGCGGAGACACGGGCCGGATCGGCCGTGAAGCAGCCTTGGTCTTCCCAGAACTGGTACCACTTGGACTCGACGGACTGCGGCTCGTA
>CAINWP010000277.1 GCA_903854475.1 uncultured Verrucomicrobiota bacterium
AACGCAGCGAAAGATCCCGATCGCGCCGGTCCCCTGAGACCCCCGACGCCCCGTCACGAGCTCCGGCCAAATCAGCCAATCCGGCACGCAGCGTTCGCCACAGCGTGGGCATAGACTTCAACAAACTCACGAGACCGCCCGCCGCCACGGCCCCGGCCCCAATGTAGAGCAGGTACGCGCTGCGGATGCCATTGGGCGACAAGTCGGCGATGAGCTTTTTACCGGGAGCCAGAGGGCTGGCCAATCCCGCTCCGAAATACTGAATAAGCGGAATGAGCACCAAGTAGCTCAGCACGCCTCCCGCTGCCATGACCCCGGCGATCCGCGGCCCGATGATGTAGCCCACACCCACCATTTCAGGAGAGATCTCGCAAGACACCGAGCCACCCTTTAGCGGAGCCCCGAACACCTTCTCTGGAGCCTCTTTCCAGAGCTTCAGCGCCGAATTGCCGAACTTGTACAACAAGCCCAAGGCGAACCCGCCGAAGATGGTCTTGGCCTGAATCCCGGCTCCGGCCACTTCACGGGCATAGGCCGGATCGGCGGCGGCCCGAGACTCGTCATTGGCTCCCGCCTTGAGCACCTCCGCGCAGGCCGCACCTTCCGGATATTTCAAATCCCCATGCTGCTGAACGATGAGCGGGCGACGCAGCGGGATCATCAGCAAAATCCCCAGAAGTCCGCCCAACACCGCCACCAACAGCACCCGGCTGGCCTCCAAATCGAAACCCAAGATGAGGATCGCCGGCATGGTGACCGCCGCCCCGAAAGCCAGCGACTCTCCGGCCGAACCCGCCGTCTGGGCGATGTTGTGTTCGAGAATCGTGGCATCCCGTCCGCCCATCTTGGCCCACAACCGAAACAGGGTCACTGAGATGACAGCGACCGGGATGGACGCACTCACCGTGAGGCCCACCTTGAGGGCTAAGTAGAGCGAAGAAGCTCCGAAAATTATCCCCAACAACGAACCCACAATCACGGAGCGAGCAGTGAATTCCCGCAGCCGAGTGACCGCGGGTATGTACGGGGTGAAGGGAGGGTTGGGCTGGGCCATAGGCGGAGGGTACAACCCTCGGTAAATTTTCCCAGAGGATCGTCATGAAGCCCTGAGCCCGCGCACCGGGGCGCTGTCACAACGATGTCACTCTCCGCAGCAAACTGAACAATTGCCCCGCAGACTCACCGGGCTTTTGATCTCGTGGTATCCGATCCTGCATGAATCCTCGGCGCCACTTCCTGAAGTCCCTGGTGACGGCTCCCGCTGTCTCCGCCTTGGCTGCCGCTCAGGCGCACGCCGCAACCGCTTCTCCGAAAACAGCCCTCTCTGGAAAACGCCCCCTGGCCTCGGGCACCCCGCGGCGCATCATCCACATGGTGGTCGATGGGATGAGCTCCGGAATCCTCGCCTGCGCCGACCAGTATTCGGAGCATGTCCGAGGACGTCCCCTGACCTGGTTTCGCCTCATCGATCAACCCTCGACCCGGCAGGCGGTCATGAACGTGCGGTCGCAAAACTCGCTGGTCACCGATTCGTCGGCCTCCTCCTGCGCCTGGGGCAGCGGCGTGCGCATTCCCAACGGCAAGGTCAACCAGACAAGCAAGGGAGAGAAGTTAGTCACCCTCTACGAACTCCTAGGACAAGCGGGCTGGAAGCGGGGCTTGGTGACCACCACCGAAATTACCCACGCCACGCCGGCCGGATTCATCGCCTGCGTCAACGCCCGGGGGAACGGTGATGATATTGCCACCCAGTATCTCGAGCGCCGGATCGACCTGGCCCTCGGAGGCGCGAGCAACCATTTCCGGGCCGATAAGCGCAAAGACAAACGCGATTTGCTCGGAGACTTTCGCCGCCTCGAATACGCCGTGCTCCGGTCCCCCTCGGATCTCGCCTCGGCCCCGCGGGACCAGCGTTGGTTGGGCGTGTTCTCCGAAGGCCATATCCCCTACGTGGTGGACCAGCAGGGAGGCCTCACGAAAGTTGCCCCTACGCCCTCGCTGGCCGCGATGACCCGGGCCGCGCTCCGACGGTTCACCCACGAGGAACGATTCATCCTTCAGGTCGAAGGCGGCCGGGTGGACCACGGTTGCCACAGCAACGACGCCGCGGCGGCCGTCCACGAGATGATCGCCTTCGATCAAGCCATTGAGGTTTGCCTCGAGTTCCAGAAGGACCATCCCGACACCTTCATTCTCATTACCACCGACCACGCCACCGCCAATCCCGGACTCAACGGACTCGGGGAGACTTACGAAAAGACCAACGCCGCCTTCCACAATTTGACGAAAGTGCGTCAATCGGTCGGAGAGATTCTCAACCGCCTGCGGACCACCGAGAACCGGGCCCAAGTCGCGGCCTACCTTCAAGAATCCACCGGTTACTCCGCCAGCATCCGGCGTCTGGAGACCCTCGAACCCTTCCTCAAGAAGAAGGGCTACGCGCTGTTCGACGCCTTTAACTCTGACACCTGCGCGCTGGGCCAAGTCTTGGCCAACCACATCGGCATCGCCTTCACCAGCGGCAATCACACCTCCGATTACGTACCCGTGCTGGCCATGGGACCGGGATCTGACCGGATCGAGGGATTCCTCCAGAACACCGAACTCTTCGGCCACTACCTCGATTTCGCCGGGCTCTCCTTCCGCAACCCCCAGGAACCCCTAGTGGCCGGCGCCTGCCAGGCCGCACCGACCGAGAACACCGCCGAGTACCTTGCCGTCGCCTGACTAGGCTTTATTGGAATCCAGCTGAACTGCAGTGCACCCACCGTCCATCTAAAAATCTATTCCGAGGGTTTTTGCTTCCGATAGATCATCCGACAAATCGATCCACGTGATGTTCCGTTGAAGGAGGCATTCGCACAGAAAAGAGTGAAAACCAGCGTCTTCTCTCCCATTGCCTGGTTTCGGCAGGCTCCCCACGGATGCCCACACCATCCGCGTCAGAAATCCGTTAAACGGCCAACCCACTAAATAAGCGAAGCAGGATTCGGATTGCCCCCGAGAGCACTTCAAGGGCATTTCTACCTGATAATGGCCAACCTGTCCGGAAAGTGGCTTTGGATCCGAACTGTCTGCGGAATCGCGTTTGCGCTCCTGGTGGTTCTCAGCTCTGGCCTGATTGACGGCTGGGGACAATGGTACTCGCCTTCCTCTCACTACCGTCGTCAGACGGAGTCCCTTCTGCGCGGCACCCTTGCCTTGAGTCGCTCGCCAACAGACACCACCCACGACCTCACGTGGTCCGAAGGGGGAGTGCATCAAGTGTGGGGACTCGGCGTACCCCTCTGGAGACTTCCATTCGAAGCCGTCGCAAGGGTATTCGGATTTCAGGCGTTTCCCGACCGACTCGCCTTCGCGGCTGCCTTGGCGCTTTGGGCGGTCATCGTGCTAAGCCTGCTGACGCCCGCAAAACATCCCTCCGAGACATCCGAGGCATCTCATGGGCGAAATAGCCTCATCATGGGCCTCATTCTGCTCTGCCCGGTCTTCTTGGAACTCTGCAACTCTCGGTTTGATATCTACGAGGAGGCCGTTGCCTATGAATACCTCTTCGGCACCGGTATTTTGGCCGGATTGCTGACTCACCTCCGTTCTTCGACCTACCGCGGAGCGGTGCTACTTGCCTTGTTTGCCGGACTCGGCCCCCTAATACGCCCAACCCTTTTCTTCTATGGGGTCGGAACCGTGGCCGCACTAATCCTGGTTCAGCCGAAGGCGCGCACTCTCCGCGGAATCATCGCCATCGGCTCGGCCTTTGCGATGGGGCCATTGCTGGTGCTGGCAACGAATCATCTCCGGTTCGGACATCCGATGGAGTTCGGCCACCAACTGAACCTCCAACACCTGTTCGGATCCATGTACGCTACCCGTTTCGATCATCCGTTCGCGAAAGAGCCGCTGATGAGCAGCGCTCGCGAACTCGTTGGATTGCTGTTTGGAAGCCCGGATTTCAATGGAAACGATTTCTACAGAAAGAACTTCTTCTCGGCCCAATCTCCGACGCCTCGTTGGAGGGAAATCTACCTGCGAACCTACGACTGGTTATGGTTTGGGGGCATGGTGGCCGGCGGGTTGTTCTCCGTTCGATCCGCCTTTAGGCTCCGTTCATCCAACGAGTCTCAGCACAGGACTCGTCATCTCAGTGCCGTCACTGCTGCGATTTGGTCCCTCTGTCCGAGCATCCTCTTGTTTACGTTCTACTTGAGGAACGGGGTGATTTCATCGCGGTACTTGATCGATTTTGCACCAGCGTTCATCTCCGCCCTGTCCGCGCTGATTCTTGGCTTTGACCTCCCTCTCAAGCCAATTCGCCCCCAATCCATACTACTGCGCCTGGCTGGATCTGGAGTCATCCTCTGGATCGCATTCGAAGGCGTCATCACCCAAAGCCACTACCTGCGAACTCCATCCCTTGCATACGATCAATGGCTTTCGTGGAACACTCGATCCAACACCGCGCCTTTTCTTAACGTGGCAAGTCTATCGACCGGATCAATGCCCGTCAGTTTGGAGGCGCCGGAGAGCGTCCCCCCGCTCCGGCTACCCTGGGATGGAATCCCCCACAACGGAGCGGGTTGGGACAAAGTCACGGGAGATACCGCCTCCGTGGTCATCCTTTTCGTCGATGAGCCCCAATTCATTCGAGTGGACGTTCATCCGCCAAAGAACACGTCACAGGCAGCGCCATGGGTCCGAGCCAAATTGGATCGAGAACACTTGCCGTTGACCTCGATCACCAAACTCCCAGAGGGGCGCATCCGCCTTATTTTCGAGGTGCGAGATGCCGAAAAAAAAGCGCAACCCCAAGTTCTATTCCTCGCGTTCGGCCCTCCCGAGGCACTGGATGCATCGCTAAGCGGATACCAACTCCAATCAGTGAATTGGCGATAATATTTACTATTTAAAGCTCTAAATAAATATTTTTACGCTTAAATATAAAACAATTTTAATTTTTAAAATTGCTTTAACTATTTTTTGACCGCTAATGAAGAAGTAACCTAACCAATGAAACCACACCTCCCTGCATCTTCAGAAGGTTTCGCTGATAATCCTCGATTTCAGCACGTAACCAGCAGGGGGGTATGGCACCTAGGATCGCGGGTTTACTTCGTCCTGATGGCCTGCGTCTTGGTCGCTGCGGCTACGACCAAAGGGATCTCCCTGCACGCCCACACCACATCAGCCAACTCGGCCGATCCGGTTTTCGCGTTCCTCCGCAGTGGCATACTCCAATGGCTCGCGATCGGTCTTGAGACCACCGTGGCGCTATCGCTGATGGCGAACCTGGGACCCAGGTTCAACGCGTTAGCGCTGATCGGTTTGGGCTTCACCTTTTTATCCTACCGGGCCGGACTGGACTTCGCAGGCAAAGCGGCATGCAGCTGTCTGGGTGACTCCGCTGTCACTGGACTGTCCGCTGAAGCCTCCAACCGGATCGCTTGGTCAATCATCGGTGCTGCGATCATGGGCTCGATGGCCGTTCTCGCCGGGGTGCGCAGCGGCAAATTTCCTCCGGACAACCAAAGCCTTAAAGTTTCCTAAAGCATGAATCGCATACGGATCCAGCACCTGATTCTGACATTGGCATTGAATTGCGTTCCCTTGGCCGTGGCCGAGCAATGCTTCGAGATCGAAGGGGTCTGCCGGGAAACCAACCCAAATGGGTACATTTTTAAAGAATGGAACTTCAAGGCCAGCGTCGGGAAAAGCGGATTTGCGTACACGGTCGTAGCAGCAGGAGAATCCAGACCACATCTTATAATGGGAGGAGAAAATGGATTCGTTGCCGCAATTATAGGATATATGAATCGGGAAAAACTCTTTGGACGCGCGAGTTTTGCAGATTCAGTGCCAGAAGCAGGCTTTGGACCGGGTCCTTTACTCTATGCACTGTTTGGCAATTACTCTCAATTACTTAAGCCTAATATCCAAATTCCTTTGGTCGACATGGTGGGGCAAACCACGGGCTTGGAAATAGAGGAAGTCGCACAGTCTTGGCAATTCGATTCGAAGTTCCCATTTGGCGCCAACAGCATGACTGCTTATGTAGTACCGGGCCCAAAAATTTCCACAAACGCCCTCACTTTGTATCCAGAAGGATGGAAAGTTGGGGAGATGAAAGTTATCCAACGCGACCCTTCATCTGGGATCCCATTACTCGTCGAAGCGACATGGTCTGTTAAAACCTTCGCGATCGCGGGCCGCCAAGACGAGCTCACCCAACATCAACAGCGAGACCAAGTCACACCCTGGGTTGGCGTACGCCTTGAAATGACCCGAATCACACTGGGTAAACGCGATTCGTATCTGCCCGAGATCAAAATAAAATCCCTAGATGTGACCGACCAACGAGCTCGGATGCCGAATGGGGAATTCTCAGATTACTCCCTCAAACCTGGAGAGCTTTGGCCGAAGTCTGATAGCCCCGAATTTGCTCGAAAGCAAAGTGAGTCGCTGGCCGCTTGGAAAGAAGCAGAAAAAGCAACCCGCCACCCCCTTTTGGCCTCCATCACCATGCTGACCGGATCGGGGATAATTCTTGTCTTCATCATTCGATTTAGCCGTCAGCGTCCAGACAAATCGTCACCTCAATAAAAATTAAAATACACAAAATGAACACTAACAAAAACATTCAAACACCTGATCATCAAGCAGGCAGAGCAAGTTCGAGATTAATTTTCTTGCTAGCCTTCATTCTAGCCGGCTTGACGCTGATAGCGGGATCCTCAGCGACTGGTGAAAAGAGTAAGGGTGCCACAAAAAACCCCTCAAAGTGCGGTTTTGGTAAAAGCGAACCCATATACGACAAAAAAGATAATATCGTAGGTTGTCAGCGAACGGTTGGTTTTTTGGAGTCTTGCGGAAAATGCAAATCAGGCGATACCGTGTGCGATTGTACGGCAGGATGCAAATATGATGTGGCCTATCAACAAGGCGTACTTCAAACAGTAACAAAATGGGAAACAAATTCATTCAAAGTTGGATTACCAACTGAGGGATGGGAGTTTCTAAAACTTGATCTTAACGGGGCAAGAATCATGGTTAGACAAACCGGTTATACAAATCAGTGTGTATACCCATAAAAATAAAATTCTGGCAAAAAACCACGCTCTGGCCGCATCACTGGTTAGGAGCGTGGTTTTTAGTTTGATCCATGCCCCTTCAGCAGGCAGAGCCCGAAACGATGGATGGCTTTGTGGTGCCCCTAAGCCCCCTTGGGGCGGAGGGCATTTCGGTCATCATCCCGGTCTTCAACGAAGCCCGAACCCTTTCACAAATCATCACCCGGGTGTTGGCTCGCCCCGAAGTCGGCCAGGTGATCGTGGTCGACGACGGTTCCACGGACGCGACCGGACAACTTCTTGCCGAAAGGCGTTTTCCGGATCCGCGGGTCACCCACCTCAGGCATTCGTCAAATGAGGGAAAGGGATCGGCCATCCGCACCGGGCTTGCCCATGCGACGTGCCCGTGGGTTCTCATTCAGGATGCCGATCTGGAGTATGACCCGGCCGATTACCCCACGCTGAGCGCGGCCATTCAGGGAATACAGCACCCCGTCGCGGTGTATGGCTCGCGATTCTTGTCACCCCGTTCACTAGGGCCGTCGAAGTCTCCATGGGTCGGGCTCCATCGTCTCGGCAATCGGCTTCTCACGGGGCTGTCCAACCTGTTGCTCGGAGAGCGACTCACCGACGAAGCCACCTGCCTGAAGTTGATTCCGCTCGAAATTCTTCGCCGAATGGAACTTCAGGAAGACGGCTTCGGATTCTGCCCCGAGGTGACCTCAAAACTGAGCCGCCTGGGAATCCGGATCATCGAAGTTCCTGTGAGCTACAGCGGGCGCTCCAAGGCAGAGGGAAAGAAGATCCGCCTTCGGCACGGGATCGAGGCGATCCAATGTCTCCTTCGCTACCGCTCTTGGAAACCTCAACAGCACGGTCAGGTCAAATAGCCATCGCCTCCCATGCATCCCCTTCCGCCGCAACTGTGAGAGACGGTGTGAAAACCGATGAAACCTGCCGGTTTGAAAACCACTGAGCCCAGAAACTCATCGAATCATCGATCCGGCCTCAGCTTGTCGGTTGCCCGAGGAAATTCTTATCAAGTCTGGTGGGCCCCAGACGAATTCGGCCTCATCTGGAAGAAAGAAGAAATGCTGGCGCTCATCCTGGAAGAAAACGGCTTCGAGGATCCGGTAAAACCGCAGATTTTAAACCGGCACCTTTCCGTAGATTCCGGAAGGTTGCGGAAACCCAACCTCACCCAACCGCCTCCGAAATAGGTCGATTTCTCCCAAAGCGCCAAGTCCGGGGACACGGACCGCTCGGAGATCGGTCCCTACCTCGGAGCCTCATCCGGCTTTAGCCCGGTGGTCCTCCCAAAAAAACAACCTCACCCAACCACCTCCGAGGTAGGGCAGACTTCGCCGGGCTCTCCTTCCGCAACCCCCAGGAACCCCTGGTGGCCGGTGCCTGCCAAGCCGCACCGACTGAGAACACCGCCGAGTACTTGCACACGGCGTAGTGAACGGTATCGAGCGGGGCAGATCCGAGGCGCAACACCGAGAAACCCCGTGCGTCTCGGACTAGATCGAGTAAACACCCTTCACAAATCGATCCACCAGATGTGGGACATCCGGAGGAGAATTTGCAGCACAGCCAAAGCCATTGACCGTCTCCCCTGCGAAGAAGAGTTCGAGCCAGCCAGGAACTCTTGCCACGTCGAGGTCTCTGGCGCGGGGATCGGCGGCATTCGATCGCCGTAATAATCTGGCTTCTCGGGATCGGTCTTGAACAGCAGTTCTTCGTAATCGGTCAAACCGTCTTCGTCGGTATCATAAGTGTTCACCGCCAGGCTGACTTCGTCGCTCCAAACAAACCCGTAGAGATTGGAGACGCGCACACGATACCGGCCATAAGCAAAGGGGCGGACATGTCGCAGGATGAGCCGTTCACCGGTCTCTCGAGGAAGATTCTTCCCATTGAACTGCCACTGGTACAGCAACACGCCAGAGCCCGTACACGCCACCTGGAACACCACCTCCGGTTCCCCTTCAGCCACCTCCACGGAAGTCGGTTGAGACAGAATGCCGGGTGGCGACAGTGGGAAGACCGTCAGTAGGGCCGACTCACTAAAGGCCGCACCCGAGCCATTCTGAACAAGGACCCGATAGCGCCCCCCGTCGAGAGCGGGAGTCACGTTGCTCAGGGTCAACTCTGAGCGCGTCGCCCCCGGGAGGTTGGTCTGATTTAATTGCCACTGAAATTCGCTCGGCGCGTCATTTCGGACGGCCACCCGGAAGGTAACGTCGGTTCCCTTCTCCACCGACTGAGCCTGCGGTTGACGGACCACCACCGGAGCCTCTGCGAGGTCTGCCGAATCGTGAGCGTAGAGATTCAAAACCTCTTCCAGAGACAACGCCTTGCCGAACAAGTACAACTCGTCGATCTCCCCCAGCAACCCGCCGTTGGTCATTCCCGAAATACCTCCCACGGTCAGGGGGGTGCGCAAATGACGGGGGTTCACATCCATCGGGCGCAACCCGATCGATCGGCCATCTACCCAGACTTGGACCACCATGCTGGTGTTTTTATCCTGAATCGAACGACTGAACACCACCACCACATGCCGCCAGGCGCTAGGACTCTCCGAAAACCCGAAACTCACCTCATCACCCACTCCTCCGGAGACCATCAACTGTTTCCCGTCGGTGCGAACATGGAAGCTCGACTGCTCCGGAGTGGATTCTCGGGCACAACCCAACAAAAAACCCTGGATGGGACAGCGCATCCAGAAAGAAATCGTTGTGCCTCTCCCCCCATTCGGACCAAAACCCGCGAGAGACGGAATTGTGATGCAGGCATTGCTGCCGCTCAGGCTCAGAGCCTGATTCAGCGAAGTCGTGCGGGAGGTTGTAAATCGCGGAATGCCCCCGAGAGCGTCGCTGATCGCGTGGCGCTTGAATCCGCTGTCGTCCTGAAGATCCCCATCGAAGGGAAAGTGTGCCACCAGACCTAGGTTGGGCACTGTTGTCGTCTGAGCGCTGGCCCCAACCCCGACTAACCACAAAAACAGCAGCGTAAAAACCCACACCGTCTGGGCCAGATCAGCGAAAACCAACAACCTTGGGCGCATACAGCCCAACTCCTGCCGCCACTTACTCTGAAAACAAATCATTCTACCCACCTTCGCTTCAATGGGAGTCAATTACGCTCAACGGTGAGGAATCGCAACCCTGCAAGCCATCCCTGCAACTAATGCTGCCGCTGGAAAAACCATCCACGGGAAGCCCTCCATCACTTGCGAAAATGGCGTTCTGCGAACCCTAGAAACTGTTGCCAATCGTAGAGGTCCACTGAGTGACCTCCCGGACGGTTGTGGTAGGCAATGTCACCCTGTGTCAGCGCCACCCCAACCGCGGGTGGAATTGGCGAATCCAATCCCTTCTTACCCAGCAATCGGTACACCTCCGAGGCATGATGGGCCGAAAGGTACTCGCCGATGGGATCTGCCCAGAGGTCGTCAGCACCGCTGGCGACATACAGCGGCCGCGGCGCGATGCAGGCGAGCAACTCGTGCTGGTCGACGGGCAAGTCGTCCTCATTGCGCGCAAAGCGGGCCGCATTCCGACACAACCAATACGGGAAGCGTGTCACCATTTTCTCCATGTTCTCGCCGAAATTGCGTTTCCACAGAGCGGCCCCGCCACAACCGGATTGAGCCGAGATCACCAATGCAAAGCGGGTGTCTTGAGCCGCCGTCCAAAGCGCGGTCTTGCCCATCTTGGAATGACCCATGATCGCCACCCGCCGGGCGTCCACATCCGGGTCCGTTTCGAGGTAGTCCATCGCCCGAGAACCACCCCAGGCCACGGCTGAGATCACTCCCCATTCGAAGGACTTGGGGAAACTCTGGTGCTCGCGATAAAACAGCGGGTGGATTCCCTTGATGAATTCCACCTCGTTGTGTCGAACCAGGTCTGATTGAGGCACCACCACAAAACCAAATCCCCGTTGCAGCAGTTCGCCAATGGGCACTCCGTTGCGCAAGTAGCCGGGTCGGTCGGGATGCAGATCATGACCATCGTCCCGAGTGCCGGAAAAGCTGTGGAGCATGAACACCGGAGCCGGCTTACCGCTGCCATTGGGTGTGATGACCAAAATCCGCAAATCCACCTCTCCCTTCGCATTGTGGAAGCGAAGCCGGACATCTTTTCGGGTGGCCTTGCCGCCCATGAACTGCCGGTCGACCTTCAGGATTTCAGTCTGAACCTGAACTGGCACCTCTGGTGCCGGAACCACTCCGTAAACGAGGTTCCCGAAGAGCGCGATGAGTTGAGGGCGTCGAACCTGAAACCACTCCTGCGCCGTGGTGATGGGTCGACCCTCGGCCGAAACGAGCACCGGCGGCAACTGGTAGGGAGGCACCTTGGATTCGTCGCGAATGACATCCAGGTCACTGTTCTTGGGTTCCTCGGCCTGCAGAACGAGCAGGCTCATCACCACGGCACCCACCCATCCCCAGCCACTCGATTTTTGCAGTTTCATTGAATCTAGAACCCTCCCTGAAAGCTCTTCACCTGTCCCGTCCAATCCCGACAGGCCGCATACATCCCTCGCCCGTGCCCCAACGGGGCACCCCGAAAGCAGTGGTCCGTTGTCGGTTTGAAACCGCCCCCCAAATATCCACCAAAAAAACATTTACCCACAGAACCTCGCCATCCTTTCGACCCCACCCGTGCCTCCGCCATTACCGTCGTGATTCCGACCAATCCCAGAGCACCACATCCCAGGTCATGCCGTCATATTCGATGGCATGGATGACTCGAAATCCCACCTTCTGGTGCGCCTTGAGCGAACGACGATTGGCCCGCGCGATGTCGGTGACCCCGCACTGATAGAGCCCCTCTAACGATGCATGAAAAAAGGCATATAACCGGTCCACCAACCCCTGCCCCCGGTAGTCCTTGTCGACACACAATTGCCCCACCACCACGTAATCCGTTTCGGCCAGCAACGTTCCTCGATAGGTGATCCGGTCGATTTCATCGAACAACGCCGCGATGAATGGCAGCCCCGCCCGCACCTCCCGGGTGACCACCAGCGCGTAACCCACCACCCGGCCGTCGTCCACGGCGATCACCGAGGGTCGCTGCACCTGCATCTGCCGGAGGTAGTCCAAATCGTATTCGGCGATCAAGAACCCCTGCTCCTCGGCCTCAGCCTCGCTCAGACACCGCTTCAGATTGCGCCGTTGCAACGCGAGAATGCCCTCCAACTCCGACACCTCTTGAGCGAGCTTGATACTGACCATGGTTCAAATCCGTATTGAGGCGGCAGTGTGCACGCCTATTGCAGCGATCTTGCACCGCCTCACTCCCGCTGCCTAGCGTTTGGCCTATGACGCTTCTGCGGTGCGGTTGGATGGGTGTCCTCATGTGGCTCCTGACCGGCTGCCTTTCTCACAAACATCCCGTCACACCACCCACCCCGACGCCTCCCATGCGACTCCTCTTCGTGGGCAATAGCCTGACCTACTACAACGGCGGCCTCGAAAACCACGTCCGTCTGCTGGCCGCATCCGCCACCCCTCCTCGCATCCTTGTGGCCGATCGTGCGACGCAAGGAGGTGCCACGCTTCGCATCCTTCACGGATTGCCCTCGGTGCATGAACGCATCCAGCAAGGACACTACGACCGAGTTATCCTGCAAGACGACATACCGGAACTCACCGAGCACAGCATCACTGCCTTCTACGAATACGCCCGACGCTTCGATCAAGAAATCCGATCCCATGGCGGACGCTCAGTGCTCTTCATGGCCTGGCCCTACGAACGCCTCGGCTGGATCTCACTCGAGCAAATTGCTAATGCCCACAGAACTCTGGGAGTGGAACTGAATGCGCCTGTCGCACCCGTCGGATTGGCCTTCCATCGTTCGCTGGAAGCGCGCCCCCAACTCCCCATGCTGGGCAAGGATCGCGAGCACGAAACCGTGCACGGAACTTATTTGGCCGCCTGCGTCCACTACGCGACCCT
>CAINWP010000278.1 GCA_903854475.1 uncultured Verrucomicrobiota bacterium
GTAGAAGCACTGCCACTGGCTCTGACTGGATCCCAGCGTCACGTTGCGGGATTGGATCCATTGAACATGGCCATCTTCGAAGAGAAAATTACCTCCGTCGGGAACCCCGCGCTGGCCGGCGTGATTGGCCGTTTTGGTCGGACGCCCATTTTCTGGCAGGATCCACTTGATACCAGGGTCCAGTAGGTTGGTGGAATGCGCACCATGGCCTTGGAGCCGATCGATGAGGATGGGAGCGGCGGAAAACTCACCACCCAGCTTCTTGCGGTAGTGCCAGTCACCCAATCCATCGGAGTTGTAATCCCAGGCTCCATTCACACGACCCGGTAAGAAAAAGTAGCCGATGAACACCGGGCGACTCACATTCGCGCCATAACTCCACGCATCGGCCTGCCGGTTCCATTGGTCGGTCGGACAGAAGAGCACATGATTGGCAGCCTTTCGGTCATTCCGAGACTTCGGAGCCACATTCTTCATCAAGTACTTGTCGGTGAAGTTGCGAGCGTTGGCTCCGAGCCAACTCAGGCCGGTGCCGTCGGTGTTGTCCGGGAATCGGTCTTCATTGTCGTTGGCGTAGAGGTTCACCGCGATGCCCCATTGCCGCTGGTTGCTGCCGCACAGTGTTTTAATGGCCGCGGAACGAGCCCGGGCGAGTGCCGGCAAGAGCATGCCCGCCAAAATGGCGATGATGGCAATGACCACCAGCAGCTCAATGAGCGTAAAGGCGGTCGATCGTGAGGCAGGATTCCGGCAGGGAGTCATTGTGAGGCTTAGGCTCACTTTGCTCCAAAGGGGCGACGGGGGTCAATGGGTCCCAATAACCTCACTCACCCGCGACGATCACCCGGTAGAAACGAGTTGGCCCATCGGGCAACGGGATGGATGCCTCACTGTCCGACAACGTCGCTCGAGGATCATTCTCCTCCACCTCCAAGCGACTCCAACGCCCCGCCGGCGTCATGTCTGAAGCCCACTGAACTTCAAAATGCCGGCCGGCCCATCGATTGAATCGCAGAACGAACCGGGAACCCTCGCGGGCGATCAACGGTTTCCATCGGCGCTGCGGGTTCAACGGTCCTTCCTTCATCAGGTATTCGGTGAAGTTATTGAGTCCGTCAGCATCGGGATCCAACGACTGCGATCGGAGAGACTCCCAGGGTGCCGGTAGCCACCGAGCCGCCCACTGATCGTACCCCTCCCGCTGGGGCAAGTCCTCGACGATCCAGCGCCGGATTAAATCCACTGCTTTAGTATCCATCTCCGACGTGCCCAAGGGAGGCATGTGAAACGCACCCAATGTGGAGATCCGGAGGAAGAGGGAGGAATTCTCGGGATGCCCCGGGGCGATGCGAAACTCACCAAGACCCATGCTGGACACCGAAGACCGCACCCCAATTAACCCCATCTGATCGAGAGCCGTTCCGATGCGCGCATCCCAGGGCGTTCGGGTGAGTCCTCCGGGCTGATGGCACGCGGCGCAGTTGGCGTCCAAATAAGCACGAACACGGTGCTCCAAGGTTTGGGTCTCATCCGTCGGGCTCACCAGTGCGGGCATCTGGTGGGTTCGAACCAAGGGCTCCGAGAAATAGCCGGCAGCCGACCAGGCATCGAGTTGAGAGACGATGCTCCCTCCCTCGGGGGTCCGTCGATTGAGTTGGGCGGTATTGAAACCTGCAGGCCCACCATTGACCGATGTGTGACAAGACAAGCACTCATTGCGACCCGGAAAATGCCAGATCTGGGTGACTAACTCAGTCGGGGTCCATGCATAGAACATCGCATCGGACCCTTCGTCCGGAACAAGATCTGCCTCGTTTCCTTCATCATTCCATCGATAGCTCGCGCCAGAAACCCCATTGGTCGTCTGAATCAGGATTCGGGTCTCCATCGGAAAGAGCATCGTGCCCGGACGGTGGTAAGGGCGATCAAAGTGCTTCACCCAGACCGTGCCGCTCGGGAAGGTCCAGGCTCCCTCGCGGCGAAAAGTCATGATCGAATCATCGCCGGGGAGTGCAAACCATCGCCGCTTAATGGCATGGTCGGACCAGAACGGCGCGTTGATCTCGTAAGGGATTAATCCGGGCCTTGGGGTGAGCGACGTCAAGTTCTCAAAGAGCCCCGTCTCAGACAATTTCTCGGGCCACACTTCTCCCACAACCGGGCGTTGAACCAGTCGGTAAATACGTCCTGAACCAGAAGTGAGCAGCAGCGAGCCATCTCGGGGATCCGCACCGAAAGCCACCACTCCGGGCAGGTTCACGATCCAGGTAACCTCCGGTTCGCCAGGTTCGCCAGGGCGCAGCACCGCGATGTCTCCGGTCCAATCGGCGAACAAATACGCGCCGTCCAACTCCGGGTAAAACGAACCCCGGTAGAAATGACTTCCGGTGATGGCGGTGCGGCCGGAAAAGTGGGAGTACTCGAACTCCGGTAAGGCGGTACCTTCAACCTCCGGGTCGGTGGTAGAAATGGTGCCTTCCCACCAAGGCCACCCGTAGTTGGCCCCAGGGCGGATCCGGTTTACCTCTTCGCGTGAGCCATTGCCCACATCGTTGCACCACAGTTCACCGGTTTTGGGATCAAAGCTGAACTGCCATGGGTTTCGCATGCCCAACGCATAAAACTCGGTGCGCAATGCTTGAGGGTTTTCACCCGTCCAAATCACTTGATTCCCCACGCCGTACCGACGGGCTCCGACAAACGGATTGTCGGCAGGCACGGAATAGGCATTGGGATTAACTCCAAAACCTGGGTTCGGCGGAGGGTTCCCTGGTTTGCGATCCACATCGAGACGCAGTATCCCCCCGAAGAATCCGGCATCTAACCGCTGGGTCACTCGATTGGACCACAGGCTGCCATCTCCCACCGACAAATAAAGATACCCATCGGGGCCAAAGGCGAGACACCCGGCGTTGTGATTGGGCCCCGGATCTTCCTGATGAAACAAGACCACCTCGGAGGCCGGATCCGGACGTCCGTCTCCTCCGGGTGGGACGGTAAAGCGGGAGAGTCGATTGAAGGACTGAACCAAACCACCGGCCCCTTCCTTGGAAGAGTAATAGACGAAGACCCACCCATTGGTTTGAAACCTCGGATGGAAGGCCATTCCCAAAAGGCCCGCCTCCTGTTCGAAGAAGACACGCTCCGAGAGGTCCAAAAACAACCGACTGGACATCTTATTGGACAGGGACGCTTCGTAAGCCACGCCGGCCATGTTCAGGAAAATAATTCGGTTGGTTTCCCCAGGTGGGACGGCAAAACCGAGAGTCCCCGGTAGAGGTCCTAAAGTAGGAAACGCATCCTCCAGCGACCAAGTGCCTCGAACCGGATTACGGGGTACCTTGCCCCCATCCCAAAACTTTCGATCCAGAGCCGCTAGGGGGGTAACAACCAACCAGAGACAGGTCCACAGAACTACCCAGATCGGCAACGGTTGATATCGCCCACCTCGTAAAATTATCCTCGGAAACCCTCCCATTCATTGGGCCAGACGCCGCGAATGTAACAAGGGTTTCACTAATCATTTACAAATGTGAATTGCAACCGGCAGATCTCTTGAAACCCGAGGGATCCACTTATCCAGCCGCTGCCGAAGTGGCTCGTCTTTTATCCGAGAAGGTGAAATCAGCCGCCCAAATAAGCGCTGCGCACTTCAGGACTGTCACGGAGGACCGACGAACGGTCGGACAAGAGAACTCGCCCTGTCTCCAAGACGTAGCCATAGGTACTGACCTCTAGGGCTAGGTGGGCATTCTGCTCAACCAACAAGATGGGCAGCAACCGTTCGCGATTCAGTTCAACCAACCGGGCGAAGATCTCCTTCACCAACAGCGGAGCGATGCCCAGGGAGGGCTCGTCGAGCATTAGGAATCGCGGTCGGCTCATTAAGGCCCGGCCGATGGCCAACATTTGCTGCTCGCCTCCGGAAAGGGTGCCCGCGTGCTGCTCGCGGCGCTCCTGAAGCCGAGGAAACATGCCAAAGACATAGTCGAGCTCTGAAGCGATCCACTGAGAA
>CAINWP010000279.1 GCA_903854475.1 uncultured Verrucomicrobiota bacterium
GGAATTCCCGGAGCGGGTGCCGGGGTGGCTAGTGCATCGTGGAGATCAGCATGCCGAATGAGGGTGCCGTCGGCCCGTCGTTCGATGACCTGATGGAAATAAATGTCTTCGGCGAAGGCCTGAAGCGATTGGCGGATCTCAGTCGTCGGACGCACGCTCAGGGCATTGCTCAGATGGATCTTACTCAACCGGATGCCCGCGGACTGCAACCGCGCTAAGGCCTCGGTCGGCGTTTCGTACTCGATGGCCAAGTGGCAGCAGTCGTAGTTGACGCCCAGATGACGGTCGATGCGTCGGTCTCCGGGGCGTAAGGCGCGCAGTTGGTTGAAATAACTCACGCATTCGCTGGTGGTCTCGAGGGTGCACAGTGGCTCGGGTTCCAGTCCCAGATGCAAGTCGTGGCCGGATTGCCGGGAGAGCTCATCGAGAAAATCCACGCACTCCCAGAGCTGCAGCAGGGCGCGTTGCTCATCATCGGGCGAGCGCCGGAAGGCTTTGTACGATACCGGAACGGTACTGACGCTGCCGGACACTCCCGACGGCAGCAGGTCGGCGAGGATTCGGAAGAGTCTTCGAGTGTAGTCCAAGCGCTCGGGCTGCGACCAGTCCGGGGCATAGACTTGTTCTTTCACTCGTTGCCCGTGGAACTGGCCATAAGGGAAACCGTTGATGGTGAAGACGTAGGCATTATTGCGTTTAAGCCATTCTTGGAAGGCTCGAAAGGTGCCTGGTTCGATGAGCTCCCGAGAGGCGCGGTCGCTCAGTCGAAGCCCGATGGCGTAGGGTCGGCCCGAGGAGACCCGGGCTTGTACCGCTCGGGTGTGCAGCTCCAGACCCGCGAAGGTTTCCATCCAATTCTCCCCCCGATGGATATTGGTGCAATAGGCCAGGTGCAGTCGGTCTGTCAGTTGCATGAGCGAGAATTGAACCCTGGCAGCCTTCCGAGAAAAAGCCCCGTTTGGGGAAAGCATCTCCAGCAGACTTTCCTGTTTCTGGGTAACCGTTACCGTTGTGACGTGCACAGGAATTGGATGATGGCGATTTTTGCCGCCCTGCTGGGATGGGCTAAGACGCTCTCTGCGCAGTCGGTGGTCATCAGTGAGGTGATGTATGATCCTCCCGGCGGCTCCGCTTATGCCGAGGCGGAATTCCTGGAACTCTTTAACCCGGGATCCCGACCGATCGACCTTTCGGGTGCGAGTTTTTCCGCGGGCATTACCTTTACGTTTCCCAGTTCATTTAGTCTGCAATCCAAGGCTCGGGCCGTGATTTGTCGCAACCCCACCGTATTCGTGGCGCGGTACGGGTCGGTAACTGGATTGGTGGCCGGCTCCTATTCCGGGGCTCTGAATAATGGCGGAGAAGCCCTTATTCTGAACAGCGCCAGCGGGGTGATTTTGGTCCAACTCAAATATGGGATCGACGGAGACTGGCCCACACGGCCCGCCGGCCAGGGTGGTTCCATTGAATTGGTGGATCCCTCGGCAGATCTCACGGCAGCCACGAATTGGCGGGCCAGCGCCGAATACTTCGGTTCTCCGGGAACGGCCGGGGCCGGCATTCAGAATCGGGTGGTGATCAATGAATTGCTGGCCCACACCGATCCCCCCCTCGAGGACGCGGTCGAATTATTTAACCGAACGGATCAGCCGATAGATGTCGGAGGGTGGTTCCTTTCCAACGACCTGACCGACCCATTCCGCTTTCGTATTCCGCCGGGGACAGTGGTTCCGCCCCGGGGCTTCCGGATGATTTACGAATATCAGTTCAATCCGCTCCAACCCGCAGCGGGTCGCACGGCCTTCACTTTTGGCGCCGCGCGGGGTGGCATGGTGACGCTTCTGTCGGCCGATGCGATTGGCATTCCTCGTCGCTGGGAAGATGTTCAGGAGTTTCCGGCGAGTCCGAATGGTGTGAGCTTTGGGCGGCATCCCGATGGAGAGGGACCCTTCCAGTTGATGCAGCGCATGACGTTGGGAACCGGGATAGACAACTCCATGGACCCGTTGCTGTTGAATATTTTCCGTCAGGGAATGGGGGGTACCAATTCTCCGCATGCCCTGGGGCCGGTGGTTTTTCGCCGACTTCGGTATGCCGCGCCTGCGGGGGAGATCGAGTTTGTGGAGTTGGAGAATGTGTCTGCGGAGACAGTACCCTTGTATGATCCGGCTTATCCCACCAACGGGTGGCGCATCGAGGGCGGTATTAGTTTTGCATTCACCGAACCGCAGGCAATGGCACCGGGCGCAAAATGGATCATCGCCAACACCAACAATGGGGCTGCAGTGCGCAGCCTACTGGGTGCCTCCGATGCCCAGATTGTGTTGGGGCCCTACACCGGTCAATTGGCCTCCGGCGGGGAGCGATTGACTCTCGTTCGGCCTGATAATCCCCAGTTGCCGCCCCGGCCAGACGCTGGATTTGTGCCCTACTTCGTCGTTGATCAGTTGGATTATCAGTCAGTGGCACCATGGCCCACCGAAGCAGCCGTGGCGGACCGATGCCTGGCCCGAATTGTTTCCACGGAGCCGGCTTATTTGCCTTCAAATTGGCGCGCTGAATCGTTGAAGACGATCGGTCCGGTAAAACCCACCCTGTTGGTGGAGAGGCTCTCTGGGAACCAAGTGCGCCTTCGAACCCGTGGCCCGCGAGACCGGGGATATGTTTTGGAGCGCGTCACGCTCTCGGGCACCGCCACGGTCACTGTGAGTGCCACCGTGCTGAGCGGAATTTATTCGGTACCCCCGGGCGCCCTTCAGACCGATGGCTCGGTGGAGCGGGTCTTTGAGTTGGCTTCGGGCGAATCCGCCGAACTGTGGCGGATCCGCCTGAATCCGTGACCGGGACTGGGCCCCGATCGGCTGCCGATATTCCGCAAGGCGACTGGGTTCCTTGCTCGGATAACGATTGATTGGGTCACCGTCGGTGCCCGTGCCCCAAAGCGATTATTTCAGTTCGTGGGATTCGACCTTCACGCCCTTCTTGAAGGTGTTGAAGCCGAACATCGAGGGTTCGAAGACACCCACAGGATTCACATCGGCCTTTTTCGGAACTTCCAGCCCAGTGAGGGAATAGGTCGCATTGACGAAGAGTCGGCGGAGGTCTTCGCTGCGCAGATCGGTGGCGGCGCCGATGGTGGAGCAGAGTACCTGGGAGGTGTGTCCCGAAGTTCCCTTATAGTCGCGCAACCAGATCAAAGGCATAGCCGGTTTGCTCAAGTTCGGCGGATCGTTGGGTTGCATGCCGGTGAGAACCTGACCGTGCATCAAGATAGCGGCGTCTTTGGGGAAGTCCGCGTTGACCCCGTAGACGTCGCTAGGCCCAAACACATCAAAAACCCCGTTCAAGATCGGGTGTTTGGCATGACGGCCGTCGATCACGCCGCGCGTGGCTTCTTTTCCATGATGGCCATGGTGATAGGTCCACGTCTCGCCCACGGTCTTGCCTCCGAAGCCTCCACCCTTGGCCGTCCATGAATAATTGGCGTAAGGGCTCTGCTTGTTCCGTTCATAATTGAAGGCATGGGTTGCCGTCCGGAGCACCATCATGGGCTTGCCGCTGTCGAGGTACCGAACGAAGTGCTCCATGTCGGCATCGGGCAGTTCGCGGAAGCGGAACTGATTGACCACCAGATCGGCCGAGGCCAGCAGATGCATGCCTGGAATATTGGTCTGGTTGTTGGGATTGATGATCCCGTCAGCGTCCTGGCTGAAAAGCACGGTGCACTTGAAACCATGCTTTTGGCTGAGAATTTTGCCCATTTGCGGCAAACTTTCCTCGGAACGGTATTCTTCATCGCCACTCAGCATGACGATCGTCTTCCCGTTGGCCGTACCGGCTTTGGGTTCATAGGTGACCCACGAACCCGCGAGGATGGGCAGCGTTGAGGCTAGGAGAGAGACCATCGAACAGGTCAAAACACGAGATGGGGCGTTCTGTTTCATAGGCGTGGCCTTAAGTTCAGCATTTCCCGGTGAAGCAAGCCAGACTTTCAGGGTTTTCAGGGACTTTCAGAGCCTGTCCCCTATCGGAGAAGCCGGAAGCAGGAAGGAGAGCAGAGCTTGTCCCTTGTGTTGGAGACGATTTCGGTCCTCGTGCGGGACTCGCGTCAAAGTGAAGACCGGATCTGGCACAAATAGCGCCAAAATGACCCAATCTGTCTCCGAATAAAGGGGTTTAAATAAGCGATTGAGGCATCGACGGGCATGAAGCTGCCAAAATCAGATTGGCCCCGCGAATGCTTAAGACGGTTCAATCGGTCTCTGGAGGCGAGTTTCTCACGAAACCTCTGCCTCCCGGAATGAGTCCGATGAAACCAGTGAACAAATCCGCCTCGGGCGACTCCAACGCTTCCAGAGAGATGAAAACGAATTTCAAAACCAAGCGGACCGGAACCGATTCCCATTCGAGTTCTGGTAAAGCCAAAGGGCTGCGGGCTCGGACCTCTTCTTCAGCAAAATCGCGGCCGCGCCGTTCACGTGAGTCGGTCACTTCCAAGCGCTCGCGCCCCATTGTTCTGTCGCCAACTCCTGCCGCCGAGCGGAGCCGGATCAGCGTCCCGCGCGGACCGCTGCCGCTGAGCGAGGCGCTGATTCCCATCGAAACATTGGCGACCACACGAGCCATACCCATCCAGGTCGAATCCGAGTTGCCCGGTGTCGCCACTTTGCGCGAAACACGTCCGCTCAATACCGTCAGCCGTGGAGTCTGGGATGAGCATTCCTCTCTGAGACTTTACCTCCGCGATGCCGTTGAGACCCCGCTACTCAACGCCAAGGAAGAGGTCGAGTTGGCTCGCCGCATCCAGAAGGGAGACGATGTTGCTCGTGAACATATGATCCGGGCCAACCTGCGATTGGTAATCAAGATCGCGCGTGAATACGAAGATTACGGACTGCCTCTCTTGGACCTCGTTAACGAGGGTAATATTGGACTGATGCGCGCTGTGGAGCGGTTCGACCCCGACCGCGGAGCCAAGCTCTCGACCTACGCTGCCTGGTGGATCAAGCAGTCCATCAAGCGAGCGCTCTCCAATCAGTCCAAGTCTATTCGGTTGCCCATTCACATTGTCCAAGAACTGGCGCGGATGAAGAAGGCGGAGGTTCGTCTTGAATCCGAGTTCGGTCGTCCTGCAACGGATGTCGAATTGGCTGGGGAGTTGGAATCGGATGTCGATGACATTCGTCGCTGGCGAGAGGCTGCTGCGGTGGGAGCAACCTCGTTGGATGCCCCGATAGGCAATGATCCCGAATCGAATCGCATCGCCGATGTGATCGCTGACGAATCAGCGGTAATGCCTTGGGCCAGTGTGAGCGAATCCAGCAATGCCGAACTCATGCGCGAATTGGTGGGTTCACTCAATGCGCGAGAACAGGTCATACTCAACCAACGGTTTGCGTTGGAAGGTGGAGATCCCCGCACCCTTGAGCAGATCGGGGTCGATTTTGGCCTTACCCGTGAGCGGATCCGTCAGTTGGAAGCTGCCGCTTTGCGTAAGCTCCGCGAGCGGTTTCTAGCCCGCGAGGCAATGGCTGAAGCCTGAACTGTGGCCTGAACCGTGGCCGAAAAAGTTTCGGATATTCTGCTTCGAGGAAAGTATAGGGGAGCCCTTGGAACCGACTCGGTGAGTTAGTTCGAAGGAGCTCCCCAATTCTTTGGGCGGGTAACTCGTGCCTGAAGCGTCAATAACGCAGGCAACAGGGTCATTGCCGCGATCATGCATGTCGCTGTTCCCACGGCCATCACCCAGCCCAGACTACGAATACCCCGGTGGTCGGCGATGATCAGGCTGCCGAATCCGGCGATGGTGGTCAGGCCTGAGATGAGCACTGCCTTGCCGGTGCTCTTGCCAAGAATGGCGGGGGTCCGCTCTTCGGCGAATCGGTTCAGAATATGAATCCCATTGGTGACGCCAATTCCGATGACCAGCGGGAGGGTCATGATATTGGCGGGATTGAACGGGATCCCCGTCATTCCCATGAAGCCCACCATCCAGAGTGCCCCGATGGCGACCGGTAGCAGCGACAGCACCACCCGAGTGGGTGAACGGAAGTGGATGAAAACCAAGAGGACAATGGCGCCCAGTGCCCATCCGGCCGCCTCCATGTAGGAAACCTTGAGCAATTCGGTATAGTAGTAGAGTTGGACGGGTGTTCCGGTGGCGGTCGGAACCACCGCACTGATTTCCCGGACAAAGGTTTCCTGAGACCGTCGCTCCCAGACATCCTCCCTGGGATAGACGAGAAGCAGTTGTTTGCCAGTGATCCCAATGAATCGGTTGCGAAGAACTAGCGGCAAGTCGGACTCCTTGAGGCCACTGGAATCATCCTGCTGCTGCAAAGTGTCAAAGGTGTCCCGGATATCGCGGAAGAGCGCGTACTGGAAATGACCCAATTGGCGGGCATTGGCCTCCCGGTCGCCCCGGAACATGGCTGAGCGCAATTCCGAAATGGTCACACGCAGTGACTCGAGATTCTTGAGGAGTTGCTTTTCGTCTGGAGCGGACTTGCGCACCTCATCGGCTGCCAGGGCCAGAAGGCCTTGGAGTCCCCAGAGGCGTTGACTGAAGCTATTGAGGTCCATCGGGCCGTCGGCCACATCGGGGAAGTGAATCGTCCGGGTTTCCGCTCGAATTTCACGAATGAGCTTCAATTGCTCGGTGGACTCC
>CAINWP010000280.1 GCA_903854475.1 uncultured Verrucomicrobiota bacterium
CCCTTGGTACTGTCCCCTTGGTACCGTCCCCTTGGTGCTGTCCCCTTGGTGCTGTCCCCTTGGTGCTGTCCCCTTGGTACCGTCCCCTTGGTACTGCCCGTCGAGAGTACCTGCCATGGAGAGTACCGTATTTCCGTCCTGTTCGGCGGTCCGATCTCTCTGGCGTTCCAGCTCTGCGGACGTGGCGCTTTCGGAGAAATCGCCCTACCTCGGAGGTGCTTGGGTGAGGTTGGGTTTTTCGGCCACCCGCATGCAGTCCGAGTTTCCCTTCCGAGGAGCCTGTCAGTGTCTGAGGAAAATTTATCGGTGATCTTGATTACGATGGGCCTCACGGCACGGTGCTTGCATGGTCCTGAGCATCATGAAGCGCCGCCTTGTCGTCAGACTGCTGACCGGAATTGGACTGGGAATGCTGCTCTTGCTACTGCTGGCCCCTTGGGGAAAACCACCCTCGGAGGCAACACTGTCACTCTCTACCAACACAACTGCCGCCAAGGTCCCTACAACCCCCTACCCCGCCTCCCAAGTTTTTCCTGCCCTCACCTCGGCGCAGCAGCAACTGGCTCCGCCACAGCCTGCCACCACGAAGGTGCCTTCCTCCCGCGCCCGTCGCTGGTCAGAACCGGTGCCGGAACCTGCCTTCGCCAACTTCTCAGGCTGGACCCGCCGCTACCTGAGCCAACCTTCGCCTGCGGCCCGCCAGGCACTGGAAGTCGAAGGCCAGGAACTGGCCCGCCTGCGCCGTCAGGATTTGACCGAGTTGATCCCCGCTGATCCTCAGCGCGCCTTGGAATTGACAATCCCACGCGGACTTCGCAACCAACTCCCCGCGTCCATTACCCCGTTTCTCGAAGAGCCCGTGGACGGCCGGGGCGATTTCGGGGTTTTGGCTGGCATTCCCGCGGCAGACCACTCCGGCCCCTTTGAGTCTGTCTATCGAACCGTCTCGGTCGGCGACCGCGCTTGGCGAGCCTACACCTACGGAGATGCCCTGCTCCGCCCGACGCTGACCGACGTCCCGTTGCATGGCATCGCCCTCGACGGTCTCTTCGCACTCGATCCCAACGCCGTCCGCATCCTTGATGCCGACGAGGTCGCTCGAATAGCCACGCCCGCGAAGGACGCACTGTGCGCCGTATCCAACCAACCCGTGACCACCTTTGCCGAAGAAGTACCCGTGGACGCCGGCGGACACACCGCCTGGTTGTGCAGCGCAGCCCACACCGAGAACTACAATGAGCGACTCATCTTGGCCTCGGTGGACAAAGGCAATGGGACGGATGCCGATGGCGTCTTCCGCCAAAAATCGGCTTACACCGAGGGCCTCAAGCGCTTGCTCATCCTTCGTGTGGATTTCAGTGATCTGGCCGGCTCACCCCTCAGCGATGCCACCGGCACCAACATGCTCAACGGGATCGCCGCCTTCTATCTGGAACAAAGCTTCGGCAAGACGACATTCAGGCCACTCGGAGCCGGTAGCGTCATGACCGCCACCCTGCGCATGCCCAAAACAGCAGCCGTGTACGGCGCCGCAGACCCGTCGATCTTGCGAACCGACGCCCGCAATGCCGCTCGCACCGCCGGCGTTAATCTGGCGCTGTTCAACTTCGACCTCATTTGTGTCGGCGCCGTTCCCGGCTTCAACTGGGCCGGACTGGGCTATGTCGGCGCTCCCGGTTCGTGGATTCGGGCCTCTTTCGACGCGACAGGCGGCGTGCCCTCCCATGAACTGGGCCACAACTTCGGACTCAACCACGCCAACGCGTGGGATACCGGCGGCCAGAGCATTCTCGGGGCCGGCAGCAACGTGGAGTATGGCGACAGCTTCGACACCATGGGCAATGCCACCGCCGGCAAGCGTCACTTCAACGCCCGATACAAGAACTACCTCGATTGGCTGCCCACGACTCAGGTGAAGATCGTGACGGCCTCAGGAAATTTTCGCCTCTTCGCCCACGACGCCACCAACGCGGCAACCCCACGAGCCGTGCGCATCGCCCGCAATTCACAAACCAACTACTGGCTGGAGTTCCGTCAACGCTTCACCGATCGGCCCGCCCTGATGGACGGCGTAGGGCTGCGCTGGGCTCGCTCCGGCAACCAGCAATCGCTCCTGCTCGATGTCACGCCCGGCTCCGCCGATGGCAAGAACGACTCAGCCCTGCTCATCGGCCGGACCTTTTCCGACCGGGCGGCCGGCATCCACATCACCCCGCTGGCCAAGGGCGGAACCGTTCCGGAATCGCTCGACCTGCAGGTGAACCTGGGCAAGTTCACCAACAACCAACTCCCGAGTGTCACCCTCACGGCCAGCGCTACCTCAGCCTTCGCGGGAGCCCCCATCACCTTCACGGCCGATGCCACCGATCCCGACGGCGACACGCTGGCCTATTCCTGGGACTTCGGAGACAACGCAATCGTCGCCGCCAACACCAACGTGGTCAGCCGGACCTGGTCCGTCGCCCGCGAGTATTGGGTCCGCTGCACGGTCAGCGACATGAAGGGCGGCGAAGGCAGCGCCGCGGTGCTGGTGCGCATCGGAAACCCTTCCACCTATCGCATTGCCGGCCGAGTGCTCCAAGGGGGAAAGCCCGTGCCCGGCGTCCGAGTCGAGGTATCCAACACCCAGCAAACGTATACGACCAGCGACGGTGCCTACACCCTGACCGGATTAGCACGTGGGTCCTACACCGTGAAGGCCATCAGCGAGGGCTACCTCTTCACTCCGGCTGGGTTTTCCAACCCGCTGACGCTCACCGGTCCTGTAGACGGGATTAACCTCGACGCCTCCGCACCCGGCGACCTCGCCCAGGTTTCGCTGGTGCCCCTGGGGGCACAGTGGCGGTACTACGACAGCGGTAATCTGGCGGGCACAATTTGGCGCTCCAATAGTTTTGCAGACAGTACATGGAACAGCGGAGCCGCACCCCTGGGCTACGGCGACGACAACATCGTTACCACCGTGAAGTATGGACCTTCAACGACGGCCCGATACATCACCACCTGGTTCCGCCACAGTTTCACAGTAGACGATCCCGCACGCTTCCTGTCCGTGACGCTGGGGCTCATCCGCGATGACGGTGCGGCCGTGTACTTGAACGGGATCGAGATTTTTCGAAGCAACCTCCCCTCCGGCACCCTGAGTACCATTACCCGGGCTAGCGCCAGCGTTGGCGGCACTGATGAAACCACCCTCTATGAGGCGACAGTGGATCCGAAGGGGTTCCGAACGGGCACCAATGTGCTCGCCGTGGAGGTGCATCAGTTTGCTCCCGACAGTTCCGACATCCGCTTTGCCCTGCAACTCAGCGGGTTGCTGCGCCCCTCCTCTGCGATCGCCCCGCGATTGGAGGTCGCGCCGGGTTCCGAACAAATCCACCTGAGCTGGCCCGTGACTGCGGTCGGCTTCGAATTGCAGGAAACTAAGTCTCTCGAGACCCCCTGGTTTTTCTCGGATGAAACCACCCGCGCCGATGCTGGCAAAAACATTGCGTCGCCGCAGTTGACGGAAAACCTGCGCTTTTTCCGGTTGAGCAAACCTTGAGCATCAGCTTCGGGATTTACACAGGCTTAACAAATCCACCCCGAGGACTCATCGGAATTTTACACTTCTAGGATCGAATGACGCCGTCTCGACTCGCCGAAAAGATCCCATGAAAAACTCGAACACCCTTCTCGCTGCACTGAGCCTGGCTTGCCTGCCACTCATTGCGGACCCACGAATCGATTCCTGGATCACCCACCGTTCTGGACGCTATGCCCGAGTTTACCTTTCGGATGCCGCGCTCCGATCGGGCACCTCCGTCACCACCTGGAGCAATGGATCCCAAACGCAGTCCCAACCCGCCTATGCCGGCGTTCAGGAACTCGCCTCCGACAGCAACTGGGTGTACGTCCGCACCACCGGGCTAGCCCTGCACCCCATGGGGCCTTGGCAGAATGGCACCTTCCCCAATTTGCCCACCAACCGGAAGACCATCTACCGGATCCCGCGCAACCCCGCTGTGCCCACAACCCACACCTTGACCGGCCTTGGAGTGATCGGCTGCTTCGTCGACGGCGTGGCCATGTTCGACTCCCGCGACGGCTTCGTCTGGACCGGTTCGGCCGAGGCGGGCATGGGCACCGGCTACTGGAATCGGGAAGCCTATGTCAATGAAGGGGCCACCTTCGACCCGGGCTACGCCCACCAAGAGGGCAGCGGCACCCACCACTACCACGCCAACCCCGTGGCCCTGCGCTACTTGCTGGGCGACCATGTGGATTTTGATACAAACACCGGGAAGTACCGTGAGTCCACCGCACCGGTGACGCGGCACTCGCCCATTCTCGGCTGGGTCAGTGACGGGTTTCCGGTGTACGGCCCCTACGCCTTCTCCAGCGCCACCAACGCCACGAGCGCCCTCCGTCGCATGACGTCCGGCTTCCAACTGCGCAATGGCCAACGCGGAACCGACAACCTCTCGACAGGCGGCCGTTCCACCATTCCGGCTTGGGCTCAGCGGGCCTATGGAGTGGGGGCTAACCAGAGCGGGCCAGCGGTATCTACGCAGTACCCACTGGGTCGGTACATGGAAGACAACGCCTTCCTCGGAGATCTCACCCAGCCGAGCACCGGGCTGAAGTTCGTGACGGGCGCCGACTATGACCTCGATGAACACAACGGCCGCTGGTGCATAACGCCGGAGTTCCCCGAGGGCACCTACGCCTACTTCGTGGCCATGGCCGCCGACGGGACTCCGGTGTACCCCTACAACATCGGCCGATCCTACCACGGCAACCCGACGGGCTCCGCCGTCACCGAGATTAGCACTGGTGCAACGACCCACTTCTTGGGCGGCACGAATGCGGCGGTGGTCGTCCAGCCTTCGATGGCGGCGGCGGCGAGCGAAGTCACCCTGGTTTGGAACGCGCTGGAAGGCGGGACCTATTCGGTCGAGCGGTCCACCGATCTCAAGACCTGGACCAACGCCCAGGCCGACATCGCTGCCGTGAAAGACCAGGGCACCTTGCGCACAGCGACGCCGGGCGATGCGGGCTTCTTCCGGGTCCGAAACACGGCCCTCGCCGCCTTTGATCCCGCGACCGGCACGGCCACGGGCGGCGGAGGTGGCGGTGGCGGCGGCGGCGGAATGCCTCCCGGCGGGCCCACTCTGACCTCGGTGTCACCGAACACGGCAGCGCGAGGAACCACGGTATCTTTAACCATGATCCTGGGAGGCATGACCCCGCCCACGACCGTGGCACCGACCTCGGCCCTGCTGGGCACCCTTAGTGGCAACAACGTGCATCGCAATGGCAACACCGTGACCGCCACCTTCACGATCCCGGCCACCGCCCCCAGCGGCTCTCAAACCGTCAGCGTCATCTTCCCGGGCCCTCCCGGCCAAGGAACGGTGACCTTCTCCCTAGCCAACGCCTTCAGGATTCCTTGAAGGCCGCCTGAATCGCCCAACGTCCCCAAGCGCTCCCCCTCCCGAGGCCCTCCGGCTTTGGAGGGGGAGATTTCATTTCCAGGATTCCCGCAAATCCGCAGGGCTGCGGCCTTGGTCTCGCAGCGCGCGAAGGCTCAGGGCGGCATGCCGCTTGGCCAAGCGGACCCCCTGTTCATCGGTCATGAGCGGGCAGTGAAAAAAGTCGGGTACAGTCCAGCCGAGGGCCCGGTACAAGAGGAGTTGACGCGCGGTGCTGACGAGCAAATCGGCTCCGCGCACCACTTCGGTGATGCCCATGGCGTGGTCATCGGTCACACAGGCCAATTGGTAGCTGGGCACGCCGTCGGGTCGCAGGACCACGAAGTCTCCGAAGTCGCGGCCGGCGGCCCAAGATTGAGCCCCCTGGCCCCCATCCATCCAAGACACGATTTGTCCCTCAGGCACCCGGAACCGCCACGACACCGGCCGCCCCGGAAGAATCTCCGCCGCCGACCGATGCCGACAGGTGCCCGGATAAATCGGTTCGTCATCCGCCGCATGGGGAGCCGCGACGGCCGACTGGATGTCTTTGCGAGAACACGTGCACGGAAACAGCCACCCAGTGGACCGAAGCACTTCGAAGACGGATTGATATTCGCTTCGTCGCTCCGACTGAGAATACGGAGCCTGCGGGCCGCCGCAATCGGGCCCCTCTTGCCACTGAATTCCGAACCACCGCAAGTCTTCCAAAAAGGCCGTCACGAATTCTGGTCGAACCCGATCCCGGTCCAGGTCTTCGTTGCGAAGGATTAGAGTTCCGCCACGGGACTTGGCCCGCTTATGAGCCACCCAGAAGGTCCGCGCATGGCCCAAATGCAAGTGCCCCGTGGGTGAGGGAGCGATTCTTCCGCGGTAGGCTGGATTCACAAAGGCCCCCAATTGACGCACCTTCCAAAATCTTAGGCTCCGGCGGTCACCAACCACCAACCTCCGACGGCGAAGGCCACCGCAGAACACGCCCACAGGAGACCGCGGTACCAGTGACGGGTGTGGAGCGCCCACCGACCGGCCACCTCGCCGAGCAGCGCCGAGAACCCCGCCATGGCCAACACCGTGCCGATGCCGAACGCCGCCAAATAAGCCACCGCCTGCCCCACATCAGCGAATCCCAGCGAGGGCAGCACTCCGAGAAAATGGGAACTGCCGGCCAATCCGTGCAAAATACCGATCCCGACGGCCGCATGCCCGTGGCCATGCTCCGGAGACGAAGCCGCCTCTGAAACTGGGTGCGCGTGACTCGGCCCATGAAAATGCACATGCCCGTGTTTACTTCCGTCATGAGCGTGCTCGTGAGCATGCACCTCAACGCGGAGCGCCTGGCGCACCGTCCAAATCCCCATCGCGATGAGCAGTACTCCGACCAAGCGTTCACTCACCGAAGACACCTCCCCGATGGGCAGCACCGACTTGAAGAGAATCGCCAGCACGCCAATGAGCAGCACGCCCGCCGAATGCCCCAAGCCCCAGCGCACGCCGGACGTCAAAGCACGTCGATGACTGCGCACCGCCAGAGGCGCCACCGCCGCCAGATGGTCGGGCCCCGCCAAAACATGCAGGAATCCCGCCACCAACCCAGAAATCACCACCAGCATGCCTGCGAGGCTACGGATTCGACCGCCCGCCGCCATGCAAATCCCCCCCGGGGCCGAATCGAACTGTGGGATCCCACCGAAATGGATAAATTTCTATTTCCGGAAATCCTTCGGATCGGAGGCCCTCGCTGCACCACCAAACGCCGCCGGTTGCAAGTGTCCAAATCGTCCCCTGACAAGCGGAGCGGCCCATGGGTTAAGCGGCTAGTTCACCCTCACATCAATGCTCGCCGAATCCGTTCTGGTGCCTGACGTAGATCCAACACGCGCCAGATCACGACGACTTCGACTGACTCCATGCGATAGTACACGGCGTATGGAAAACGCCGCGCCAAGAGGCGGTAATAGCCGAACACTTTTCGATGGATGCCGGCAAACAGAACCAATGAATCGATCTCCGAGAACACGCTATCGAAGAAATAGGCGCCGAGTCCTTCTCCCTGCCGATCATAGAACATCCGGCCACGGTCGAGATCGTGCAATGCCGAGTCGAGGATCCGTATCCTCATATCATGCGCCGCCGAAGCTCCTCTTTGGCCTCCTCCCAATCGTGAACGACCTCGCAACCGTCCCGAACACGATCCGCCGTTTCTTGGAGCAACTGAGCATGCCAGCCCGGCGAATCCACGCTTTGGTCATCCCCGGCAAGATCCTCCCAGATCTCGTGCATCGCCTTGAGCTTCTGCTCGCGGGACATCGTTTGTAGGTCCAGTTTCATTGAAATCACCGTAAGCGAGGCACCACCTTGCGCAACGCCGTTTTCAATGACACACGATGTGATGGATCACCGCCCTCCCTCGAACGCAAGTGCCGCGAGGCTGCTCGTCTCACTCCACTCATTTTAGGTCTTACTCGGCGATTCCCGGATGGCTAGAGCCTCGGTGCCTCGACTGGCTTCATCGAGCGCAGCGAACAACTCACTGATCAACTCGAACAACCGCGAAAGAGCAAAGGCCAAGGCACCCGAAATCCACACCACCAAACCCGCCAACCATCCATAATTTAGAAAAGCGAAGATGCCCCCCAACCCGGCGACAGCGGTCACCCCCAACAAGGCGGCCTCCATCCGACCCGCCGATTGACGCTGCTCGTACCTCACCTCGCGTTTCATACTCATAATTACTCATTTCTGCGGCCGGTATGCAAGTTGTGAGTTGTGGGCTGGTGTGCGCCAACGGATCTCTGTTGAAAGGTCTTCGCTGGATCGAGCGGAAAGTTTCAGGACCTGCGCCGAGACGTTGTCGCCGCTCCGCAGTCCGAGTCGGTCCCCGTGCCAAGATTGCCGCAGGGTTACGCGACGGTAAACGGCTCATGCTACCTCGACGCAACGCAGATCCCCGCGCGAGCCAGTGCCATAAAACCCTCGGCGCGGCCGCCATTCAGACTGAACTGCTCCACTGCTTCAGAAAGGAACCGTTCACCGTCTCGTTCGCCATCGGCAAGGAACCTCCTTCGAGACCCTCGAGTTCCTGAAGAAGAGTTCCTTCGACCTGCCGAGCCAGAGTCACCGATGGTTGAAACCCGTTTGAGTCAAAATCAGAAATCGCTCTCTGACCTCGTTGTCGATGCGATCGGCCATGGGCCAGAGCCTGCATCGGGCTTGTGGATGTGCCAGAAAAGGGGGGCGGTGACTTCCGTATCCACCGGGGCGGACGAGACCGAGGATGTCAAAACATCCGGAAGGAATCGGTCGTGCGTTGGGTCTCTCCGGTCGATCAGGTCACGCGTGCCGAAGTTCCTCCAATTCCCTCTTGAGCGGAGTCCAATAGGCGCGATCCAGGGCACGCTCGGAGCGCTCCTCTTCGGCAAGGCCGTTCTCGATCGCCGGCTCGTCCTCCTCGATCACCGCGCTCAGAAGGGGCCGGGCCATGATGGTGATTTCCCGCGCCAGTTCCCTGTGACTTCGGGCCAGGTCGATGAGGAGCTCCGGCGTCCGGCCCTCGCGCAGCCAGAAAGCCACCTGTCCCGGATCGGCTTCGTCGCGACATGCGATTCGATCCGCCTCGATCAAGCGACGGATCATCGGCCAATCCTTGTCCCGCTGTGTCTTCTTGGCCTGGACCAGATCCGGAAGTGCCATCAATTGGTAGAGGGTACCGTCGTCCGCCTGCAAGGTCGTGCGCCGTTCCCACAAGTCCGAAAAATCGGCAACGCCACGCATCGTAGACATGACATCGATTCGCAAACCTTCCGCCTCAGGGTGGCGGCACCGGAAGTGGATGGCGTGACCGCGCTTCAGGTGCTCGACGGAGAACGGGGGCACGGCGATCACCGAGGCATCCAAGTCTGCGAGCGCGGCCTTCAAGCGATCCAGGTTCTCGGGGTCGGCGACGATCGCGAAATCGACATCCCGACTAAACTCAGCCGCGCCGTAGAACACGCAGGCCTGACCTCCCATCAACAGGGCGCGAACCCCGCAGTTCTGGAAAGTCGAAAGGACTTTGTGAATCCGGTTCGGGATCAAGGCTGCCTCCGTGGGCGACGTACTGCGTCCATAACTCCATGCTCTCGCGCCAGCGTTCCATCGGGGTCAACCGGTACCATTCCTGCCATTCGTCTTCCGAATCGCGCTGCATTGCCACAAGGCTCGCAGATCCACGTTTCGATGCAAACCGACAATGGGGCTCTGAAAGCACTTCGAGTGCGGATGCCCCACCCCGTGGCCCTGCGGAAACGGGTCAGGGGAGACGGAGTCAGAGAACGATTTCCGAATTTTAATAAACCGTAAACCGGGAACGGGACCGGCGGCCTTGCCCGTGCATCGTAGCAACCTGCAGCGGCAATCGTGGAACGCGGACCGACTCGGACTGCAGAGCGGTGACAACGTTTCGGCGAGGTAAGGCAACGTGCCACTCGATCCCGCGGGTAGCTTTCCCCAAACACTCAGGCATGGATGGAGCAGGCAGACTGGAGCTACTCAAAATCGGAAATCGTTTCCTGACCCCGTTTCCTCAGTAATGATGCCGACACGAAACCACCACGATGGCCTCCTCGGTGACGCGATAGACCAACCGGTGTTCCTCGGTGATGCGTCGAGACCAGCAGCAGCTGAACTGGTGGCGCAATGGCTCCGGCTTTCCCAGGCCGGTGAATGGTTCGCGTGCGACTTGCTGGATCAACTCCAAAATCTTCTGCTGCCGCCGCCAGTCAAGCCGCCCCCAGTCTTCCAGTTCGCGGAACGCCGCTGGGCTGAATTGAATCGCGCGCATCAGGCGGCACGCTCGGTATGGAGTTTCTGGCTCAAGGCAAGGAACTCTTCGTAGGTGAATTTGATCAACTCTCCCGCGTCCGCTTGAGAAATGGATTTTTCAAGGGCCGCCCTCGTGCGTGGATTTGCCAGCAGGCGCTCCGTCTCGTCCAACTCCTCCTCGACGCAAATCGTCACTTGCCGATGCGGGAACATGGTTTTCACGCCGGCCAGAAAGCGCTCGTCCAATTCATCGGTGTTGATCGCAAAGGTGGTTTGCATGGTCTAAGGCTAGCGGTAGCGCACGGGCAATTCAACCTGAGTGCGACATGAGTGCGACCGGCCCACCCATGCACCTGCGCCAGATGATGCCCAATCGCCCCCTCACCGGAGACAAAGGGTGGTCTGGCACGGAGAACGTCGCCATGTGGCCGTTTTTGACGAGGATCACGGAGGCGCGAGCACCGATCGCAGGCCCAGAGAGGAGTCTGGTGAGCCGGTGCACCAACTTGTCACCCTCGGCCACGAACACCCCGCCACTCAGGTGCGAGAGTTGGGCCTTCATCGTCCGGTGGGGAATCAGCTCGGGAGCTTCCCCATCCGGCAATTCCCGGCGCGTGACCATGGGTTCAAGACTCCCAGACTCCGGGCCACCGCACCCGGCTCAGTGACGGAAATGACGAGTTCCGGTGAAGACCATGGCCATGCCCCGCTCGTTGGCCGCGCGGATGACCTCCTCATCGCGCACCGAACCACCCGGCTGAATCGCGGCCGTGGCGCCGGCCTGGGCCGCAGCGATCAATCCGTCTGCGAACGGGAAGAACGCATCCGAACACACCACACTGCCCTTCAAGTCGAGCCCGGCTTCACCGGCCTTCCAGACGGCGATGCGGCTGGAATCCACCCGGCTCATTTGACCCGCACCCACACCCAACGTGGCCTGGGCACCGCAGTACAGAATAGCGTTCGACTTGAGGTGCTTCACCACGCGCCAACCGAAGAGCATCGCCTCAAGTTCCGAC
>CAINWP010000281.1 GCA_903854475.1 uncultured Verrucomicrobiota bacterium
CCTTGTGGGAAGCCATGGATCAGCATTCCATCATCTTCCACGCTGCTGACTACGACCTTCGCCTGCTGTTCCGAGGGCACCATTTTAAGCCAGCCCGCATCTTCGATACGATGCTCGCCGCTCGCTTGGTGGGTGAAGCCCGCTTCGGCCTCAACGATGCCCTCAACACTCACCTCGGCATCACTCTGGAAAAGGGCTCGCAAAAGGCCAACTGGGGACGCCGCCCCCTGACGCCGGCCATGGTGGATTATGCGCTGAACGATGTGCGGCACTTGTTCCCCCTGCAACAGTCTCTGCTGGGCCGGTTGGAGTCCTTGGACCGCCTCGACTGGCACCAACAAATTTGTGAGCGATTGATCCGCGACTGCTGTCAACCCGAGCGCATCGATGACGACGCTATCTGGCGCACAAAAGGACACGACAAGCTCGATGCTCTGGGATTGGCGGTTCTGCGCGAACTCTGGCATTGGCGCGAAAAGGATGCGCTGCGCACGGGTCGCCCCCCGTTCTTCATTCTCAAGCATGAGCAGTTGGCCGAATTGTCCGCGACGGCCTCTGAGACTCGCACGACTCGGGGTCTGAATTTGCCCCACTTCCTGACCTCCAAGCGGCGAGGCGGATTGCTCGATGCAATTCAGCGCGGACTGGAAGTGCCCGAAGATCGACTCCCCCGCCCGATCCGCGTGCATTCGCGCCGAATGACACGGGCTGAGCTGGATATCTCCGACCGACTGGCGCAGGTCCGTGACACCCACGCCCGGGAGCTGGGTATCGATCCGACCCTCATCGCCTCCAAGGCCACCCTGTATGCGCTGGGTCGCAACGATCCGGATGCGTGGGAATGCTTGATGCCCTGGCAACGGAACCTGCTGGAGAAACCGCTGACCTCTCGTCCGGCCCCGACTCGCGCTCCTGCGTTAGAAACTTCGAACGCCCCCGACGAAGAAGAAGAACGTCAGCTCCCGCTGTGCGGGCTGGATTGATCCGCACCGAAGAATCCGCTCAAGAGCCAGCAGCACCCTCGGTCTCCTTCCAGATCAAAATACCGAGCAGGTGCGGTGACCGATATACACGGGGTTCCAGAGGTGCCTGATCGACAATCACCTCGGGCACTCGATGAATGGGCGATCCCGCATTCCGGGAATCCTGATCCGCTCGGTGACACTACGTCTCAAAGAATCCGAGACCTCAACTCTTCTGGTCCCGAGGCTCAAGGGATACGTGATTTCAATTGATCGCGAAGAGACTCCAGTAAGTTGGGCTGCTCCAACCAGGACTTGGCTTGAGCGGGATGCGAACGTCCCCATCGTTGGAAGACCGAGTCGAGCAATTTGCTGCGTGTCTGCGAATCGGAGACCATGAGCCCGAGATCGGCGGCCTGGTCGACCGATGTGTTCATGCGGTCATGAATGATACCCACCAACGCCTGGTCGCGCTGAACCGAATTCAGGCGCTCCAAGGAGGCCTTCGCGCTATTGAATTGGTTGCCAGACCAAACCTGATAGACGGACCGAATGGCTGCGGTTTGTTCGCTGCCCGGTGGCAGAGACACGGCCCAATTGAGTGCATTTTCAGGGTCACGCGAGGACCACTGCAAGCCGATGTTGGAGATGGTTTTCGCCCGAAGCACCGGGTCGCGAATCCCGGAGACGGCCGCGACGGCACTAGCGGGATCGGCAGCAACTGCTATTGGCAGAAGGCGGCTCAGAACGGAGTCGCGGCCTTGAGCCGGCACCACTTCATTCAGAGCCCCCAGGGCTGCGGAGGGTTCGGCCGTGACCCAGAGTTGGACAAGTTCTTGCCGATCGCTGGGCTGACGGACCATCGGCAACATTTCCTTGAGGAACGCCGCGGCTCCGGCGGCATCAGTTCGGATCCACGATTCGGCACCTCCGACCAGTGCCACGATCCCGTGCCCACGCTGCCATTGTTGCCCAGCCCAGCGACTGGCGGCGGCGGGATCTTGGATTGCCCACTCCCTAGTCAGGGTGGGCAACCATTTGCCCTGTTGCTCTGCCGAGGCAGCATCCCATCGTGCGATGGCGGCCGCGACATCCTGCCGAGTCAGTTCCCCCATCAGCGAATCCACCCGCGACTCCCCTGAGCCATCGGGGGCCGGGTGGGCCAACACCCATTCCAAAGCGGCATTGGGATCTTGTTCACCCCAGGCGTCGAGCACTCTGAAGGTCACCAGTGGGCTAAAATTCTCGGGGAGCTGCTGCAACAGGGCCACAGCGACTTCCAAGTGCTCACTTTTCCAAAACCCGAGAATTTCGGAGATTTTTTCTTCCGACAGTTGCGCCCAGGTTGCAGTAGGAATGGAACGGGCTAACCGCAGTGCCAAGTCCGGGTTTTTCTGATCGATGATGTTCAGAAGAAAGAATCGTGGATCCTCGATCTCCGGATCTTCATCAATGGGTGCCTGACGGATGCTTCTCAAGGCCGTTTCCGGCTCGCTTTGCAGCCACTTCAGATACAGGTCCACGACCAAATCCGATCGAGTTCTGGAACCCGTCAGGCTCCGCGCCTGTCGCAATGCTTCCTCGCCGTCCGATTCCATCCATTTCGAGAGTGCTCCTCTCAGAGCGGCGTACTGACGGTGGTCGAAGTTTCCAGATGGATCACTGCTGAGACGCTTGGAATCGGCCAGAAAAGCCCAAGCGGAAACGCGGTCGGCAACAATCCAACAGCGGCCCAACGCCTCCAAGAGGCCGGCACCTGCACCGTCTGGAAGCGGTTGTCCAATCGCAAAACTCCAAATCACAGCGGCGCAATCCGGTTGGGTGAGATCGGCTCTCTCGATGACTTGAACCATTTGGCCGTATCGCCAGTACCAACCCTCGTTGGCAACCAAGATCGCCGCCAACTCGCGAGCGACCTCGTCCGCGCTGAGACGCTGCTCCGCCTTGGGCAAACCGTCCTTGCCGGGTGATTTGGTGATCGCAGGGGCCGGGTGAGTTTCACGTCGAATCTCTTCAGTCCTAGAAACAGCCGTTTCACGGAACCGGCTCCGAGCAACAGTGCCCAGAAGTGCAAGAACCAAGAGGCCCGCCACCCAACCCACGAAGCGATTCATCTGGAGTTGAGGTGAACGGTGGAGTTTCGGGGTGAGGTGTCTTGCAACGTCGCGAGTCCCCGTGTCGGGATTCGTAGGGTTCCTCCTCGCGGGATCCCAATCACTGGGAGATTTTTTCGAGGGCGTGGAAGTTGCCCGCCTCGCAGCAAGCAACGAAGGTCTCGGTCGAGCGCTTCAACTCTTCCCAGCGACTCCGGATCTTGATGGCCTCGGCGGGGTCGATCTTATTGTCGGACGCAGCGCTGGCGATGACCGCCAAAAGGTCGGCGAACTCCTGCACCACTCCATTGGTGGCCGGAATCAAGTAATCCGGGTGAGTGTGGTGGGTCTTGGGATTGCGGATGAAGAACCCGCCGGCCCGCTGGCACAACCAGTGGATCAGGCGCAGATCCCGGGTGCTCTTAATCAACTGATCCATGCGATCTAGAGGATTGTGCGAAGCGGTCGCGGCCTCGGGGTCCGGCTTTTCGGCCCATTTGTAAATCAACGACAACGACAACCCCATATCGCTGGCGATTTGCTTGGCACTGGTGGTCTGCAGGACATCCCGGATAACCTGAAAGGAGTGCATTTGAATTAAGTAGCAGCGCTTCACGCCCCTTGGAAAGGCGAGAAATCTCAATCAGCTAGTTTAGCTCTTGTTTCTCCCTCAAGGCTTCGACTCTAAAGGCAAAACGTCTCGCGACTTTGCGCGTGCCCCGGACCCGCTGCCCGTGTTTGGCTGAGCCCTGTGCATCCAGCAACGATCCTGACCTGTGTGGGCGCTTATTTTGCAGCGCTGCTGACGGTCGCTTGGTGGACCGGACGCCAAGCCGACAACACCGGATACTTCACCGGCAATCGACGCTCGCCGTGGGTCTGGGTGGCACTGGGTCTCATCGGAGATACACTCTCGGGTGTCAGCTACATTTCGGTGCCGGGAAAGGTGGCGACCGACCACTTCGGCTACCTACAATTAGTCCTCGGATACTGCGTGGGTTATGCGCTCATCGGCACCCTGCTCCTGCCGCAATATTACCGGCTCCGGTTGACCTCCATCTACGAGTTCCTCGGACAGCGCTTTGACACGACAGCGCAACGGACCGGCTCTGGATTTTTTCTCGTGTCCCGTCTGCTGGGTTCGGCCGCGCGGCTCTACCTGGCCGTTACGGTCTTCCAAACGTTCGTCTTCCAGGGCTGGGGTGTCCCCTTCTGGGTCACGGCTGGATCGGCCATCTTGCTCATCCTAATTTATACGCTTCGAGGCGGAATTCAGACGTTGGTGTGGACCGACCTTTTCCAGAGTGGATTCCTGGTGCTCGGCGTCCTTCTTAGCATCGGAGCACTGATGATTGGCTTGGGCTGGAGCCCCTCGGAGCTCGTGCTCAATTTGTCCCGCGGTGCGGAGAGCACTGTTTTCAACTGGGACTGGCGGTCCCCCGGTTTCTTCTGGAAGCAACTCATCAGTGGCGCAGCCCTCGCGGTAGTCATGACCGGGCTCGATCAGAACAACATGCAGAAGACGCTCTCGTGCAGGACCTTGCCGGAGGCCCAGAAGAACTTGTGGCTCTTCACGCCGGTCATGGTGCTGGTCACGGTGGCTATTCTGATCCTCGGTGCGTTGCTCTTCCGCTTCGCCGAAATGCAAGGGATTCCCCTGCCCGCCCGATCCGACGAACTCTTTCCCCGCATCGCCCTCGGATCCCTGGGCACGCCGGCGGCAGTCGTCTTCGTGCTGGGGCTCACAGCGGCTACCTTCAACAGCGCCGACTCGGTACTCACCTCACTCACCACCAGTTTCTGTGTCGATTTCCTCGGATTCCAGCAGCGCGACGATCTGTCCGAGGCCGCCCGAGGGATTATTCGAAGGCGGGTCCACACGGTCTTCGCCGGTGTGCTTTTTCTCACACTGTTAATTCTGCGCTCCTTGGCCTCTCAGTTCGCAGTCATCGACCTAGTTCTCAAGCTGGCCAGTTACACCTATGGGCCGCTTCTGGGTCTGTTTTTATTGGGCTTGGCCACGCAGATCCGAATTTCGGGAAAGCCCCTACCATGGATCGCCATGGGTGCCATCGCCCTCTGTGCGACCTTGGATCAACAGTCGCAGCGGTGGTTCAACGGCTACCGATTCGGATTTGAATTGCTGCTCATCAATGCCCTGCTGACCGCGATGGGAGCCCTCATTTTTTCCCGAATGCCGCAACCCTCGGCCTCTGTCCCACCGGACCGCGGGTCTTGAACAGTGCCTTTCAACCATGGCAGTGGTAGAAGACCTTGATGCCATGCGCGTCCCATCGGACCGCGGGTCTTGAACAGTGCCTTTCTATGAAACCCCACTGCCACGTTTGCCGAATTGATGAAATCCCGGTCGTATTGGATTTAGGCTTCCAACCGTGCGGTTAGCGCCTACTCGAGCCCCATGAACTGGGTGCTCTAGTGCAGTGTCTCAAAATCGTGTTTATTAATTTGTTAGCTTAGTGACAGTGCTCGCGCTCGAGAGGAAGTCGCCCCCGTGGAGTCGGGAGAGGAATGAGTACTCTCTGAACACCTGTTCCTTGGTACCATTATCTATTGCGGTAACGGGCTGGGGAAAATAATCGTCACCGTACAAAGTCTGAGGGGGCGGACCGCTCGGAGATCGGTCCCTACCTAGGAGCAGGGTCGGTACAGACGGACCGCTCGGAGATCGGTCCCTACCTCGGGGCAACGCTCACAATACCCGCAGGCGGTACAGTCGGCCATTTTGGAGGGGGCCGGGAATGGTGATGGGCACTGATGTGCTGAACCCTTGAGTCGCCAGGTC
>CAINWP010000282.1 GCA_903854475.1 uncultured Verrucomicrobiota bacterium
AAACCGTAGAGGCGCTGGGTGGCCGCAGATTCACCCGTAATCGAGGTCGCGTCCGGCACTGACATCTGCATCCGATAAGCCAGTTCGGCGTTGGCGATGGCCGCTTCGAGGGCGTCGTGGGAGCCCAGTCGCGTGAGCGCGGCGGCATCGAGCGCGCGGACCGAGGTGAGTTTGTCGCGTTGAAGGCCGGGCGCCGTCTCCAAAGGTTGGATATTTGCCAGCGCGGGTAGGTCATTGCGCAAGAGCGATGCCTGATGACTGGCAGGAAGGAATCCCGGTCCGAAACAGTCCACACCGCCCGAGGGAATGAGCCCCCCGTCGAGGACTACGTAGCCGGGGAGGTCTCGGTTTTCCGTTCCCAGGCCGTAAGTGGTCCAGGCCCCTATGCTGGGGCGTCCGGCCATCCCGCTGCCCGAATGTAGGAAGTAATTGGCGGCATTGTGCTCGGAGAATCGCGACACCATGGAACGGATCACGCACAAGTCGTCGGCGCAGGAACCGACTTGGGGAAAGAGTTCGCTGAACGGCAGGCCGCTCTGACCGCGAAATCGGAACGCCCAGGGACTACCCAGCGTGGCCCCGTTGTCCTCGAATTGCGTCGGTTCCATACGCAGTCCGAAGGGCTTTCCATCCTCGCGGGCGAGGCGCGGTTTCGGGTCAAAGGTGTCTACCTGCGAGACCCCTCCGTCCATGTAGAGAAAGATGACATTCCGTGCCCTGGGCCGGTGGTGGGGCGTGCTCCGTGGGCCCGAGGTCCCCGGGTTGGCCGAAGCCGCCGCGTGGGCGGTTCCACCCAGCAGCGCGTTCATGGCCAGGGCGCCAAAACTCAAGGCGCTGTCTACAAGCAGTCGGCGGCGGCTCAGGCCGTGAACGGTCGCCGGTGAATGGGAACGGAAGTCAGGGGACATGGGTGAATTCCTGGGTCATGAACAGGGCGTGGCAAACTTCGGTCCAGAGGCGGATCTCCCGATCTGGCTTTGCCGGCGACGAATCCAGTTCCCGGGCTTCCGTGGCCAGAAGGTCTTGCAGCGTCTGGATTTCTGCAGGCGTGGGAACTCGTCCGAAGGCTCGCACGTAAAGACGGAGGATTCGCTCAGAGGCCTCCGTTTTGCCTTCCGAAAGCAGTTGTCTGGCCCAGGCCGAGGACTGGTTTCGTACGAACGGGTCATTCATGAGCGCCAAGGCCTGTGCCGGGACATTGGACTGATTTCGCCTCCCCACGGTCGTGTCGGGGATGGGCAGGTCGAAGGTCCCCATCAGGGGCGAGAGGAAATTGCGGCGAGTCTCCTGATAGACGGAGCGCCGTCGATCTCCGTCCAGAGGACCATTGGCATTACGGACCCACATGCGGTCTCCCATGAAGGGAGTGATATGGGTGAGGACCGGTGGCCCGAATTGAAGGTGATTCAAGTTGCCTGCGGTGGCCAGGAGCGCATCCCGCAGAGTCTCCGCCTCCAGACGACGTAGGTTTTGTCGGTGCAGTAGTCGGTTGGAGGGATCGCGGGTCTCCGCCTCCGAATCTCGAGGTGCGCTGGATTGGGCGAAGGTCTCGCTCAGGCACAGCGTGCGAATTAACCGTTTGATGGAGCCGCCCTCGCGTCGGAATTCCAGGGCCAAAAAGTCGAGCAGTTCCGGATGCGACGGTCGGGAACCCAGAGTGCCGAAATTGTCCACCGTCTCGACCAAGCCGCGCCCAAAGAGGTGGGCCCAGACCCGGTTGACGAGTACGCGATGGAGGAAGGGATTGGAGGGCGAGATGACGGCCTGGGCCCATTCCAGACGGCCACTGCCCTGCGCGATAGCCATCGGTTCGGGGCCGGAGAGGGCTTCGAGGAAACGGCGTTGAACCGGTTCTCCCGGATTTTTGTGTTCACCCCGGACGAAGATGCGGGTGGGTTCTGGGGAGCCATCGGTCATGGCCAGACAGCGCATCGGATTCGGCAGTTGCTGGGCAGCGGCCCGGACCGGAGCGATGAGGGCGGTGAGGGTTTTAGTGGAGCTTCCCCAGTCCAAAAGGCCGCGGTGCCAGAGGGCGGATGCAAGGTGGAGGTTGGGGAGATCGGGAGTGCCTTGAGCCCATGATCCGATGCTTGCATGGAGTGCTCTTTCCAGAGCTTCGGGCTTGGACAGCGAGGATTTTTCGTATCCGGGATTCCAGAAATTTGCGGGTTGCAGCGGAGGTTTCGGATCGTCGGAGGAAATTACCTGATCGAGCGCAACGAATCCGTCCCCATCATCTAGCAACTCCAAGTAGGCCAGACGTCCTCGATGACGATGAAGCCCGGAAGACATGGACCGCCACACGAAGTCCGCGCCGGCATCCACATCCATTTGGGTGGATTCGAAGAGCAGCGGATTGAACTCTCGGAGCCCATAGCGGGCGATGATGAGCCGGATCCGACCGCTGCGGCCGGCCACCCGCAGATGGAGATGATCGTGTGTTAACGTGAAGGTGGGCGAACGCAGGGTCCCCTGAAGATTAGGACCCCATCGACCGCTATGGGCGGTGCCGGTTGGCAAAAATTCGAGGCCCAGCGAACCGGCCCGCCAAGTGCCGACCGGAGTTTCCGTCGTCCGGAATGCCTGTCCGCTGGCTTTCCAGATGGCGGGATCGGGTCGGAGCGTCCACGGCGGAGAGTGGGTGGTCGTGGGCGCTGGTGCAGGAACCTGGGCTCCCGAGACCGCTGAGGCTGGGGCGTCTGTATCCAACCAAGGTCGCAGGGGGTGATTGGACGTGGCCGGGGTTGCGGCTCGGACTTCGGTGACCCATCGATCCAGTATCGTTGCATCCAGCCCATGGCGTTCGGCGGTGGCCTGCACCCGTCCTGCCCATGCGTTGGACGCGATAGGAGATCGGAGGAGTTCCTGCGCTTGGATCAGGTAGGGAGCCACGCGTGGGGAGGCCTCAGTTAGGGCTCTTCGCAAAAGGGGCCGGAGTTTTTCTGGGATGGAACGGTGCTCTTGGATGAGGGATTCAAGCCGGGGTTCCAGCGTTCCATCCGGATCGAGGTAGGCGATGTCCTGGCGGGAGGCTCGGAGGAAACCACTCATGCTGTAGTAGTCGCGGGTGGAGATGGCGTCGAACTTGTGGTCGTGGCAGCGCGCACAGGCCACGGTGAGGCCCAAGAAGGTCTTGGAAAAGACATCGACCTGATTGTCGATGCGATCTGCCTCATCTTGCAGCGGATCGACCGGAGCGTGAGTCGCCTGGTGCAAGTACCAGAATCCGGTCGCTAGCACCGATTCGTTGAAACCGATTCCGGGATGTCGTCGCGGGTTCGGCAGGAGGTCGCCGGCCATGTGTTCTTGGACGAACACGTCGTAAGGCACGTCGGCGTTGAAAGCGCGGATGAGGTAGTCGCGGTAGCGCCAGGCATGCGGGATGGTGTAGTCCTGCTCGTGGCCATAGGAGTCGGCGAATCGCACTAAATCCATCCAGTGACGGGCCCACCGTTCGCCAAACCGCGGGGAGGCCAGCAATGAATCCACAAGCCGGGCTCGGGCCTCGGGCGAAGAGTCCGCGATGAAGGCTGCCACCTCGGTCGGTTCCGGGGGCAGTCCGGTGATGGCTTCATGCACTCGCCGCAACCAGACTTGAGGTTCGGCCGGAGCCGCCGGTCGCAACCCCTCGGACTCCAGTCGCGCGAGGATGAATCGGTCCACAGGGTGGGTGGACCATTCGGGGCGATTCACCACGGGAACGGGCGCCGCGACGGGAGGCTGAAAACTCCACCACTGCCGGCGGGCTTCAAAAACACGAGGCCATGCCGAAGAGTTATTGGTTGAGTTCGCCGAGGAGCCGGAAGCCGCCGGGAAAACCGCTCCGGCATCGATCCAGCGGCCGACATCGCGGATCACCGTCTCCGGCAAGCGCGGGCGTTCCTTAGGCATTTGCAGGTCGGGCTCTAAGTGCTGAATGGCCCGGAGCAGGCGGCTTTCCTGGGCCTTGTTTGGAATCACGGCCGGGCCGGAGTCGCCACCACGGAGCAGGGCCTCGCGAGAATCGATCCTCAGTCCGCCCCGCTGGTGCTTAGGCCCGTGGCAATCCTGACAATCGGTGATCAGGAAGGGGCGAATCCGTGATTCAAAAAACTCGATCGAGGCATCCCCCGATTGGGCCGTGAGAAGGGGATTTATCCTCACCAGCAGCCACAGAATGAACAACGCCCGCCACGGCCCCTTGAGGAGCAGGTTGGGTCCCCAACGGGATTTCAAGAGTCGGGGCATTGACCACTGTCTACCTGAGCCAGTGAATCCGCGTCAGCCACAAAACCGGGTAGTCGCGCAAATCAACGGAGGAAGCGTCGGATCGATTAAGAAAGTAGATCGAATTGGTGGATGGATTTGCGTCGTTGGGTTTGTCATCTTTTTGAATCTCCCATGAGTTCTACCCTGCTTTCTCGGCGCCATTTTTTGGCTGGCTCGGCGGTTGGCGTCGCGGCGGTTTCGGCTCGTGCTTCCAATGATCGTGCCGATTCGGCCTCCGCCCCCTCTCAACGCGTGGTGCTCGCGCTCATTGGAGCCGGTGGTCGCGGTTCCAATCATTCAGCCGGGATGTCCCGTTTGCCCGGTGTGGAGTTCAAGTATGTCTGCGATATTTGGAAGGATCGTGGCGACGGGATTATGAAGGATCTGGCTCGGGTCCAAAAGCGAGCGCCCCAGCGAATCTCCGACATGCGGGTGGCCCTCGATGACCGCGAGGTGGATGCCGTGGTCATTGCGACGCCCGAACACTGGCATGCTCTGGCCACGGTCATGGCCTGTCAGGCCGGCAAAGACGTGTATGTGGAGAAGAACCCCTTCAATGCGATTTGGGAGGGGCGCAAGATGATCGAGGCGGCCCGTAAGTATGACCGCATCGTTCAGGTGGGGTTCCAGAACCGGAGCGGCCCGTATGCGGCCTCGGCACGCGACTACATCGCCAGCGGCAAGTTGGGCCGCATTGTTCACGTCAAGGTGTACAACATGCTCGATGGCTCACGATGGGAACCGGTGCCCGATGGGCCGGCGCCCGCAGGTCTCGATTGGGATGCCTGGCTCGGGCCGGCGCCCAAGGTGCCTTACAACGCGGGGCGTCACATGAACTGGCATCCGTGGTGGGACTACAAAGGCGGAACGCTAGCGGACGACGCCAGTCATCAAATCGACCTCACCCGAATGGTGCTGGGCGATCCGGGTCACCCGCGATCGATTCTTTGCACGGGTGGCAATTATGCCTTCCAGTCGAAGCGCGAGGTGCCCGAGTTCCAATGCATCACCTACGATTACGGGGACTTTTCAATGACCTGCGAAAGCGGCAATGCCACTCCCTACTTGCGCAAGTTCTCGAGCGAGGTGCGCTACGGTGACCAGTGGCCTCACTGGGCAACCTCGGCCACACGGGTCGAGATCTACGGCACCAAGGCGATGATGTACCTCGGTCGGCATGGGTGTGGTTGGCAAGTCGTCGTCGAGGGCGGGCGAGTGATTGACCAAGACAAGGGGTACTTTCCGGACAAGTGGCATCAGCCCAACTTCATCGACTGCATCCGCTCCCGGCAGGCTCCCAATGCTGAAATTGCCAAGGTTCATCCGAGCGCCTGTTTGGTGCATATGGCGAACATCTCCTACCGGGTCGGACAGAAGCAGTTGTACTTCGATCCGGTGCACGAACGCTTCACCAACAACTCTTCGGCCAATAGGTTGCTCAAGCCCGCCTACCGCAAAGGCTATCGGATCCCGGATTCGGTTTAGGCAGCTCGTAGGGCCGTATTTCGGTGCCGGCCCCGTCCTCCAGATCCGCAGCGGCCTGAGTGAGCCGTTGCTATTTGGGATTTTTTCGCCGGGTCACCGGATCCAAAAAACCCGGTAGAAGCGCGTTGGGTTGGCCAACGGGTCGGCTCCGGCGGGCAAGCCGGGTGATGGGGCTGGCAGCAAGGGGCGGCGACGGATCTCGTCGCGGAGTGCCGGTCCCTGTTCGAGCACCGTCCAGATGGGGTCGGCCAAGCGCTCCGTGGACTCGACGCGGTAGCTTTCGCCGGAGACGGCGGGCCACTGGAGCTCAGGTCCGTCCGGGGTCACCGTCACCGAGGCCCGGAATGGGTCCGTCCAACCTGGAGTGCCGTGGTCGGCGAGGCTCGGGAACCATCGTCGACCGTCGGCCAGGTAGGCATTCATTGCATCCCGAGTGGTGGGTGGGGTCGATGGCTCGGCCAGTACCAACGAGCGCCCGTCCCCATCGGCGCGCACCGGCCAGGGGGTCTGGGTGCCGTAGGTCACCGACCAGAGTTCCACGCCATCGGCTCCGAGCAGGGCGATGCGTTCGCCGGAGTTGTCCAGCGCCCCCACCCACGGTCCCACCGTGTGGATGCCTGCTCGGGCGCCTGCAGAGCCGGGTACCAGGTAGCGGGAGGCGAAGCCAATTGGGTCGCGCACCGCGACCAGGGATCCGCCGGGGGCCACCACGGTCGCGTTCGGGAACACCAGGCTGATCCCGCCGGATAAGGTGCAGCGTGAGAGGTCGAGCGGGTCGGCGGTCGTATTGCGCAACTCGATGAACTCGGACTCGCCGCCGGTCGAGGGGTTGTAGTGGATCTCGACGGGCAATAGGTCGCCGGGTCCTGGTCGGCGCGGCGCGCGCATTCGGAACGTCGCGGCGTCCACTGCGGACCAAGCGCCGGACGTGGAACGGACGCGGGTCGTGACGGTTAGGTCCGACTCCACCGTCAGCGCGTCGGTAGCCCAGAGTTTCGCGGCCGTTGAGACGGCCCCGCCGGGGAGCCGCGGATCGCTGCCGTCGAGCGTGTAGAAAATGGTGCCCGACGGGGCGCTGAGCTGTGGGCGGAACCCCGACGCGACGGTGCCTCCCCGCACATCGAATTTCGGCGGGTCGAAGTTGGGGTACAGGCCCCGGGCGCGCAGTTGGCCCAGCAGGGAGGCAGTGCGCCGTGGGAACAACTGCGTGCGAATCGTGGCGGCCGCTCCTTCCCAGGAGGCCGGTGTGCGCTGGTTCCACCGGGCCGACTCGGCCACAAGGCTGTCGGCGATTTCGCGCATGCGAAGATTGAGACGGTTCTCCAAGGCCGCCGGGGTGAGCGCCCCATCGTTGAAGAAGTGACGATGAATCCGATCGGCCAAGAGCGTGCGGAAGTCTGGATTCCCTTCGCGGACCAGCGCCCCGAAGAATCCGCCGGGCCCCTCGCGGTCGGTGCGGTTGAGGTTGAGCGCGCTGGTGCGCAAGAAGCCGTCGGCGTCGGCGATCCAGAACTTGAACCCGGTGCCGGGTTCGAGCGGGCCGCAGCTCCGGAACTCCGACTCGCAGTCGCCGTAGGTCCACAGCAGCATGAAGTCGATGAGGTGGGCCACGTCGAGCCGGGAGCGGACCCGCTGATAGCTGTTCCGGTCGGCGCGGGCCCGTTCCCAGGGGTCGAGGTTGGGAGGCTCCGGGGCGCCGATGACAAAATCGTCGGTCACGTTGTCGTTGCCCATGACTGCCCCGTAGTCGTTGCGCGATCCACCGAGGTAGTCGGCGAGGAAGCGCTCGGAGAGGAGTTCCCGGCAGTCGTACTGCCCCCAGTAGGCCCCGTTGACGTACACGTGCACGAAGCGGCCATGGGGATTGAGGCTGCCCATATCGAGCATGCTGTCCTCGACGAAGCGGCCGGCCATGTAGAAGCCGCGCTCGGACATGTCGTGAGAACCGGATCGCAAGTCGAGCTGGTCGAAGGAACGGACCGGAGTCGTCCCATGGTCGAAACCGTCGAACAGTGGCGCCCGGATCGCGTCGTCGCCGTATCGGTTGCGGCACTTGACCCGGAAGCTGCGCTTGTCGAACGAGGTCCAGGCGTTGCCGAAGCGGGAGAGGCCGCAGTTGACGTGCACCGACGGCCGACCGTCGGGCCAGAGGATCTCGAAGGACCCCGGCTTCTCTTCGTACTCAGGCTGGCCGGGCAGCGACAGCGCGATGGTGGGGATCGCCCGCAGGCCGGTTCGCAGTCGTACGGCCAGAGCGGCATTCTGGGTGATCGTGCGGTTCATCGACGGCGCGGCGACCACACTCTCGATGAACACGAAGGTGCGCGTCTGCACCGGGGAGGGCTGGGCGCCGGGGCGGACCGCACGGGCGCGGACGGACATCGTTCGCGCCACATCGAGGCCGTTGGAGTAGACGAGGCTCGGCTCGGTCCCGTTGGTCGAATAGAGGATGGTCGAACCGGGATCGGGGGCGGTGAGCACCAAGCGGAAGGGATTCTCGTGGAATCCCCGCTCGTGGCTCCAGTCGGGCTGGCGGACCCAGCCCTGGTAGGCTGCAGCCACGTTCGGGCGGCCCGGAGTCGGGTCGAGCATCCGCCAATTGCCGGCCAAATCGCGGCCGTAGGCGAGGTCATCGCTGAGCGCGGGATAGTCCACCCGCTGCAGCGTTTCGCCCGAGGCGGCGAGCGGGACGAGCAACAAGGCGCCGCCGGCCCGGGACAGCCTGAAGCCCACATGCAGGTCGCCTGAAGCGTCGAGGCCTCGGTCGCTGCCCGAGGCGAAGACCACCCGCGACTGGTGCGGGTCGAGCACCCACCGCGGGAACGTCCACTTGCGAGGCTTGGTCGGATCATCGCTCAGGCTCCATCCTGCGAGGTCCACGGGCTGGTTGCCTGGATTGCGCAGTTCGATCCAATCGGTGGCGTCGCCCGAGGCGGTGGCCAACGAGAAGCGGTTGGCCGCAACCAACTCGTCGATGCGCACCGGCAGCGACGAACCCGGGACCTCCACCGATGCGGCGCGCGCGAAGATTCCGGCGGTGTTGGAGGCCACGAGCAGGTATTCGGTGGAGCGCGCGGGCGTCAGCCGGACCAAGCCCTTTCCGTCGGCCGAAGTGAGTGAACCCACTGAGCCCACGCTGGGATGCAGCTCCAACCGGAGCACGTCCTCGACCTGCCAGGACAGGGTTCGTTGGGTCGATCCGGTCGCGTTGGCATCGGCTTCGAAGCTTAGGATGCCGACCTCGT
>CAINWP010000283.1 GCA_903854475.1 uncultured Verrucomicrobiota bacterium
CCGCAGAGATCGGACCGCCGAACAGGACGGGGATACGGTACTTTCCGTGGCAGGCAATCTCGACGGGCAGTACCACGGGGACGGACCGCTCGGAGATCGGTCCCTACCACGGAAGTCCTCGGACTGCATTCGGGGGTTGTTAGAAGGTCTTCCGACAACCTCTGGGTGGCCAAAAACTAACTGTCAGTGCCGGTTTAAAACCCACTGAAATCAGCGAGGAACCAATCCTCAGGCCAATGGTAGTCGTCAACCGAAGGATGGCCGGTTGGTCTCTAGGGTTCTCAGGCCGGATGGCCCTGCCCCCCGGCGTGCATTACTTGGAAGCCGAAGGGCACAGGCTGCGGATTTCGCAGCCGCTACAATCCGGGGACCGGGCTCCGCAGCGCCGCCGGCCGTGCCAGATGAGCCAGTGACTAAAAAGGGTCCAATTGCCGGGGACAACCCATTGCATGAGGTCCTGTTCGATTTTCTCAGGCTGCGTGTGAGTGGTGAGTCGCAATCGCAGGGCAAGACGGGCCACATGGGTATCCACTACGATTCCGGATTCGATCCCAAAGGCATTCCCTAACACCACGTTGGCAGTTTTGCGTCCCACACCATCCAGGGCGAGCAAGGCATCCATGGATGGAGGCACTTGCCCCCCGTGCTGTTCTAGCAGCACACGGCAGCAGGACTGAATATTGCGGGCTTTGTTGCGGAAAAGACCGATGCGCCGGACGTCGAGGGTGAGCGTTTCGAGATCGGACTCGGCATAATCGCGGGCCGATCGGTATTTTTGGAATAGAGACTCGGTGACGATGTTGACCTGTCGGTCGGTGCACTGAGCCGAAAGAATGGTGGCCACCAGCAGCTCCAAGGGATTGGAGAAGCGAAGCTCACAATGGGCCAGTGGATAGGTTGCTCGCAGGCTCTCTATTAAGGCATCGACCCGCCGCTGCCGGGCCGTCGCAGACTCGCGGGGCATGCCTGTGAGTCTTCCGCGAAAACCGTGAGGGTCAATCACCGCCTCCGGTCACTCCCAAGATCCCGGTTGGATTTCTACGGATTGGCTCCATCGTGAACCTCAGAGCTGCTTGAGTAGCTCAACTGTTGCTCGCCATGTCCAAGATCCCTTCCGGTCATCCCGATGCCCTCGGCCCCGTCGCCCAGGGTCCTGCCACCCCCCGCCGTCGTCCGGTCCGGAACAAAAAGGAATCCTGGACCAAGCCGGGAGTCGCCGAGGTGGCGACCCCATCTGAAAGCTTTACGTTCAAACTCAAGCCCCGAGAAATCGCACGGCATCTCGACCGATTTGTCATTGGTCAGACCGAGGCCAAGAAGGTTCTCGGCGTGGCGTTGTGCGACCATTTTCAGCATGTGCGTATGACCCAGGAAGGGGTCGATGCCCCCTTTTACCAGAAGCAGAATGTCCTGTTGCTGGGTCCCACGGGCGTGGGTAAGACGCACCTCATCCGATCGGCGGCCGAACTCATCGGCGTCCCGTTCGTGAAGGCCGATGCCACTAAATTCAGTGAGACAGGCTACGTGGGCGGTGATGTGGACGACCTAGTCCGGGATCTCGTGCGCAAGGCTGGCGGCAATGTGAAGCAGGCGGAGCATGGCATCATCTATCTGGATGAAGTGGACAAGTTAGCGACTCGCAGCGAGGGCGGCGGTCGGGATGTCTCCGGTCGGGGTGTGCAAACCAATTTGCTCAAGCTGATGGAGGACGGTGACGTACCGCTCGTCTCGCCCAACGACATGAATGCGCAAATCCAGAACGCCATGACGGCAATGCGTGGCAATGGATCGGCTCAACCCGAGACCATCAATACCCGGCACATCCTCTTTATAGTCAGCGGTGCGTTTGCCGGCATGGACCAGCGCATCCGCTCCCGAATGCTCACGGCAGCCACCAGCGGTTCGGTCGATCCTCAATGGTCGGCATCCAAGGTGTCCCGGCTGAGCACCGATGAGCTATTTGCTGAGGCCATGACCAGCGACTTCATCCAGTATGGCTTGGAACCTGAGTTTGTTGGCAGGCTCCCGGTCCGCGTGGCGTGCCATGGGCTGGATGCCGATGACCTCTTCAACGTCCTTCGCCGGAGCGAAAGTAGTTTGATTCGCCAGTATGAGCGGGCCTTCGCCGCCTATGGTATCGAGATCGATTTCACCGACGCGGGCCTACGCAGCTTGGCTCTGATGGCCAGCCAAGAAAACACGGGGGCTCGGGGCCTGATGACGGTGTGCGAGCGGGTGTTCCGGGACCTGAAGTTTTCCCTGCCGTCGAGCAAGGTCCGGAAGTTCGGGGTGACCCCTGAATTGGTGGCCGATCCGCGAGGCGCTTTGCGGCAATTGCTCAAGGGCGGTCGCTGAGCAGTTGAGCGAGTTTGGACAGCAACGGGGCCTGAATTTTTAGTTCACTGGCCCCGCATTACCTTCCCCTCAGCCCTCGATCTCGTCGGACGCGCCGATGAGGCCCGCCAAGAGCCCGCCCGAAACCGTGGCGATGGCTCCCACGATGGAGAGGACTACCGGGAGGTGGAAGTTGAGCGCGATGGCCCAAAGGTGGCCTCCGCCAACCGACATTCCCAAGCAGCCGAAGATGAGCAGCGTCTTCATGAGGTGGGAACGTAACGGCGTTTCATGGGTTGTCAGCAAGGGTTTACCGTCTCTCTCTAGAACCCTGGACGGAGGGATTCAACGGGTACGCAACGCTTGAACGGTGGCGACCTTGGAGATGTACCAGCGACCTTCCCATTTTCGGAACCGCAGTTCGAATTCTTGAGCGTTCTGGCCATGCGGGGAACCCGTGTTGATGGACGCTACTACTGTGGCCTTCGCCGAGGTGGGCATGAGCTCGCTGATCTGAATCTCGCTGAGTCGGATCAATCCGGGGAATTGTTGGGTCATCCCCGCTGCGGCCGCACGAACCTCATCCACTCCGGAGAGATTTCCAGAGAGATGGCCAAAGACATCCACCTGGATTTCGACATCTCGGGTGAGGCATTGGGTCAATTGGCCCATGCGCGCCAAAAGGGCCAATCCATCCGCGGGTTTGCCTTCGGAAGAAACCGAAGCCCTGGCCTGCTCGAGGACATGGCGGATGCGCTCTTCTTCGGAGGGGATGACCCACCAAAGAGCCCAACCCACCAAGGCGATGAGCACTCCGATGAGGGTTTTCCGACGCAACGGACTCATGGGTTCATCAGACGGCCAACAATCCGGTTCTGATTTGCCATTCCGAAGTAATGGTCGTCCTGGCGCATGGAACGATTGTCGCCGATGACGTAATGATCGCCGTCTTGGAGTTGCACTTCGGCCACATTCCATCGGGCGGGGTTCAGGACCCCATTGGTTGGAGGCTGGAGATAAGGCTCCTCGAGCGGTTCGCCGTTGATGAGGACCGTGCCTTGCACGATGCGCAATCGCTCCCCGGGAAGGCCAATCACCCGTTTGAGGAGGAGCACTTGCTTGCCGGCTTCCTGGATGCCGATCACGTCACCGCGCTGGGGCGTCGCGAATCGGTAGGCTAACTTGTTGAGAAAGCGCCGCTGACCGTCCCGGTAGGTCGGCTGCATGCTGATGCCTTGCACCCGGATCGGTTGGATAGACATCCGGAAACCGACGAAGACGAGCACGAGGGTAATAGCCAGCCGCATTAAAGTGGTGCGGGGGTTGCGGCCAATGGCCATCACCTGCCACCAAGGGATCGGGGTATCGCTGAGTTGGGACATGTGTTTTTGGGAGGCTCGGATCCGGGAGCGGATCTTCTGACCACTCCGGGGTTCGTCGGTGAAATCGGTAGGCTCGAACTAGTCGCAAGGCAAGGATGGACCCTTCGGTTCGCGGTGAAACCCTCCGCCTTCACGCCAGGATCTCGCGGATGACGTGGCCTTCGACATTGGTCAGGCGTCGCTGGACGCCGTTGTGCTCAAAGGTCAGTCGCTCGTGGTCCAACCCGAGCAAGTGCAGGAGGGTAGCATTGAAGTCGTACAACGGATGGACGTCCTTCACGGCCGCCCGTCCGAGTTCATCGGTCACGCCATGGCTGACTCCCTTGCGGATTCCAGCGCCGGTCATCCAAGACGTGAAACCGTCCGGGTTATGATCTCTTCCTTGAGCGCCTTTTTGGAAGAAGGGCATGCGTCCGAATTCGGTGCACCACACCACCAGCGTGCTTTCTAAAAGGCCCCGCTGGCCAAGGTCTCGAATGAGGGCGGCGGCGGGTTGATCGAGGATAGCGGCATGGCGGTCGTACTGTTCCTTAAGCTTATTGTGCCCATCCCAGTTGAGCTCACCACCGCTGGCGTAGGCGCCATTGAAGAGCTGCACGAATCGGACACCTCGCTCGATGAGTCGTCGCGCCAGAATGCAGTTGCGGGCAAATCCGACCTTGATGGGATTGCGTGGGTCGTCCGCTCCGTAGGCTCTGAGAATGTGGGCCGGCTCGGTGGACAAATCACTAATCTCCGGCACGCTGAGTTGCATTCGAGCGGCCAGTTCGTAGCTGGCGATCCGTGCGGCCAGTTTCTCGTCGCCGGGGTGCTGTTCCAAGTGGCGCTGGTTCAATTGCCCAAGCAGGCGACGCGCGGCCTGATCGGCGTCGCGGCTAATTCCCGGGGCCGACAGGTGCCGGACCGGATTCTGGGCGCTCCAGGTGGTTCCTTGGAAGGTGGCCGGCAGGAAGCCCGAGCCCCAGTTGTTCGAACCATTCTGCGGGACGCCGCGAGGGTCGAGGAGCGAGACAAAGGCCGGCAAATCCTGATTGTTGGTACCCAACGCGTAGCCGATCCACGACCCGACACTGGGAAACCCATCCAGTGCGAATCCCGTGGAGAGGAAATTTTCGGCCGGCCCGTGGGTGTTGCTCTTGCTGGTGAGCGAATGGACGAAGGCGATGTCGTCGGTTAATTCGGCGAGGTGCGGGATGAGGTCGGAGACCATCTTCCCGGTTTGTCCGCGCGGTCGGAAGGCGTACTGAGGTCGGGCTAAGTTTCCGGCGGGTCCCTGGAAGGTCACGGCGGGTCCGCCGGGCATGGGTTTGTCATCCCAGCGGTTGAGTTCGGGCTTGTAGTCCCAAGTCTCCAGTTGGCTGACGGCCCCGGCGCAGAAGATAACAATGACATTCCGCGCCTTTGGGGAGAAGTGCGGGGGACGCGGACGATTGGGGTGGGCCGGGTCCGCGAAGAGAGAGCCCAATCCCGGTTGGGCCGCCAGAAGGCCCTCTCGACCGAGCAAGTGGGTGAGTGCGACCGAGCCGAGTGCCGTGGCGCTACGGCCCAGAAAACCGCGGCGATCGAGCAGTCCATGCCCCTGGAAGGAAAGCGATTCGGCCCCGTGGTTCATGGAATGAAGAGAAACTCGTTGCTGTTGAGAAGTGCCCGACACAAGACCTCCAGATCCTGACCTCTCAGGGCTTCTAGGGCTTCGTGTTCTTCAGCCGGTGTGGCGGGTCGGGACAGGGCCAGTAGGAAGGCCCGTTGGACTTGGTTTTGCGGCCGAGGCCCCGCTTCGTATCGCACCCGACGGGCGAAGGCAGATGAGCGTTCCAGCGTGAAGCGGCTGTTCCAAAGATTGAGGGCTTGAATGGGGGTCGTTGATTCGCGCCGCCGTGACGTGCTCTGGCCGGCATCGGGGCAATCGAAGGCTCCGAATACCGATTCGGGTTCTCGGCGCACTTTATGGGCGTAGATCATGCGTCTGAGGCCCTCTGCCGAGAAGGACTCCACCGGTTTGAATCCGCTGAGGCCCCCGCGTTGATCGAAGAGGTCGAAACCCCGACCGCCCCGTTGCCGGTTGAGTTCCCCTGAAACGGTGAGCATGGCGTCCCGGATGGGTTCAGAGTCGAGCCGTCGCGCGGGGTACCGCCACAGGAGTCGGGCATCGGCGTCCAGCGCAGCTGCCTCCTTGCGGTGGCTTGAGGACTGTCGGTAAGTGGACGAGAGCACGATCAACCGGTGCAGGTGTTTGCAAGAACCACCGTTGGCGATGAACTCGCGGGCCAGCCAATCCAAGAGGCCTGAATGGGACGGTCGGCTGCCGGTGCGTCCGAAGTCGCTGGGTGTGTCGACCAAGCCGGTCCCAAAATGTCCCTGCCAAATCCGGTTGACCATGACCCGTGCGATCAATGGCGCATTGGGTTGGGTCAACCAGTTGGCCAGTGCGTGTCGCCGCTGAGGTTCCGGCGCGTCGGCTGGCAGGCGCACGGTTCCCAAGACCTCCGGCACCGCCGGCGACACCTCGGGCCCGGGCTGTTCGGGATCGCCCCGACGAAGCAAGTGGATGCGATCAGGTTTGCGGAAAATCCCGGCAAAGGCGTGTTGTGAGGCCACTGCCCCGGCGATGGCGCGTTCGAGTCGGAGGCGTTCGTCCAGCAGAGTCTGGGTTTTTTGGCGGGACCGAGGATCCAATTCAGCCAGAGCGGCGGCCGGCAACTCCCACTCATCGGCGGTGGGATTTCGGCCCTCAAAGGGCTTCCGGTCACTGGCATCGGCCACCGTGATCCAGTCGCCGGAGTTGGTTTCCACTTCGATGCGATAGGCCGTGGCCAAGCGATCGGAGAATTCGCCCTCACGGTCGCGGGCCCAACTCACTCGGTCGATGCGCCGAGGTTCAGTGAACTCCAGGACGACCCATCCGCGGCCCTTCTCGTGCGACATCCAGCTGTGGGAGTTGCCGTAGTGTCCGTCGTGGATAAAGCGCAGTTCGTGGCGGTTTTCTACCGTGGTGTCACCCGAGGAACGGACTTGGGTTCCCGCGCTCGCCAAGGCGACGTTGCGAGACTCCAGGTCCCAAACTTCCAATTCGTCGATGCACGGTTCCAGTGAATTGGTTTCCAGAATGGTGAAGCGGACCCGCCGTGTGGTCACCGCAGCGAAGCGGTCGGAGTTCATCCGGGCTTTAACCGCCACGCGTGCAGTTGTTGCAGTTGTGGAACCCAACGACGGGTTTCCGGCGGGTGTCCCGGGTCGTGCCAAGGGTTCCAAGCGGGACAGCGTGGCCACCACGGTTGCCGTGTGCTCTTTCCACCGACGGATGTCCTCGCGGCGGGCTTGGGATTCCGGGTCGGTCAGCTCCCGATCTCCGTATTCGACCCCGGCGAAGAACGCCTGCATGCCGTAATAATCCCGCGAGGAGATCGGGTCGAATTTGTGATCATGGCACCGCGCGCAGCCGATGCTCAAACCGAGGAAGCTCTGAGCGGTGTTGACGACAATTTCGTCGAGGGCGTCCTGACGGGCCAAGCGCTTGGAAATATCGTCGGCTCCGATTTGCCCGGGCAGGAGCACCGAGGCGGTGACCAGAAAACCCGTGGCCGCATCGCGACCAAACTGGTCTCCGGCCAATTGTTCACGGATGAAGTCGGGATAGGGCGTATCGGCATTGAACGCCCGGATCACATAGTCCCGATACGGCCAGGCATTCGGGCGCTCAGTGTTGACCTCGAAACCATGCGTGTCGGCGTAGCGCACCACATCGAGCCAATGTTGCCCCCAGCGCTCTCCGTAAGCCGGAGACTGCAACAGCGACTCCACCACGCGTTCGGTGGCATCCGGGCGCGAGTCCCGCTGGAAGGCCAGAGTCTCTTCTGGCGTCGGCGGAAGGCCGGTGAGATCGAAGTGCACCCGGCGCAACCAGGCGATGCGGTCGGCCTCGGGTGACGCCTCGATGCCTGCGTGTTCCAGCGCATCCAATATCCATAAATCGGGAACCGTTCGGGCCCACCCAACGGCCTTCGGCTGAGGAGGCTCCGCCTGGCTGAGGGGTTGAAAGGCCCAGTGGGTGCCAGGGTTGTTCGTTGCTTCAGCCAACAACGGCGCGGCTCCCCAGAGCACGAGGGCGAGGTGACGGATCCAAACTGAAATGAAGCAGGGCATGCCTAGGGCTATCCGGGGAGATGAAGTGACTCACAGCAGACCATCCTCCGCGCCGGGGTCAAGGGGTTGGCTGTTCAGACTTTCTGCTTGCCTCGGAATGGTTCCGGCCGAACTTGTCCACGATATGAAGAAAATCCTCGCACTAGCCGCCACACTATTCCTCGCCACTTCTGTTTTCGCTGGGGAGTTCCCTGACATTAGTGTCAAGGAGGTCAAGGCCCTCGTCGCCTCCAAGAAGGCCGTGTTCATCGATGTGAACGGCTCTGAGTCCTACGCCAAGGCCCATGTCCCGGGAGCCTTGGATTTCGATGCGATCGAAAAGAATTTCGCCACGTCGCTGCCGGCCGACAAGTCCTCGTTGATCGTCGCCTACTGCGGCGGTCCGCGTTGCAAGGCCTACAAGGCCGCTGCCGAAGCAGCCGAGAAGTTGGGCTACAAGAACGTGAAGCACATGTCCGCCGGCATCTCCGGATGGACCGCTGCTGGCGAGAAGACCGAGAAGGCCAAGCACTAATCGGTTCTCGTTGGATTCATCACCGATCGCTCAGTTTCCAACCGTCTTGAGGTTTCCGTTGGGAAACCCTTCTACGGTTGCTCTGAGGATGGTCCGGATCACCGCGGCTTCTTCGTCACCCAGGTGTCGGGAAGCCGCGGTACGTTTTTCGGCGGACAAAGACTGTTGGGTCGATGCATCCAAGGCTCGGTCCAAATCTTGCAGGAGTCTTCGGCGCAGATCCGGATCCAATCCATCGAAGAAGGGTGTGTGGACCAAATAGCTGCAGCGGAAGCGCAGCAGGCGGGTTTGTAAGTCCAAGTCTTTCAGTGAATGTCCGCCGATCGATTTCCGGTTTCGGGCAAACGCCTCCCGGAAGGCCGGGTCGCCGGGCACTCCCGATCGAGGCAGAGCGGCCTCTTGGGCAAAGAGCAGGTAACCCAACAAATCGGCCAGTTCAGTTTCCAGATCCTGTGGGAGGTCTTTGGGCAGTGCGCCCTGATTCTGGTGACGGAGTTCCCGAAAACGGTACTGGGCTCGGATGAGACGATTAATGCCTCCCACCTGATGCTCATGGAGCAGGTGGGCGAGGAGGTCGCTGGTGGCTACCGGATAGCGCGCGAAGGAGAATTGCGTCCCGGGCTCTAGGGGTGTGGCACTGAGTTCACCCTGGTAGAGTCGCCCCATCCGATTGCCCCAGTGTTTGTCAAAGCCGCCGGTGCCGGTGACGTACCAACCGCCGAAGCGCTCAGCCAGCGGTTGGCTATGTCCCGACTGGCCGGGATGGAAGGTATCGAGGCTGCCACCGCCGGGACCCGGAGCCACGGATTTTACGGACAATCCGGGGACTTGGAGCGTGTCCTCATTGGCGTGGCAGTTCATGCAGCGCCGGGCCCGCTCCACCACCACCCGGGAGTCGCTCCGGGGAATGTCGAAGATGTAGAAGACGGCTCCCAGTTGGGCGTCGATCGTAGCAACCTCGATCTTTCCGCCAGGCACGTAGCCGAGGTATAGGTCGTCGCTGAAATAAAGTGCCCGCGGATTGCCAGGGTGGATGAGGCTCAGTTGCAGGCTAGTGTTGGAGAAGACCAGTAATTGGGACGACTCGGGAACGTCGAGGGCCTTCAGCAGGCTTTTGAGGAAGGCCCTTTCACTGGAGCGGTCTAAGGGGAGACGCCCCTCTGCCAGTTCAGGAATGCGGCGGCTGAAACGGTCGACGGCCGATCGTTGGAAATAGCGGTGCGGCTCAGAATCTAAATCAGGCTCCCACTGCGATGAGTGCGCTATTCCGATGAGGCCCATTAGCCCAAGCAGCCCCAGGGATGCGGCTCCGACCGACCCTCTCCGATGCAGTGCGCCCTTCATGGGTTTCAAGGTGTCACCGACCCCGGGGTCGGACAAATTTCAAGATCGGATCCATCTGGCTCATTAACTCGGTATCGCGGGGCAGGTTGAACTGGTCCCAATAGCGTTGCTTGAAAGGGTTGAGATAGGTGCCCAGCGCCTGATCATTGGCCTCCGTTTCGGGAAGCACCTCGGTCCACCAGGCGTCGTAGGCGCTCCGTAGGCGGGCCACGATTTCAGGGTGACGGGCGCTGAGGTCTTGGCTTTCCCCGGGATCGGTTTCCAAATCGTACAGTTCGCGGTGGTTCACGAGTTTGAAGCGGGAGTTCCGGATGGCGCACAGTCGGTACCGAGCGGCGTGTGCTTCGCCATAGTCCCAGCGGCCGAAGTGGGTCACGAGCAATCGGTCTGCCCACGGTGCCTGTGGATGTTCGAGCAGCGGCACTAGGGAGCGGCCCTCAATTTGGCTGCGGACGGGGGTGATGTCGGCTCCGGCCAGCGAGGCCAGAGTTGGAAAGAGGTCGATGTGGGCCGTGAGCGCGGCGCAGTCGGTACCGCCAGGGAGTCGGCCTGGCCAACGCCAGAAGGCCGGCACGCGGGTTCCCCCCTCGTAGGCGGTCCCCTTTATTCCGCGCATGCCTGCGTTGAAGATCCCGTCCACCGAATGCCCGTTGTCGGTCTGGAAAATCACCAGAGTATTTTGGCTCAACTGCAGCTGATCTAAACGCGCCAGCAATCGACCGAGCGCCGCATCGAGATGGGCGATCATGGCGTAGTAGGCCACGGCATTAGTAGACAGCCCGCGGTTCCGGTAGGGTGCGGCCCATTCTTCGGAGGGGATCACGTAGGGACCGTGTGGGGCATTGGGCGTGACCATGGTGAAGAAGGGTTTCCCTTGAGCTTGGCACTCGGCCATCCAGTCGCCGGCTCGGTCCATGAAGACATCGGTGCAGTATCCGTGGGTCTTTTCAAAGCGGCTACCATTCCAGAGGGCTGGGTCGTGGTACTGGTTGTTGGGGGCATCGCCGCAACTCCCCGGGAAGGTTTGCCCAATACCACCACCGCCGTGAATTAACACTCGGTCGAACCCGCGTCGTTCTGGCAGGTAAGCGTCTTCATCGCCGAGGTGCCATTTGCCGAAGATCCCGGTGGTGTAGCCGGTCTTCCGGAGTACATCGGCCAAGGTGACCGCATCGAGCCGAAGGCGTTCCCGCTCAAAGATGGTGTGGGTGACTCCATTGCGAAACTCGTGCCTGCCTGTCAGCAAGGCTGACCGGGTCGGAGCGCACGTCGGGCTGACATGGTACTGCGTGAATCGGAGGCTTTGCGAATGGAGCCGATCCAGGTGCGGGGTTCGCAGGACGGGGTTACCGTGGCAACCCAGTTCGCCATAGCCCTGATCGTCACTCATGATAAGGACGATGTTCGGCCGGCTTCCGGCGAGACGACCGGCTGCAGTTCGACCGGATTCTGGCGGACGAGAATTTATCGGCACCAACTCTGCAGCCCTCGCGGCTAACACGATCCAGAGCCCGATGAGGAGTTGACGAAGAAGTCTCATGGCTCTGGCTGTTTCAGGGGAGTTCAGTCCGGGTAACCGTCGGGGTGTTTCACATGCCATTCCCAGGCTGTTTGTACAATTTGGTCCAGGTGAGGGAAGCGCGGCTGCCATCCGAGTTCGGTCGCGGCCTTTTGTGCGGCGGCGACGAGGCGGGGCGGATCTCCGGGGCGGCGGTCTTTCTCCACCACCGCGATCGGCCGACCAGAAATCCGCCGGCAGGCTTCGATGACTTCGCGCACCGAGAAACCCGAGCCGTTGCCCAGATTGAAAAAGCCATGTTTGCCGGGGGCGAGGGCTTGGATATGGGCCTGAGCGAGATCGGCGATGTGAATGTAGTCGCGGATGCAGGTGCCGTCGGGCGTCGGATAATCGGTGCCGTAGATATCCACTTGAGCTCTCTGTCCCAGGGCCACTTTTAGCACGTTGGGAATGAGGTGGGTTTCGATGCGGTGGTGTTCGCCGAATTTCACGCTGGCCCCGGCCGCGTTGAAGTAGCGGAAGGCCACGAACTCCAAGCTGTGGAGGTCGCGGTACCATGAGAGAATCCGCTCGAACATGAGCTTGGACTCGCCGTAGGGATTAACCGGCCGCTGCGGCAGTGTCTCGTCCATGGGCATCTTTTCGGGGATGCCGTAGGTGGCGCAGGTGGAGCTGAAGACGAATTTCCGGACGCCATGAGTCACGCAGGCGTCGAGCAAGTTGATGCCGGAGGCCACGTTGTTGCGGAAGTATTTGGAAGGGTTGGTCATCGACTCTCCCACCAGCGCGTGCGCGGCGAAGTGGATGACGGCCTCCGGCTTCACTTGGCCGACGACCGAGTCGATGAGGCTGCGGTCGCTGAAATCCCCGCCCACGAATGAGGCTCTCGAATCTACGGCGGAACGATGGCCTTCGGAGAGATTGTCGAAGACCGTGACTGAGTGTCCGGCATTCAGGAGTTCTTCGACGCAGACCGAACCGATGTATCCAGCCCCGCCGGTAACAAAAACGTTCATGGCTCAGTGAGTATGGGATGGTGGTTCCGCAAAAAGCCAGAATCCTCGCCAGCCGTCTGGGCGTGGACACCTGTTAACGGAAAATTGGGAACGAAGAACCGTAGAGTTTGAAGACCCTCCCAGTTCCCCTTGCCCGACTGGGGTCCGACCCGTTTAAATCCGGGTTTGCCGTGGAAGCCCCACGGCGGTGAATTTTTCGAGAAAGAACAACCCACATGGCCTACACCACCTGCTCCGTCCCTGTCGGCGGTAAGATCAGCATCCAGAACGGCAAGCTCAACGTTCCCGACCAACCCATCATTCCCTTCATCCGGGGTGACGGTACCGGCCCGGATATCTGGGCCTCCGCGGTGAGGGTGATGGATGCGGCCGTGGCCAAGGCTTACGGTGGCCAGCGCAAGATTTCCTGGATGGAGGTCTTCGCCGGTGAGGAGAGTTTCAAGCGCTTCAACAACTGGTTGCCGGATGACACCGTTGAGGCGTTCCGGGAGTTCTTGGTGGGCATCAAGGGTCCGTTGACGACCCCAGTGGGTGGTGGCATCCGCTCGCTGAATGTGGCGCTGCGCCAAATGCTCGACCTGTATGTGTGTTTGCGTCCGGTGCAGTATTTTGCCGGCGTGCCGAGCCCGGTTAAGCGACCGGAGCAGGTGGACATGGTCATCTTCCGCGAGAACACCGAAGACATTTACGCCGGTATCGAATACGCGCCTGGGACTCCGGAAGCCCAGAAAATCTTGGACTTCATCGCCAAGGAATTTCCCAAACAGTTTTCCAAGATTCGTTTCGGCACCACTCAGGCGGCCGCCGACTTCTGGAAGATGGCAGGCAACGAGGGTTTCCCGACCGACATTCAGGTGGGCGTTGGTATTAAGCCGGTGAGCTATTCGGGCTGTGTGCGCCTCATCCAGAGCGCCATTGAGTACGCTATCACCAACGGGCGTAAGTCGGTGACCTTGGTCCACAAGGGCAACATCATGAAGTTCACCGAGGGAGCCTTCCGCGACTGGGGCTACAAGGTGGCCAAGGAACACTTCGGAGCTGTGGAAATTGATGGCGGTCCGTGGTGCAAGATCCCCGAGGGCAAGCCGGGTGCGGGCATCGTTATCAAGGATTCCATCGCTGATATCGCTTTGCAGCAGGTGCTCACCCGACCGACCGATTTCGACGTGATCGCTACGCTCAATTTGAATGGCGATTACTTGAGCGACGCGTTGGCGGCTCAGGTGGGTGGCATCGGCATCGCTCCGGGCGGCAACATCAACTACATCACTGGCCACGCCATTTTCGAGGCTACTCACGGTACGGCGCCCAAGTACGCCGGTAAGGACATGGTCAACCCGGGCTCGGTGGTGCTCTCGGGTGAAATGATGCTGCGTCATCTTGGTTGGATCGAGGCGGCCGATTTGATCCTCAAGGGTCTTAACGGGGCGATCGGTTCGAAGAAGGTGACCTATGACTTCGCTCGACTCATGGAGGGTGGGACGGAGATCAAATGCTCGGCCTTCGGTGACAATCTCATTGCTCACATGTGAGCTTAGGGTGAGAGCTGGGAGGTGGTTCGGGTTGCTCCGTAATCATCTCCCGTTCTTCGTGGATTGAGCCTCGAGGCCCTTGTAGGCCGGGTCTCCTGACCCGGCGTCCGGAGCTCGCAGGAAGGCTCAGAATTGTGTTGGGAACGCTGGAGCGGGCTGTGGTCTCGGTGCGGGCTTCGCGGGACCAGACCTGCGCTCGCAGGAAGGCGCAGGAAGGCGCAGAAGGAAGAGGTTTTCGCGCGGTGCGCGAGGGGGATGAGGGTGTTTGCCTTCAATGCTCGCTCCGGTCCGGTCCCGCTGCTGCCCGGGTTTGTCGGGGTGGCCGGGGTGCGGCGGGATGATGCCTGAATCATTGTTGGGAGTTGTTGTTGAAAAAGGACTTTCAGGCGGGTGCCCGGGTCTTCATGCGCTTTTGTAGGCCACTGGGGTTTCCGTTATCCTGCCGGACCCCTCCGGATAAAGCTGTTGCCGGGACCGATTCCTGTCTTATCCTGTGGTTTCAATTGTTGACGCGATGAACTCCGAACTGACCAAGAAAGCCCTCGAAATCGTCGGGAATCCCAGCACGCTGGTGAATCTCATGTCTCGCCGGGTTCGCCAGCTCACATCGGGCGGCGGCGGCTTGTGCCGTCCTCTCGTGGAACCCCCGGTAGGTGCAGGTATCGCGGATATCGCGCTGCTCGAGATCATTGAGGGCAAGATTACCTTTGAATCAACTATGGAAGAGTCTTCCGAGGTCGCTGAAGTCGTGGTCGGAAAGCCGGCTCCCAAGCGCCGCCGCAAGACAGTGGTAGCCTAAGAAAGGTTGCTGCTTCGGAACCGATTGGATCGGAACCGATTTTTCCTGAGCCCACGGTCGCGCCGGAGAAGCCCTTCTCCGGCGTTTTGCTCTTATGTCCGAAATCGTCACCAACTCTAAAGCCCGGCGGGATTACCACATCCTCGATACCTACGAGGCTGGGTTGGTTCTGCGAGGCTCTGAGGTGAAGTCGGTGCGGGCTGGTAAGGTTCAGATCGCCGACGCCTTCGCGAAGGTGGAGCGCGGCCAGGTGTGGCTGCACAACGCTCATATCGAGGAGTACGTCTTTGCGACCCATGAGGTCCACGCACCGAAGGCTCCCCGCAAGCTCCTGCTCAATAAGTCCGAGATCCGGAAGTTGGCGGACTTGGCCAATGTGAAAGGCAACTCGTTAATCCCTTTGTCCCTCTATTGGAAGGGCGATCGAGTGAAGTTGTTGCTGGCCATTTGTAAGGGCAAGGTCGAGTACGATAAACGTCAGGATGTCCGCAAACGCGAGGACGAACGCGAGATGCGTCGAGCGAGTGCCCCCCTGCGCCGAAAGTAAGTCGGCTTTGGGCATCCAGCGTTCTAGGGAGTCTTGCTCATCACTCTGTTAGGAAATGAATAAAGCCGACCTCGCCTAAGGCGCAGAGGTCGGCTCTTTCAAAGCGTTGGATGGGATGCCGTAAGGAGGTCGGATAGAGATCTGCGAGATCTGAGTGAGAACCTCTTAATGCCTATTTTCTAGAAGCTTCTGCCTTTGTAACGCTTCTGTGTTCAGTCTTAGCGTTTGAGCTCCAACTCCGAATAGGCCGATTTTGGAACCGGTCGCAGATCCCAGATGAGGCCGGTCCACGACATCATTTTTAGCAAGTAGTAGGTAATATCCACTTCCCACCAGAAGAAACCCTGTCGCACACAGGTCATGTGCTGGTGGTGGTTATTGTGCCAGCCTTCACCGAGGGTGATGAGAGCGAGGATGAGGCTGTTCTTGCTGTCGTCGTCGGTCTTGTAGCGGCGGGATCCAAACACATGCGCCAGCGAATTGATGCAGGCTGTGCCGTGGAAGAGGGCGGTGGTGCTAATGAAGAAGCCCCACACCAACAATTGGCCGGCGGTCACCCCCAGTGACGGTGCGAAGTGATGGAGCAGTGAGCCGATGCCAGTCAGGGAAAGGGCGAAGAGCACTGGGACGAGCAGGTCGTAGCGATTTAGAAACACCAGTTCTGGGAACTTGGACAAATCCTTGATGCGCCTGTAATCGGTCGGGAAATTCTTGGAGCAGGTGATCCAGCCAATGTGGGCCCAGAGGAAACCCTTTTGCCGAACCGAGTGCTTATCATCGGGGTCATCGGAGTGCTGGTGATGGTGGCGGTGCGACGCGGCCCACCACAGCGCACCGCGTTGGACGCAGGTGCCGCACAGCACCGCAAAAATAAACTGCATGAAGCGGGAGGTGCTGAAGGTGCGGTGCGAGAAATAGCGGTGGAAGAAACCGGTGACGGAGAACATCCGAATAAAGTAGAGGGAGATCGCCGTGAGGACGGCCGTCCAACTCCAACCGGTCCAGATTGCACCCAGGCAGCCTAGGTGCAGGAAGAGGAACGGAAGAGTTCGGACCCATTCGACCTGTTCGGGCTTTTCCTTCAGGGCTAGAGCGCCGCCGGGAATGAAGTCGGAATCCACCCATTGGGCCATGGATATTCGGACATGTCGAAGAGCTCGGATGATGACGTTATCGGACATGGGTCACAGACTGTTTTCGGTGTTTCCCTCCGGTCAGTCGAGTTCATCGCCAGACCGACGAGGTGACCGTAACCTGTCATAAGATAGAGATTTTTCCAATTCTCTTTGAGGTAAAACCCCTGCAGCACTTGCTTTGGCTAAAACAGGATGCGGTGTGATGGGAGTCGGTGGATCAGAGTCGTAGAGGTTTTAGTACAAGGATTTCGCCCGGTTGAGTCGCGAGGCTGGCCGGGTTTGCAGAGAGCGGTTCCAAGGATTGTCCCTTCCGCAGCACTCCCCAGGGTCGACCGGGCCAGGGGTTCTGGATGACACATTCGCGCCCTCGTTCGCTTCGGATTTGGACGGACTGAACTAGTCCCTCTCTCAATTGGCTGCTCACTAGAAACGCGCCTCGCGCCCGCAAGTTTCCAAATTGGGCAGCCCGATCTTGCGGCCAGACCGGGAACAGCCTCAAGACTCCATCGTGCGATTGCAGGAGCATCTCATTGACCGTGGCGGGCACGCCCGAGCAGTTCTCGATGCCACCCCCTCCGCCAAAGATCATGAGATTAGGAAGCCCGAACTCGGTGACTTGGCGGCGCATTTTGCGGAGGAGATCCTCGGGATCATACCCCACTCGAGCGGCTCCCGGAAAGGTGATGCTAAATCCATTGAAGTGTCCGATCCATTCGCTCTCGGCCCAGCCCCGGGCGTCGTCTTGCAACAGGCGCAGCATCGCAGGATCTGAACCCAGGCCGAGGACTCCCGTGGGCCAGACCATGCCCATCCATTCGAGGCGTGTGTTGTTGCGCGATGGCCCGATCCGACTCGCCGCGGGCCCGGCCTCGGCCCCTCGAATGCGTCGGATGCCATCGACCTCCACCGTGGGGAAGTCGCTGAGCCGCCCGAGAACATCTCGCCATCGGTCGCGTCGGTCGGCATCGGTGCCTAACTCCGTGCTCACATCTAGCATCCCTTGGAAGAGCATTCGCACGAGTCCCAAGGACAGGCTGTTGTTACGGTCACTGCCGCCATCGCCGACCTCGCCTGAGGCATCGTTGCGAATCACGTAACGGCCCTTGTCTAGGTGCAGGTAGTCTTCCCAGAACAGGGCTGTTTCGCGCAGGAAGGGATAAACCTTCCGCGCATAGTTCCGGTCGTAGGTGTGGTAAAAGCGCAGGAACATGTTCACTGCGGCGAAGGCGGCATTGCTCTTTTGACCGAGGAACATCCGGCGGCCTTCGCCGGGAATGCCATGACCATCGGGCATGAAGGAGGTCTCCAGGCCGCGGGGTCCGACGCCGACGTCGTAGTAGACTCCCCGCACTTTCAGGAGTTCTTGCGCATTGGTCCGCGCGGTCGGTAGGTAGTCGAGAATGGGGGCATCGTAGGGCTCGGCCAATTCGGGATGGTTGGAAGCAAAGACTCCCCACCAGGGTGCCTGATGATTGTAGTTCAGGTGGTAATCGGCCTGCCACGAGGGGCCATCCGTCGTCGTCCAGTTGCCGAAGAGCGATGGCGGAAACTTTGGATTTCGACTGCAAGCAGCCATGAGGTAGAGCGAACCGTAGTAGTACCGTTCAAGCAGGGGGTCTCCGATTTCCACAAAGGACTGCGACCAGAAATTCTGCCACCACTGACGATGTGCCGAGCGGAGGGCTTCGATGCGTTCCGGGGTGAGGGCGGCGATTCGCTTCTTGGCGTCATCGAGCGGTTGGGCGGATTCCTCATCAGTGACAACGGCCGCGACCAGCACGATGGGTTGCGCCGGCGAGAGGACGAATCGGTCGGCCGACCAGCCATCGCCCCGGCTCCACGGCAGTCCGGGTTTGCGATGATGAAACAGGCGAAGTGCCACCGCCGCCTCGCTGGCCTTGCGCAACGGTTTCTGTTCGAGAGCGATCGATGAATCGGTGGACACAAACCGTCGGATCGACCAGTAGCCATCAGGCAAATTGCCCGAGGCGGTCTCCGCCTCATTGCCGGTGATGGGGGCCAACTTGGCTTCGATGCCCATGAGATCGGTGGGTCCGAAGGGGTTGGTGTCTGAGGACTGTCCATCGACCGACAACTCGATCACGAGCAGGTTTTCGGTCGCTGCAATCCACGACCGGATGCGAAGCGTCGCTCCAGCCCGGGTGAAGGGCGGTGGATCTTCGACTCGCTGGGTGGTCCGCAGGGTGTGGAGCACCTCGGCGGTGTCCAGTCGCTGTTCAGCGTGGTAAATTCCATTGAAGAGGGCGGGAATATTCAGATCGATGGCTGCGATTGGGCAGGGGTGGGCATTGGGGTAGATCGACTTGGTTTTCCAGAAGTCGTTTTTTGCGATCCAGAATCGGTGGCGTTCTGGGCTGTTGGTCTCCGTTGTGGAACGGGTGGTTACTTTGGCGCCGCCGTCCTCGCCCAATCCGTGGTAGCGCAGGCGCTCGGTCACGGTGCCGATGGCGACGCCGAGATCGCCATTACCTAACAGCGGGCCGTCCGGTAATTTTCGGGTGGGCATGAGCACGGGCGGTGCATCGAAGACCCCGGAGTGTCGGGCCACCTGACGCAGGGCCTCTGCGGCCACGTCGAAATTGGGCTCACCCTGGGCGGCGCACCGCGAGCTGAGGAGCAGCCCCAGAAACAGCACCCAGAGAGAACGGCGAGACGGGGGGAAGGTGGGCATGGGGCGGTGGTTCTGCAGGCTGACCTACGGACGGGCCCTGGCGCAATCCCGGGGAATTTTATAATGGGGTCGGTCCCACCTATTTACACAAAAGGGGCCACTCTAAATTATTTTTAATTATTAGAGACAGGCTCCACAGGGAGAGGTTTTTGGGTGCGTGGGCGGGTGGGGGCTCCGCGGGACCGGTCCTGCGCTCGCAGGGAGGCTCGGGGGAGGGGTTGCTTTCGCGCTGCGCGCGAGGGGTTTGGGTGATCGCCTCCAAAGCTTGCTCCGGCCCGGTCCGATCCGGCTCCTAGGTATTGACCCATCTCCGAGCGGTCCGTCCCAGTTCGATCCGGCTCCCAGGTAGGGACCGATCTCCGAGTGGTCCGTCCCAGTTCGATCCGGCTCCTAGGTAGGGACCGATCTCCGAGCGGTCCGTCCCAGTTCGATCCGGCTCCTAGGTAGGGACCGATCTCCGAGCGGTCCGTCCCCACCGACGCGGCTCCTAGGTAGGGACCGATCTCCGAGCGGTCCGTCCCCACCGACGCGGCGCTTTCGGAGAAATCGCCCTACC
>CAINWP010000284.1 GCA_903854475.1 uncultured Verrucomicrobiota bacterium
CGGCATCGTGGCGGGTGCGCTCGCGGCCACGCCGTTGTTTTACCTGCTATTCCTGCCGCCCAATGCGGCCGGCGTCCGCTCCACGGCCACGCTGGTCACCGAGCAGTTTGCCATGCCGGCGGCCGTTCAGTGGAAGGGTGTAGCCGATCTCATCGCCAAGGGGTTGGGCAGCTTGCCGGCTTCGGCCATGGTGGCCATGGCGATCGCAGCCATCGTGGCGTTAGTTTTTGAGGTGCTGCGGATTCGCTCGCGGGGACGCTTTCCGCTGTCGGCGGTGTCTATCGGGCTCGGGGTCGTGCTGCCGCCGGAGTCCACGCTGGCCATGTGGATCGGGGCCTTTGTGTTCTGGTGGATGGGCCGCAAGGCCGTCGCAGGCTCTCCCCAGCACGACCTGTGGGTGGAGGGTTGTGAACCCATTTGCGCCGGATTGATTTCGGGCGCGGCCCTCATCGGTATCGGCAACGCCCTGGTCAACGCCGTCCTGCCCTGAAGCGTCGCAACGATTTCTGTTGGGAGGAAAGAGAGGGCGTGGCGGATTCTTTTGTAAGATGAGGCGAGAACGAGGCGCGGGCCGCGCTGAGGCTCGTGCTTGAGGCCCGTAACGAGCGAACAGCGAAGCCCTTGCGGAAGAGGATGCAGCCAGCACGACCGATCTAACTCAAAGCGTTCCGGCTAAGGTCGGGTTGTTGATGTGTCGGATACTGGCGGCGTGCGCTCCTGAGTCAGCGATCTTCCGCACGCCCGCAGTCTCTCGTTATGGACTCGGGCTAGGGGGCAGGCCAATCTTCGGCCCATGGGTGTCCAATGCCGTGTTGTGTGGGCCAGAGTGCTTTGCCCGATCCTGCTGCTTCTATTCTGTGCCCGGGTGCAGGCCGACGACTCCGGCGGATTCGAGGCCAATTACACCAAGCGCGAGGTGCGCATTCCGATGCGCGACGGCGTGACTCTTTTCACCGCTGTCTACACGCCGAAGGAGCCCGGCCAGTACCCCATTCTCCTGCGGCGGACCCCATACAACCTCAAGCCGTACACGGTGGATGCCGGCCGCAATCCGGGCTTCGGCGACGGGTTGGTGCGCGAGAAGTTCATCTTCGTTTGCCAGGATGTGCGTGGTCGCTTTGCCTCCGAGGGCACCTTTGTTGACGTCCGCCCGCACAAGCCGACCAAGACCGGCCCGAAGGACACCGACGAGAGCACCGACACCTGGGATACCATCGAGTGGTTGGTCCAGAACGTGCGCCACAACAACGGCAACGTGGGTATGGACGGCATCTCGTACCCGGGCTTCTTTGCGGCCATGGGCATGATCGATTCGCATCCGGCGTTGAAGGCCGTTTCGCCGCAGGCCCCGGTGGCCGACATGTTCGATGGCGACGACACATTGCATGGCGGCGCGTTCCTGCTGGCCCACAACTTCGGCTTCTTCAACTTCTTCGGGCAGAAGCTTCAGAACCCGCTCAGTCAGGAGCCCGTGCCCTTCGACTACGGCACGCCCGACGGATACGAATTCTTCCTGCGGGGCGGGGCGGTGGGCGACTTGGGTGATCGGTACTACAAGGGCAAGATCGACTTCTGGGACAACCTCATCGGCCACATCACCAACGCCCAGTGGTGTGCCCGTCACGACATCACGCCTCACCTGAAGAACGTCCGCGCCGCGGTGATGACCGTGGGCGGATGGTTCGATGCCGAGGATCTCTCGGGCGCGCTCAAGACCTACCGCGCCACCGAGCGGCAGAACCCGGGCATCTTCAACACGCTGGTGATGGGGCCGTGGTCGCACGGCGGCTGGCATGGCGGCGAGGGTTCCTCGCTCGGCCCGGTGCCGTTCCACTCCAAGACGGCCGAGTTCTATCGCAACGAAATTGAACTGCCCTTCTGGCGGCGGTTCCTCAAGGGACAGACGA
>CAINWP010000285.1 GCA_903854475.1 uncultured Verrucomicrobiota bacterium
CCGCTCTCGATTTGATCGAGCGGGGCGTGATTCGGGTGGGGGACTTTGTCGATGGCGAGGTTTCGTTGGATGAGGTGCCTGAACTTTTTCGTTCCATGGCCCAGGGCAATCGGGCGGTGAAGACATGCATCCGCCCCGATCGATGATCCTATAGACCTTAGATTGGTGATCGCCTCAGCAGCCTGTTCGCCGTATTCCCTCCGGCCCATGCATCCGATGGCTGTCATTCTATTGTGGGTCTTTATCGCCCTCCTCGTCGCCGGTGGGCTGATGGGGTTCCTAAAGGCCAAGTCCAAGGCATCCCTCATCGCCTCGATGGGCTCGGCGGTTCCGTTGGCGCTCGTGGCCTTGGGTCAATTGCCAGGAACGGTGGCCGTCGGGGTCCTTATCGTGCTTCAGGCGGTGTTCTTCATTCGTTTGCGGAAGACCGGCAAGTTCATGCCTTCGGGAATGCTTCTGGGAGTGTCGGTCCTCATGGAGGCCGCCATGGTCTACTTCGTTTTCATCGCGAAACGCTGACCTGCCGTGCCTGACAATGGTCTCCCCATCTGGCGGTTGCATGCTGACCTGATCCGCACGCTCACCGAGGGTAATCAACTGGTGCTGGTCGCCGCCACAGGATCGGGCAAGACCACTCAGGTGCCGCAGATGATCCTGGATGCAGGCCTCGTGCCGGAGGGGCGTCAAATTGTCGTGCTGCAGCCGCGGAGGGTAGCGGCACGAACTGTGGCTACTCGGGTGGCTTGGGAACGGCAAGTTCGGCTCGGTGCAGAGGTGGGTTACCAGGTGCGGTTCGAGGATCGGATCGGCGACGCGACCCGGATTGCCTTTGTCACCGAGGGAATCCTCTTGCGATGGATTCAGGATGATCCGCGGCTCAGCCAGATTGGCGTGCTGATCTTCGATGAGTTCCACGAGCGCAATTTACTCAGCGATGTGGCGTTGGCGCTGGCCAAGCGACTTCAGGCCACTGAGAGGCCAGACCTGCGTCTGGTGGTGATGTCCGCTACGCTGGAGGCTGAACCGGTGGCACGTTATTTGGCGGCCTCGGTTTCGGTGCCCGCCTCCGTGACGGAACAGGGGGGCAGCGATTTGCCTCAGGGCGGGATTGCTCCGGCTTCAGCCCCGATCCTGGTTTCGGAAGGGCGGACATTTCCGGTTGAAATGCAGTGGCTCGACTACGGCGACAGTCGTCCGGTCCATGAATTGGCCGCTGACAAGGTGGAGCGGATCGTTGAAGCCGGCTGGGAGGGGGATATTTTGGTGTTCATGCCCGGCAAGGGCGAGATTCAGGCGGCCTTGGGGGCCTTGGCGGCAGCCCGCTTGGGTGAGCGGGTAGCGTTGATCCCGCTTCACGGGGAACTAGGTCCCGACGATCAAGATCGTGCGTTCCAACCCAGTCCGCTGCGAAAAATTGTGGTCTCTACCAACGTGGCGGAAACCTCAGTGACCATCGATGGGATCCGTCACGTGGTCGATGGCGGTTTGGCGCGGATGGCTCGTTACGATGCCGAGCGAGGAATCCAGACGCTGATGGTCGAAGAAATTAGTCGGGCCTCGGCCGACCAGAGAGCAGGGCGAGCCGGGCGCACCGCGCCAGGGACATGCTGGCGGTTGTGGACTGAAAGTGGGCATCTCAATCGCCCCGCCCGCAACACCCCGGAAATCCAGCGAGCGGATCTGGCCGAGGTGGTTCTGCTGCTCCATTCGTTGGGTGTGCGTCAGGCGGCCACCTTCGATTGGTTAGACGCACCCGATAAGGCGGCGGTCCTTCGGGCTGAGCGATTGCTGCACATCTTGGGGGCGCTGGAAGAGGGGCACGGAGCGGAGAGCTCTGGCTCCGACCTCACCCCGGTGGGGCGTCAAATGCTCCGCCTGCCGATGCACCCGCGCTTCGCTCGCTTGCTCGTTGAGGCCTCGCGTCGCGGTTGTGTGCCAGCGGCCTGTCTTTGCGCTGCATTGGTCAGTGGTCGCGATTTGCTCATGCGGGTCAATCGGGAGGACCCTTCTTCGGCTGATGCCCGGGAGTTGTTCGAGGGCAGCACCCAGAGCGACTTCCACACATTGCTCCGGGCCCATCAGTATGCGCGCAACGCACACTTCTCACTGGAGGCCTGTCGCCGACGTGGCATTCACGCCCAGACGGCCCGACAGGTGGAGGACACGTTTCAGCAACTGGTGCGCATTGCCGAGCGCGAGAAGATGATGACTCGCGATTCCGGGGCGGCCCCGGCCGAGGCAGGGGATGAGGGGTTGCTCAAGTCCCTCTGTGCCGGATTCGTGGACCAGGTGTGCGTTCGGAAGGACTCCGGGTCGCTAGATTGTCTCCTGACCGAAGGGCGCGCCGGCAGCCTGATGCGCGAGTCGGTGGTGCAGCAGGCGGAGTTGATGGTTGTGGGCAGCATTCGTGAGGTGTCCGGTCGCAGCGGGGGTGTTCTCACCCTCCTAGGACTGGCCACGACCGTGAAGACGGAGTGGTTGCGCGAGCTCTTTCCGCAGCACTTCCACACGTCGGTAGATCATGTGTTTGACCGGCTTCACAAGCGGGTTTCACCGGTGCGGCGCATTTGCTTCCTAGACCTCGTGGTGGCCACGGAGCACCAACGGGAGTCCGATCCGGAGCAGTCCGGACGCTGTCTGGCGGAGACTTTCGCCCGCGGTGGGTTTGATCTCCCTCAGTTGGATCATGAACTCAAGCAGTTCATAGCCCGGGTGAATCTGATAGCTCGGGCCTTGCCGCAGTTGGAATTCCCGGCCTTCGACGGCGCTGCGCTCGTGGCTGCGCTGAATCGTGGCTTTCGAGGGCTAACTCTAGTCAAGCAGGCTCAGTCGGCTCCGCTCAAGGAGGCATTCCGGGCCCATCTGGCTCCCGAACAAATTGCCTGGCTGGACGAATTAATGCCCGTGCATCTGCCTTGGCTGGAAGGCCGTCGCCTCAAGCTCACCTACACGGAGCCAGATCCCGAAGCCGAGGCCGACGAAATCCCCGGTCCGGAAGCCCAGGTCAAGTTAACTGAATGCTTCCAACTCAAGACGCACCCAACGGTCGGTGAAGGGGCCATTCCGGTCCGGTTGGCGTTGCAAGCTCCGGATGGGAAACGACTGGAAGTGGTCTCAGATTTTCCGCGTTGGCGTGAAGTATCCTACCCCAAGCTGCGTGTCCAAATCCGAACCAAATATCCGGGCTTTGTCTGGCCCTGAGCCCCTATTCGGTCGTTCGAGGTGAGGTTCCTTTTTTCGGCAGACCTTGGGGCGATGTCTCCCCGTGTGTTCAACGACAATTATTCCCCCCCCTTGGTGGCAATTAAAATTCCCCACTTGAGGTGAGGGGTGCGTGTGACGGGCCGATCTGGTAGGGACGGTGTCTCACCGTCCGTTCCCTGGGCTGCCAGACGAGGAGGGGATGGCCCGAGAGACTCGAGCCCTACCGGGGAGGTGGCAGCAAGTTTGGTAGGGACGGTGTCTCACCGTCCGTTCCCTGGGCTGCCGGGCGAGGAGTGTCTCAGACAACTCAGACTCAGGTAGTGACGCGGCGGTGAACCTTGTGGATGGCCGCCTGATCGGTGGGCTTGATGATGATTTCGTCGATGTTCACGTGCGGAGGTCGTGAGGCCATCCAAACGAGTGTTTCGGCGATGTCTTGAGCCACGAGCGGTTCCACCCCTCGGTACACTTGCTTGGCCCGAGCCGCGTCTCCGCGGAAGCGGACGTCGGAAAATTCGGTGAGGGCCATGCCTGGATCGAGTGAGCTGACGCGGATCCCTGTGCCGTTGAGTTCGAGACGCAGCGCCTGGGTGATGCTGCGCTCAGCAGCCTTCACTCCGCAGTAAATGGATCCGCCCTCATAGGCCTGGTGGCCGGCGATGGATCCGATATTGAGGATGCTGGCCCCTTGATGGTGGGGGATCATCGGCAGTACCGCTCGAGTGACTCGCGCTAGTCCCAAAAAATTGGACTGAACCATGGCTTCCCAGTCTTCATCTCGCCCGGTCGCTACAGTGTCCAATCCATGGGCGCCGCCGGCGTTGTTGATGAGTACATCCACCTGCTTTGTGAGAGTTTGCATCCATTGGGTGAACGCAGTCACTGAGCCCGTGGAGGCCACATCGAGTTCGTGGAACTCAGCCAAAACTCCGAGCGAGCGGCACGTCAAGGCCACCTGGGCCAAGCGGTCCTGACGACGAGCCCCCAGGACCAGTCGGCAACCCGCCCGGGCAAACGCTTCGGCGGCCGCGGCCCCGAATCCGCTCGAAGCACCGGTGATCAATACCCATCGGTCGGTCAACTGCATCTCCGACCGTAGGCGGTATGACAGCAAGGCAACAACTCTTCGCTCTCTCTGAACTTCATTAGATAACTGTCGGTTTTCGCGCAGGGGTCTGGGGACAGTGATTGTGGATAATAAAGGGAGCCTTGGGGCAAAGGGCCCAAGTTCATTTTGAGTGGGGAATAGAACCCAGAGTTTGGGTGAATCTATTGGAAGAGTGGACGGGGTGGATGGGATGTTCGAAAGCCGGGAGAGAGTTTGTTTCAGTCAGGCTCACAACTGGCCATTGAGACAAATCAGTGCGAACGTGGTCAACGGTTGGCGGAGTTGAACAAAACCGACCTTTTTAGCCGTCGTGGGCCTTTGTTTTCCATGTAAACCCTTATCACGATAAAATTAGATTCCGCTTCGTAGACTTACTACCGTATCCCAGAGACGTTTCGACTGAAATTTCATCGCCCCTTAGTATTGGCATAATCCTTGCAGGCTCAATTGTGTAGGCTCGGCCAACGTGGTTTCACAATGATCCGATCGGGAAACCTCCAAACGAAACACTCCGCGTGAATGTTGCCATCCATCTGACGTTTGGGGAGCAGGCTTGGACTTCCCAGTCCCTGTCTGAATCCGAGTCGACACTGGCTCCGGAAGCCGTCTCCGATACGGAGATTATTCGCAGGGTGCTGGCGGGAGAAACCGAGAGATTTGGAGAACTGGTTACCCGTCACCAATCCCGGTTGTTTGCTTTGGCTCGTCGCTATCTACGTCGAGAAGAAGACGCTGCTGATCTGGTTCAAGACGTCTTGGTAAAGGCCTTCTCCCGATTGGATTCTTGGCGGGGTGAGGCCCCGTTCGAGCATTGGTTAATGCGCATGGCCACTCGCGCCTGCTTGGATGCATTGCGCAGTCAGCGCCGTCGGCGCGAAGAGAGTCTCAGCGACCTTTCAGTTGAGGAAAAAGAGTGGATCGACCGTCACGCCGCCAGTCCGGATCGGGGAGATCATCACGCGGAGGCAGCTCGATCCTTGGTGCGAAAGGTCTTTGAACAACTGAGTCCCGAGCATCGATTGGTGCTCACCCTTCTCGAATTGGAAGACCGATCCGTGAAAGAGATTTCCATGATCACGGGATGGTCGCAGACCTTGGTTAAGGTGAGGGCTTTCCGGGCCCGCGCCGAAATGAAGCGAGTGTTATCCCGACTGCAGACGGACACCTTTCTTTAGCCGCGGGACTTCTGGGACTGAGGAGTCACTGTGAGGTTAGGTTGCGAGAATGGTTTTTAGTGGGTTTTTCGACGGATGGTGTTTTGTGATTTGGATGGGTTTCCCTAGTTGGCGGATTTCGGAAGTCCTTTTAGGGTAACCGGGTCCCATGTTTCAGCGTCCACCCCGGAGTTACCGTCGATGAATCGCAATATCCTTTACCAGACGCTGATTCGTGCGGCCCGCACCGAGAAGGTTGAGCAGGCGGTTCCCCCGGGTTTCGAAGCCCGTGTTCTGTCGGCCATCTATCGGGTCGAGCCCAATGAATCCTTGCGGCGGTGGGCTTCGGTTTTTTGGAAAGCGGCGTTCTCCACTGCAGGTTTTGCGGCCGCAGTCTGTCTGGTTGCGATGATTCTTTTCGTTGAAGAGGAACGACCCCGCACGGTGCGGGAGTTGGGTTCCGTGACTGAAGCGATCAATGGGGCCGGTGACGAAATTGCCGCGGTCCTCATTGAAGATCTCGAAGACGGAGAATCCTGGTGAACACCACGCGAATTGTTCTCGCGGCATTGGTGATCTTTGCCGCTGGAGTCCTCACCGGCGGGGTGAGCACAGGTTTGGTTGGTCGGATGATCCGCGAACGTCCCCGTCGAGAGTCGATTCCCAGCTCGGTTGTGACCACTTCGGCGATTCCGAGTCCGGTGATCTCATACGCCGCCGGATCTTCCAATCGGTCCGCAGGGACGATCGTCAAGCCCCCAGGAAGCGCCCAATTGGAAGCGATGGCTCGTTGGACTCGGGAGTTGAATTTGGAGAGTGCACAACAGGAGCAAATTAGCGTCATCTTGAAGAGTACTCAGGCTCGCCTCAGAGACTTGTGGGCTCCGGTGGCTCCGCGCGCCCGAGGCGAGATCGAAGCCGCTCGGATTGGGATCGAGGGGTTTTTGCGCCCGGATCAGCGGCAGCGTTGGGACGAGGCCCGCGGTCGTCGAGGTGCCGCCAAGCCTGTCGACCCGGTGATTCAAAGCCCTCATCCTGAGAGCTATCATCCGTAGAAATTTCCCTGAGACTTTTTTCCACCCACACCGCTCACCTGAATCAACGGTTGCTGAGGCCTCGAGGCAGTTGGATTGCCCAAAGGATCCGCTCCGAAGAGCTCTCTGATGACCTTGCAGGATCGGTCGATGGAATTTAGCTTTCATCATTCATGGATTCGTCTGAGTCGTCGTCTTCGGGGCCTGAAGCTGGAGCAGTTCCTCCGGTCGCCAACACGGTTCCTTTGCAGGTTCCGCCGGTCCTTCCAACGCAACGGGTTCAACCTTCTTACCGTCCGCAGTCGGGAGGTCCTAGTAATGGGCGACCCGAACGATCCGGGGGTGGTGCCTGGAAGTGGGTGGCCTTGGGGGTTTCGGCGCTGCTGGTCATTTCGCTGCTGGCCCTTGGGCTGACCGTGGTGGGCAAGTCGGACCTCAATTGGACCCATCATCCTTCGACCCAGTCGCCCGGTGCGGCTGAATTGCACGAGGTGTTGGTGCGCGACTCTCCCTTTGAAGACAAGGTTGCGGTGATCAGTCTGGAGGGGGTCATTAGCGGCGAGATTCTTTCGGAGATCGGTTCTTCAATGGTGGAGTTGGTGAGTGACCAGTTGGAGCGGGCGGCCGTCGAAGGGGTATCCGCTGTCATCCTGAAGGTGGATTCACCGGGTGGCGAAGTGTTGGCCAGCGATGAGATCTACCTGTTGCTCGAGAAGTTTCAGAAAGAACACGACATCCCCGTCGTTGCCTCCATGGGCTCGCTGGCAGCCTCCGGCGGTTATTATGTCAGCGCCCCCTGCCGTTGGATTGTGGCCAATGAATTGACCATGACCGGCAGCATCGGTGTCATCTTCCACAGCTACAATTACCGCGGCCTGATGGACAAGGTGGGTGTACGGCCGGACATCACCAAGAGCGGTAAGCTCAAGGACATGATGAGCGGAGAAAAACTTCCCGAAGAGGTCCTGCCCGAGGAACGTGCCATCCTACAGGGAATGATCGATGAGAGCTTCGCTAAGTTTAAAGACATCATCCGCACCGGTCGCAACCACTCGGCCGCGTTGAACTTGAAGGACGGGGTCACCGAGGGTCGTAAACTAGCCCCCAATTGGACCGAGTTCGCCGATGGTCGGATCCTGTCCGGTCAACAGGCCTTGAATCTGGGCTTGGTCGATGAGTTGGGAAATTTCGAAGTGGCCCTAGATCGTGTCTTGCAGTTGGCCCGTCTGGATGGTGCCAAACTCGTCACCTACCAACCTCACTTCCGTTTCCCGGGTTTCCTCTCGCTGCTGAGTCAGGCCCGCTCTGGATCGGTCAAGGTAGACCTGGGGTTGCCCCTTCAGTCGCGGTTGCCGGAGGGACGGTTGTACTTCATGTCCCCGCTGCACATGCATTGAGTGCCTGCCTGAAGTGAGGCGATGGCCAAGGCTCGACAGCGAGGTGGGCTGATTTCACGATGAGGCCAACTTCCTATGGCTCAACGTTCGCTCCTCATCGGCATCGATTCTGGCACTCAATCCACCAAGGCGCTGATTGTCGACGCGGTCTCCGGCCGCGTCCTGGGGGAGGGATCTGCCCCCCACAGCCTCCTGTCTGGGCTCCCGGCCGGAGCCAAAGAACAGGACCCCGCCCAATGGGTTCGGGCCACGACCCGTGCCATCCAGGCGGCCCTGAAGTCTGCCAAGGCCAAGGCAACGGAAGTCGTCGCCATCGGTGTCAGCGGTCAACAACACGGATTTGTGGCGCTCGACGCGCAGGATCGGGTGATCCGCCCGGCCAAGCTATGGTGTGACACGGTGACCGCTCCGGAGTGCGCGGAGATTACGGCTGCAATGGGTGGGACCAAGAAAACTCATCAGGCCCTAGGCAATGCCGTTCTGCCGGGGTTCACCGCTCCGAAGATCCTTTGGCTGAAGCGGCATGAGCCTGAGAACTTTGCCCGATTGGCCACGGTTCTCTTGCCTCACGACTACCTGAATTTCTGGCTCACCGGCGACAAGTTTATGGAGTATGGCGACGCCTCGGGCACGGCCCTCATGGATGTCCGCCGACGTCGCTGGTCGTCTGCGGTGATTCGCGCCATCGATCCCGAGTTGGAAGACAAGCTGCCCGCGCTTTCACCCAGTGATCGTCCGGCTGGTCACTTGTCGGCCAAGACGGCTAAGACTTTGGGGCTGAATCCTGGCGTCGTTGTCAGCGCCGGTGGGGGTGACAACATGATGGGAGCCATTGGCACAGGAAACACCCGTGAGGGTGTCATTACGGCCAGTTTCGGGACTAGCGGCACGATCTATGCCTGTGCCGAGAAGCCGGTGATCGACCCGGCCGGTGAGATCGCCGCCTTCTGCGATTCGACCAATCGGTGGTTACCGCTGCTTTGCACCATGAATGTCACGGTGGCCACGGAGATGGTTCGATCTGAGGCAAATCTGGATCACGCCCAGTTCGAGAAATTGGCCTCCAAGGCTCCGGCGGGTTCCGACGGTCTGATGCTCTTGCCTTATCTTGAAGGAGAGCGAACCCCCAATATCCCGGATGGCACGGGGGTGTTTTTCGGGGTTCGTCCGAAGACCTTCACCTCGGCGCATTATGCCCGAGCGGCCATGGAGGGAGTGACCCTAGGTATGAACTATGGTCTGCGCCGACTCGCAACACTGGGAGTCAGTGCCCAACAGGTTCGTGCGACCGGTGGTGGTGCGAAGTCCAAACTGTGGCGGCAGATCATGGCTGATGTGTTCAATGCCGAGGTGGTCACTCTCAAAGTTGCCGAGGGAGCAGCCTATGGAGCGGCGCTGCAGGCCCTCTGGTGTTGGCGCCGAGAGAAGGGGGAGTCTGTGGGCATCTCTGAGATCACTGAGCGGTTTGTATCCGTGATTGCCAACGAGACCACAGTTCCTAAAGCCGCCAACGTCGCGATTTATCAAGGTCTCCAGCAATTGCAGGAAGAACTGGCTCGGTCGCTGCGCCCGGCCTTTGCTCAACACCGTCGACTCGTGGGTTAATCGGCTCAGGAGAAAGAAGAAGAAAAAGGAGGAAAGAACCAAGAGGAAGGAACCCAACCTTACCCGCGCACTTCCGAGGTAGGGCGATTTCTCCGAAAGCGCCGCGTCTGCACACACGGACCGCTCGGAGATCGGTCCCTACCTAGGAGCAGGATCTGCACACACGGACCGCTC
>CAINWP010000286.1 GCA_903854475.1 uncultured Verrucomicrobiota bacterium
CCGAAAATATGATATTGTGGCACCTTTTGTGTAAATAGGTGGGACCGACCCCGCCGCGCACTGAAAGCCGCCGTAAACCGATCAGTCACCCTGTAGGCCGGGTCCCCCGACCCGGCGTCCCCCGACCTTACCCGCCTTCGCGGCCCGGTAGGGAACGAGTCCTCTCGGTCCATCCCCACCTCACTCGGCGTCCCCAAGGTAGGGCTCCGATCTCCGAGCCGGCCGCCCGTGCCCTCGGCGCTTTCGGAGAAAGCGTCCCACCTTCCTTCCCCCCCAGCGCCCCGGCAGGGGCGCGCATCCAACCCCATCCCCTGCCGGCGGGAGGCACAACCGCCGGCCTGCCCAAACCCTCCCCCGCGGACCGTCCAACTGACCCGAAAATATGATATTGTGGCACCTTTTGTGTAAATAGGTGGGACCGACCCCGCCGCGGGGGGAGACTGTGGAACTTAGCGGCCAGGTCCGCCAAGTCTGCGTCGGCCCACCCGTGATTACAGCGCCAATCGGCGGAAGAGTTCTTTGTGTTCGATGAACACACGGTCGGCAGCCCAAGCGAATTCATCTTCGGAGGCATCCCTCGACTTAGCAGCAAAATCTGAACTCTCCGACTCGATACCTCCCAACTCCGCAGAACGATCGGTGACCGCCACCATGACCTTGGCTAGATCAGCCGCCGGCAATCGCCGGATTTCATCGATGACCTCTGCGACGCTCATCATTCCTAAAGTTGACGCAGGCACTCCGCAGCGGCAACGCCCTTCTCAGCCCCGCTAGGGCCGATCCGCACTCCGCAGGTTTCAAGGGCGCGCCCGATCGGGGAGGAGCATCAGCACAAAATCATAGATACTCTTGGCATGGTCCAAGGCTTCCAAGAATTCGGCTGGTAGTGGCTCCAACGAGAAAGTCGCGTTCGGATAACGAAATCGAGTGGCATAAGGCGTCAGCGCGTCTGCGGCATCCGACAGTTCGCTGAAACCGGGCTCGATTCCACACGCAAGGTCGATCAGCACTTCAATGTCATGGGTCTTCTCGAAAACCAAGCCGCGGAGTACGAGGAATGCCTTCACGGCTTTCTCACCAGATTGCTGGCAGTGGTAAACCGCCATGTCATAAAATGGCGGCATTACTGACACAGCCCGCTGGGCCATTTCCAGGTCGCGCCAAGCTTTCTCCATCCATGCCTTGGCTTCCGTCTCGAAGATGTCAGCCATAAAGCTTACGCCCCCGGTTCAGGATGGCGGTCTCCAGCGACGTCTTGAGCCCCAAGACTCGATCCACCTCTTGTCGAGTTTCCACCAGGACGTCTTTGGGCAATCGCAGCCCACGTAGGCAACGGTGGGCCCGCTGCGAGCGGCGGATCGGAGTTTCTGAACTGTCGCCAACCACCACGAAGAGATCCACATCGCTGTCATCGTGCGGATTGCCCCAAGCGTGTGATCCGTAGAGCCAGATTTGCTCGGGCTGGAACTCCGTGACCAACCGTTCGGTCACTGTTTCAAGCAACTTGGGATCGATTGTCTTCACGGTTTAAGACTACCCGACTGCAAACGGCAATCAAACCAGGATTCGCATGCCGATGCGCCTCGCCTTATCGGCCGCACGTCACACCGGCGCTTTCGGAGTCGAGACTACCCGGTGAGGGCACCGGGCCGACAACAAGCCGTTACCGACCAAATAGCCTACTCCGCAGGCCAGCGTCCCCCAGGTACGGATCGAGTCCTCTCGGTCCATTTCTTGCCCAACCCATCTGCACGGGGAATGGACAGTGAGACACCGTCCCTGCCGACTGCCGCTACCCGCCTTCGCGGCCCACCGGGGCCGCCCACCTCCCGGTAGGGAACGAGTCCTCTCGGTCCATCCCCACCTCACCCGGCTCCCCAAGGTAGGGCTCCGATCTCCGAGCCGGCCGCCCGTGCCCTCGGCGCTTTAGAAGAAAGCGCCCCACCTTCCTCCCCCCAGCGCCCCGGCAGGGGCGCGCATCCAACCCCCTTCCCCTGCCGGCGGACGGCACAACCGCCGGCGTGCCCAACCCCTCCCCCGTGGACCGGCCAGCTAGCCTGCAAATATGACGTTGTGGCACATTTTGTGTAAATAGGTGAGACCGACCCCGCCGCGGGGGGACGCTAAATCGGCGTCGACCATCAGCTCGATGAGGTCTTTGAACTTCGGCTTCGGCTCCCAGCCCATCTTGCGCTTGGCTTTGGAGGCGTCGCCGATGAGCAGCTCCACCTCTGCCGGGCGGTAATAGCGCGGATCGATCTCCATGTACTTTTGCCAGTCGAGGCCCAAGCGGCCGAAGGCCACTTCCAGGCTCTCGCGGATCGTGTGCGTCTCATTCGTCGCGATCACGTAGTCGTCGGGCTCGGGCTGCTGCAGCATCAGCCAGATCGCCTCCACGTACTCCTTGGCATAGCCCCAGTCGCGCCGCGAATCCAGGTTGCGCATGAACAGCTTCTCTTGCAGCCCCAACTTGATGTGCGCCAGCGCCCTCGTGATCTTGCGCGTCACGAACGTCTCACCCGCCTCGCCGATCGCGTTGGGGTAGCGAAATAGGGTGGCGTATGGCGCGCATGCCTCACAACCGCCTCGCCAACTCGTCACCATCCATCTCTGTGTCCCGTAGAATCTTGCTCAGCAAACCGGGGCCGATGGTCTCCCCCGCATGAACTGGCACCACCGTGCGACGCCCGTCCGGATGCTGCATGAAATGGTGGCTGCCTTTCGACCGAAGGACAGCAAAGCCGGCGCGCTGCAACGCAGCGATGACCTCGCGTCCACGGAGTCGAGGCAATCGAGGCATGTTCAGACGGTGATGCGCTGCACACCAACGAACTCGGTAGTCGGCTGCCCCTCTTCCTCGACCTCGAGACACAACTCGATGGCCTCGCGGACCCGCTTGATGAGCTTGTCGAGGGAGCGCGCCTGAGTATGGCAACCGGGCAGCTCCGGGACGCTGGCCAAATAGTAACCGTCTCCGTCGAGCTCGACGATAACACTAAACTCACGCTTACCGACTCTTCCCATGAGACGGTTATGGCAGAAAATCCTCTGGGGCGCAACCACCCCCCGACAGAGACCGTCGATCAGGGTTGGCCAGCCACCCAGTTGTCGGGTTTTGCCAGCCACTTTCACCGGTGAGTCGTTTCAGGTTCATTCTCGCACCTAGGCCGAGGGCCCCGATACGGCGTCCCCCAGATAGGACTCCGATCTCCAAACCGGCTGCCACCTCCCGATAGGGATCGAGTCCTCGGGCCATCCCCACCTCACCCGGCGTCCCCCAGGTAGGGCTGGATCTCCGAGCCGGCCGCACCGTGCCCTCGGCGCGCTTCCGGTAGGGCTGGATCTCCGAGCCATCCCCACCTCACCCGGCGCCCCCCAGGTAGG
>CAINWP010000287.1 GCA_903854475.1 uncultured Verrucomicrobiota bacterium
CTTGGGACTCACGATGTCCTGCTGCCGGTGTCATGATCACAAGTTTGACCCGCTGTTGCAGGCCGACCACTTCCGGCTGCGGGCCTTTTTTGAAGGCGTTAAATTCGCCGATGACCTGCCGCTGGACTTGGTCGCCGATCAGGCCGCGATCCGGGAGCACAACGCGGGCATCGACCGCCAGCGCGACGAAGTTGAAGTGCGCCGTCAGACGCTCTTGGCGCCGCATCGAGAACGCCTCCGGGCTGAACGGTTGGCCCGACTCACCGATGAAGAGCGCCAGTGGCTGAAAGATCCTGACGATCGGCATCCGGAAGAGCGCCGCCCGCGCGTGGCGACCTTGCGCAAACAGGTAGAGCCCAAGGAATCGGAGTTAAAGGCAGCCTTGGAAGGAGACGCCAAAACCCGCCATGCCGAACTCGAAAAACAGATCACCCAAATTAATTCCGCTCGGCGTGAGTTTGCCACCGGTCTCTTGATGACCGATCAGGAGACTCGTCCGGCGGAGACGCGGATTCTGGTGTTGGGAGACCACAAAAGGCTGGGCCAACCGGTGGTGCCCGGATTCCTATCGATCCTCGACCCCAATCCAGCGGTGATTCCCAAACCTGCCAACCCGAAGACACTGGGTCGTCGCTTGGCGTTGGCCCAATGGATCGCGTCACCGCAAAACCCACTCACCGCGCGAGTTTTTGTGAACCGTCTGTGGCAACAGCACTTCGGCCAGGGGTTGGTGGATACTCCCAACGACTTCGGCCTGGCCGGAAGCCGTCCTAGCCACCCGGAACTGCTGGACTGGCTGGCCGCGGAGTTCGTGCGCGGCGGGTGGTCGGTGAAGCATTTGCACCGGACCGTGTTGCTCAGTGCGGCCTACCGACAGGCGGTCGTCGATCCGGGTTCCTTCTCAGAATCCTTTAGTTTCCACCGCAGTCCTCGTCGCTTGTCGGCCGAACAGTTGCGTGATGCGCTGCTGGCGACCGCTGGCTCATTGCAACTGGTGAGCGGTGGCAGCCCCGTGTGGCCAGATTTGCCGGCCGAGATCCTTCAGGCCAATCCCGCCTTCCTCGATGACAATGCCACCCGAACCAAGGGTTGGTATCCGTCACCCCGAGAGCGGCAGTCGGTTCGTAGCGTGTTTTTGGTTCAGAAGCGCACCGTGCGGGTGCCCTTCATGGAGACCTTCGACTTGCCCGAAAACTCCACCTCCTGCGCCCGCAGGACGGGCTCGATAGTCGCGCCCCAAGCGTTGTCGTTGCTGCATTCACCGCTGGCGGTTGAGGCCTCTCAAGATTTGGCCAAACGGGTGCGTCAGGAGGCGGGGAATGCCCCTGAGGCCCAGGTGCGACACGTCTTTCGCATCACCCTGCAACGCGAACCGAAACCCGATGAACGCGAGGCGTGCCTGAAACTGTTGCGTCGACGGAGCCTGCCTGAGCTGTGTCGGGCCCTGATCAATTTGAATGAATTTGCCTATGTGGATTGACGACTCGGCCAGCGAGCTTCCGGCCCGACTCGTGCGACGGGTGCTACTCCTACGGCTTTGTGGGGCCTTGCGTCAGGCGACTCGCGCTGGGTCGTTGCGCATGAAGGTGCTCCTCTCTGTCTTGGCGGTGGGGACGCTGCTGGGTTCGTCTCCTATCGCATCTGCCGAAACGGGTCCTGATTTTGAGGCCTGGCGCGAGGCGTGCGCCCGCTTGCCCAAGAACCGTGTCCTCGGGGGGGCGCTTGCCTCCGCGGGCGTTGCTGCCGTTGCCTCGGTTTGAGTCGGTGTCGGCGGTGCTCGATGCCTATTTTGCGGGTGCCACCAATGGGCCGTTGAGCCAATCGGGAGCCTGGGTGGGAGAGTCTCCGAGTCCGGGATTCTTCGATGTGGGCCGCAGTTGGCATGGCAATCCGCGCACGGCGTTCGAGCCGTTTGTCCAAAAGCGCCTGGTGCCGCCGGGTTCCCAGGTGCTGTTGCAAGGCGATCTCCACGGAGACATCCACTCGCTGCTGGCGGTACTCGGCCGCCTTCAAGAGCGCGGGTTGCTCAAGGGGTTTCAAATCACCGATCCGCGGTTTTATATGGCCTTTTTGGGAGACTACACCGACCGGGGTGTGTACGGCGTGGAAGTAATTTACACGCTTCTGCGGTTGCAGTTGGCCAACCCGGGTCGGGTGCTGCTCATCCGGGGCAACCACGAGGATATTTCGCTCGTGGCGCGGTATGGTTTTTTGGCCGAGGGACAGGCCAAGTACGGGGCGGACTTCGACGCGGCCAAGGTGGTGCGTTTCCACGATTTCCTACCGGTGGCGGTGTATTTGGGAACGGGCAACGCTGTCGTGCAATTGTGCCACGGCGGCGTGGAACCGGGATTCGATCCGAGGCCGTTGCTCCAGTCGGACCGGACCAATGCCTTCCAGCGCATCGTGGAGTTGAAGCAGCACGTGTACCTGGCGACTAAGCCGGCTTGGGCCCAGAACGATGCCGCGGCCGGTGCCGAAGCGGCTAAGTGGTTTCGAGATTTTCGTCCGCAATCGCCCATCAGCCCTTCGGTGATCGGGTTCATGTGGAATGACTTCACGGTGTTCTCGGGCGAGACCGCGTTTGCCAACAACCCGGAGCGGGCCAGCATTTACGGGAAAGCCGCGGTCACGCACATCTTGCATACCCAGAGCGCGCCAACGACTCGGGTGCACGGCGTGATCCGAGCGCACCAGCATTCGGGTGTGCCTAATCCCATCATGCGCCGACTCATGGCCAGCCGGGGGGCTTTCCGTCACTGGCAGGAGACAGCCGAACCTGCGGGCGACCGGTTCGAGGCGTCGACCTTGGAAACCGTAGCATCGCGGCCCATTCCGGAAGGATCGGTGTGGACCCTCAATGTCTCGCCCGACAGCGTGTACGGGCAGGGCAATGGGTTCACCTTCGCTACCGTTGTGATCCTTCAAACCGCCCCCGCCTTCGCTGACTGGCGCCTGTCGGTGGACACGGTGGAAGTGCCCGTGAAGTGAGTTGAAACCGCGCTGATCGAACGAACCAACCATGAACTCCCAGAGCTTGAGCTGCTTCGCTCGTACGACGCGACCTGCGTGTGGCTCTCGAACAAGTTTCGCAGCTCCGAAGGCCTGGCTCGCGCTCATCATGCTGGGGTGCGTTGGTCTCGGTGCGATGGCCCAGACCGCGGCGCCGACCTTGGGTGGAGTAGCGGACCGCACCGCCAACTCCGCGGCCATCCGATCCACACCGGCCCGGCCTGCTGTCCAGGGGTCCGCTCAGGGGGTCGCCTCATCGCCCGCTCAGCTCATCTATCAGACCGAGAGCGGGCTGGCGTACCGTCCGGACTCCGAGCCCGACGTCTATGCCCGGGAACGCTGCAAACTCGATGTGTACCATCCGGTGGGCGCCTCGGCCGTTCCGGCGGTGATCTGGTTCCACGGCGGAGGTCTGACTGGCGGTAACCGGTCCATCCCGTCGGCCTTGAAGGGGCAGGGGATTACCGTGGTGGCGGTCGATTATCGCCTGAGCCCCAAGGCCAAAGCTCCGGCGTACATCGAAGACGCGGCAGCGGCGGTGGCGTGGACCTTCAAGAACATCGCGCGATACGGCGGGGACACGAACCGAATTTTCCTCTCCGGTCACTCGGCTGGCGGTTATCTGGCCAGCTTGGTAACCCTCGATCGCCGCTGGTTGGCCGTTCACAGCGTGGACCCCGATCGCCTCGCCGGATTGGTGCCGTTCAGCGGCCAATCCATCACCCACTTCGCCATTAGGGAAGAGCGGGGACTGGCCCGTACTCGTCCGCTCATCGACGACTTGGCACCGGTGTACCATGTGCGCCAGGACGCCCCGCCGATTCTCTTGATCAGCGGCGACCGCAATCACGAACTCCTCGGCCGCTACGAAGAGAGCGCCTAATTCTGGCGCATGCTCAAAGAGGTGGGACACCCCTCCGTGGAACTGCTCGAACTCCAAGGCTACGACCACGGCCAAATGGCCGCCCCCGCCTTCCCGCTCCTCCTGCGCTTCATCCGCCAGCAGGGGAAGTGAGAGGGCAACGTTTTGACACCGGATGGTCTGTAGTGGATCGACATCAAACCATGACGGCGTACCTGTCGAATCTAGCCGCGCCTCAACCCCACGACTTGGGCCGTCTCAGTCTCCACAGCCAGTGACGGGTACACCGTAAATGCAGCGTGGCGGCCCCACTGAGTCCCTGCGGCAACAGCACGATGCCCGTTGATTTTTGGTCAAGTCATCGCTGCTTTAGTCGTTTATTGAATCATCGCCGTGAGCCAATGGGCAATCGCTCGCCGCGAGATGATCAGCGTCTGACATTGTTTGGCGGAGGCTTCTTGAAAGCACTCGGATGGACTGACGGACCACAGGTTTTTGGTCTGCAACCTCAGGGAGCCAAACCAAAACCGTTTCACGGCTTAGTCGGTTCATGTGCTTGAATCGAAGCATTGCGAACCGGTCACTCGGTAAATTCGCAGCGGCCACCGTGGGTAAGAATGCGGCGGCGTCACCGTGTTCGACCAAAGCGAGCAGGAGCGAAAGTGTCTCTGCCTGGATGACGCGGTTCAGTTGGATGCCCGCTGCCGTCGAAATCTCGCGGGCAGTTGTTGCGAGCTGTCCATCACCCATTAGCTCAGCGAACGGAATTGGTTTTCCCTCGTAAACCTCCTCACCGGTTCGGGAACGCAGAAGTTGTCGCGGAACTACAAATACGAATTCAAAAGTCCCGATGGTCTCGGTCGAGTAGTTCTCAGGAACCGCCGACTTTCGAACCAAGCCAACATCGATTCGTCCCAGTTCGAGTTCCTGAATTACTTCTGCGCTGCGCAAGCTGCGCACTCGGCAATGAATCGGTGGAGAAAAGTCACGCAGGGCACTCATCGAAGGGACGAACAACCAGCGGAGTAACCCTTCTCCGCCGCCCACATTGAGTAACCCGGGCTTTTCAGCTTCCTGCGACGCCAAGTCGGCGACCGCCCCAAAAAACATCCGGCTCATCCGCGCCAACTGCTGTCCGAGTGGCGTCGGCCTCAGCGTTTTTCCGACGCGCTCGAAGAGCTTCCCACCGATGGCCTCCTCTAATTCTTTGATCTGACGGCTGAACTGGCTCTGGCGGCTGGGATTGGGGCCGGCAGCAGCCGCAATGGACCCGGCATCGATCACGCCGCAAAGCGTGGCAATCCGGTCGAGCGAGAATCCGTTCTTCGCGACAACCTCTGGGAGCATACCTTACTAAGAAGTCAGGTTATATGTGAACACTTGCCTTCACAATCGGAATTCATCGAAGCAGTGTTCAGAAGTGCTCAAACTGGAGAACATTACGGTAGGCTCGGTAGTTGGCGGTATTCTCGCCAATCAAGCCGTCACCATCCGTCAGGTTCAACTCTACTGCGACGATGTTCTTTCCGTCACCTTCGTAGATGCTGAGGGGCGGCCCAGTGAGGAACTGCTTTATCGTGATCGGGAACCGTCCCTGTCGCTCGTGCAGCAAAGCAGGCCGTTCTCCTTTACCGCAGACGGCGCAAGCTTCCGCTTGGTTTCCGAGGCTCAACGCCTCCGCTACGCGTTCTTGTTCGACCCTCACATCGCAGTGAACACGTCAGCGGTGGACCCACTGCCGCACCAGATCACCGCCGTCTACGAGACGATGCTCGGCCGCCAGCCCCTGCGGTTCCTGTTGGCGGATGACCCAGGAGCCGGCAAGACCATCATGGCTGGCCTGCTGATCAAGGAACTGATGATTCGGGGCGATGTGGACAAGTGCTTAATCGTTTCACCCGGCAGTCTGGTGGAGCAGTGGCAGGACGAATTAGATGAGAAGTTCAACCTGCCGTTCGAAATTCTGACCAACGAAGGTCTGACTTCCGCCCGCACTGGAAACTGGTTTCAGGAACACAACCTGTGCATCGCCCGGCTCGACAAGCTGAGCCGGAACGAAGACATCCAAGCCAAGCTGGCTGCCGTGGATTGGGATCTCGTGATCGTGGACGAAGCCCACAAAATGTCGGCCACCTACTTCGGGTCGGAGGTCAAATACACGAAACGCTTCAAGCTGGGGCAACTCCTCTCCGGACACACCCGGCAGTTTGTCCTGCTCACGGCCACGCCGCACAACGGCAAGGACGAGGACTTCCACCTATTTCTCTCTTTGTTGGACGGGGACCGATTCGAAGGTAAGCCGCGTGACGGTGCACACGTTTCTGATGTTTCCGATGTCATGCGGCGCATGGTTAAAGAGCAGTTAGTGACGATGGAGGGCAAGCCGCTGTTCCCGGAACGGCGGGCCAACACAGTCGAGTATTCGCTGAGCGACGAAGAGCAGGAGCTTTACAAGGCCGTCACCGAATATGTCCGCCGGGAGTTCAACAACGCCGATAAACTGAACAATGAGAAGCGCAAGGGAACCATCGGTTTTGCGCTGACTCTGCTTCAACGGCGGTTGGCCTCATCACCCGAGGCTATATACAGATCGCTCGACCGCCGCCTGAAGCGCCTCGAAGACCGTCTGCGCGAGGAGCGACTCCTTCGCCGTGGGGTTGCGTCAGTAAACACCCGTCTCGCGGAGACACAGGACCTGACCGACGAGGAAATCGAAGATCTCGAGGACACTCCGGAAACGGAGGCCGAGCAGACCGAAGAACAGATTGTGGACCAGTCCACGGCATCCCAGACGCTGGCCGAACTCGAAGCAGAAATCGTCATCCTGCGGGATTTGGTCCAGCAAGCCTTGAAGCTCCGTCGCTCGGGGAATGATACCAAGTGGCAACGCCTGTCCGAGACACTCGACCTGCCCGAGATGTTTGATGCCAATAAACTTCGCCGGAAATTGGTCATCTTCACCGAGCAGCGCGACACTCTGAATTATCTGACCGACAAGCTTTCTACTCGGTTCGGCAACCAGAACGCCATCGTCGCCATCCATGGCGGCACGCCGAGGGAACGCCGTCGCCAGGCGCAGGAGTCGTTTGAGAACGACCCTGAGGTTCTGGTCCTCATGGCCACCGATGCAGCGGGCGAAGGCATCAACCTCCATAAGCGGGCGCACCTGATGGTGAACTACGACTTGCCGTGGAATCCGAATCGCATTGAGCAACGCTTCGGCCGTATTCACCGAATCGGCCAGAGGGAGGTCTGCCATCTTTGGAATTTGGTGGCCCACGAGACCCGCGAGGGAGAAGTCTGGCAGCGATTGCTCCAGAAGCTCGCTCGCCAACGCGACCAGCTTGGCGGCGCAGTCTTCGACGTCTTGGGTCAAGTCTTCCGTGACCAACCATTGAAGGACCTGCTGGTTCGCGCCATCCGCTATGGAGAACAGCCTGAGGTCCGCGCCCAATTGGACCAGGTTATTGATGAACAGATGGATGCGGAACGCCTTCGGAACCTCATCCAGAATCGGTCGCTGGTGCAAGACACGCTGGACCCGAAGAGGGTTCAGGATATCCGCGATCAGATGGAACGGGCCGAAGCGCGCCGACTCCAGCCGCACTACATCGGTTCGTTTTTCCTAAAAGCCTTTGAATCCTTCGGAGGAACGGTCCATCGACGAGAAACCAACCGTTACGAAATTCGACATGTCCCGGCTGATATCCGCCATCGCGACCGGATCATCGGGCAACGCGCCCCGGTCCTGAAAGCCTACGAGCGTGTCACCTTCCACAAGGACCGCATCCGCGAAACCGGAAAACCCCCGGCAGCACTAGTAGCTCCCGGCCATCCGCTCCTCGATTCCATTGTCGATTTGATTCTGGAAAAACACCGCAGCCTGCTTCGAGAAGGATCGGTGCTTGTGGACACCAATGACCAGGGCACGGAACCCCGGCTGCTCTTCTACTACGAGCACAGCGTCACCGACGGTCGCCGCGACTCCGGTGGGAACCCTCGGGTCGTCTCCCGGCGGCTCCAGTTCGTGGAGATCACCCGCAGCGGCCAGTTGGTCAACGCGGGAACCGCCCCCTACCTAGACTACTCACCACCAACGGCAGAACAGAAAGCAATGCTATCCCCACTCCTCGAAGAGGGGTGGCTTGCGGACGGAGTGGAACGGAAGGCGACGGAACATGCGATCCGCCATCTCGTCCCCGAGCACTTGCGCGAAGTGCGAACCCGCCGTGAAGCATTGGTGGACAAAACCCTTGAGCAAGTTCAGGCGCGGCTTCTGGGAGAAATTCGCCATTGGGATCAACGAGCCAACGACCTGCGGGCGCGTGAAGAAGCGGGCCGAGCCGGAGACAAGCTCAACTCGGCCAACGCCCGCAAACGGGCGGATGATCTGAATGAGCGCCTCCAGAAGCGCCGGGCGGAACTTGCCCAGGAACGCCAGATTAGTGCCCGCCCTCCCACCGTCCTCGGTGGTGCCCTGGTCATCCCGATGGGATGGTTTGCCACCGCGCAGGATGCCCATTCAGCGCAGACGTTACAGGAGAGCCCACCACCTTATGGCCCCCCAGACCGCGAAGTTGAACGGTTGGCAATGGAAGCCGTCATCACCTTCGAGCGTGCCCAAGGCTTTGAGCCTCGCGACGTCTCCATGGAGAATCGTGGCTACGACATCGAATCCCGCTACCCTACCGGTCATGCGAAGTTCGGGCAGTTGCGATTTATCGAGGTCAAGGGGCGGGTCGCGGGATCGGAAACTGTGAGCGTCACCAAAAACGAGATTCTTACCGCCCTCAACAAGCCCGATGACTTCATCCTGGCGCTTGTGTTCGTTGAATCGGGGCGAGCTGCGGAGCCCCGCTACCTTGAGCGTCCTTTCGAGCAAGAACCCGACTTTGCCACCGCGAGCGTCACCTTCCATGTGAAAGATCTCATCGGGACCAGAGGAAAGCTAATCGGATGAACCCTCCAAGCTATTTCAAAAGTGTAGCCGCCGAAACGGGCGATTTATGGGAGAAGCTCAGAGATCCTGTGCTGGCTGGTCCATGGAGGCAGCTTTTCGCTCAAGTTCAAAGTCCGCGTCATGTGCTTTCAGAGTTGCTGCAAAACGCAGATGATGCGGGGGCTAAAAGCGCCAGTGTGCGGGTCATGAACAACGAGTTTGTATTTGAGCATGACGGCGAAGATTTCATTGAGGAGCAATTCCAATCCTTGTGCCGATTTGGCTACTCGAACAAACGAAATCTGCACACAATTGGTTTCCGAGGGGTTGGTTTCAAATCCACTTTTAGCCTTGGTGAGCGCGTACGGATTCAGACGCCAACGCTAGATACATATTTTGATCGAGAGCGTTTCACACTGCCAGTGTGGAGCGATAACGCTGCTGGGACGCCACGCACGCGAATCAGCGTGCGATTTGGTGATAAGATGCGGGAACAGCAATTGCGCATGAATTTGGAGGAGTGGGCCACTAGCCCCGTGTCGCTGCTGTTCTTCAGGAGTTTACTGGAACTGACAATTGAAACGCACAAGGTTCGAAAAGAGGTTGTATCGCCAGGACCTATTCAAGGATCTCTACGCATCCGACTGACCGGTGCGAAGACGAGTGAATTGCTGTTGATCAGCTCTTCACCAGAATCTTTCCCGGAAGATGTAGTGAATGAAATACGGCAGGAGCGAAATGCTGAAGACCTGCACATCCCTCCGTGTTCGGTGGAACTGGTATTGGGACTGGATGGTAATCAACGGTTGTTCGTTGTTTTACCAGCAGGCACCGATGTGGTGCTTCCTTTTTCCATTAACGCGCCTTTTATCCAAGACCCGGCGCGCATGAGAATCAAGGAACCGGAGGTTTCGCCATGCAACCGGTGGCTATTGGAACGCGCCGGTCGTCTGGCAGGCATGGCCATGATCGAGTGGTTGAACAAGGAACAACTCACCCATGCGGACCGGGCGAATGCGTACGAGCTACTCCGCTCACCAGTCATTAATTCAGCGGACCTGACGGGCAGCGCTACTAAGCGGGTGGTGGATGCGATGGTTTCGGTTGTAAAAGATAAGCCTCTGATCCTCACGACTGAAGACCAACTGGCGCGCATCCGCGAATCCACCGCTTTGCCGTTGGATTTGCATCAGGTCTGGGACGCGGACGAACTCAAGATGGTCTTTGCGACGACAGCCAAGAGTTTGGTATCGCCGGAGGTGAAGTGCCAGGCTCGACAAATCTTGTTGGAGCATGGATGGGTCGCAGCGGTTTCGCCGGACTCGGCGATACAAGCGTTGGGTGCGCAGCAGATTCCTAAACCACCGACGTGGGCTCGATTGCAACTGCTATGGGATTGGGTTCATAATTGGGCGCAAGGCATGTCCATTTGGGGAGGGTGGAATGTGGTACGTTGCCCCGCTCTACGAATTGTTCCGGTTGAAGGACAGTCATCGCTTCAGTCGGCCAAGGATGTCGTCCGTGTTTCGTCGCGTGGACAGCAACTCTCGGAGGATGATTGGAATTTCATCTCAGGTTTTTCGCTGGCGATTGACCGCGATTGGATCGCTCATTTGGCCGCACTCAAATCGAAAGATAAGGAAGGCGAAAAGCATCCATCACTCGATTTGTTGATAATCCTTCGGTTGGCCGAGCCTAGTCAAGTAGACCGTATCGCGGAACAGGCTTCGCGACGTCTTATGGCGCAAAACCCAATCCCAATGGCGGATTGTGTTCGAATCGCACAGATTTACGCGTCGCTCGATGCAACCGTGCCGGACGAATTCCTGTATGCGACAGAAGACCTGCACCTTCGGGCAGTTGGCAGCAGTGACTTAGTTGCTGACCCTAGCCATGCCGTCGAAGCAATCTTGCCGGAGGAGTGGGCCAAGCAACATCTGCTGAATCCTAATTACTGGGCTGAATTCAAATCATGCACGCGTGATCGATGGGAATCCTGGGTGCTGTCACCTAAAAGCAAGCTGCACCGGTTTGTTCCGATTGTTGCTCTCAAGACAAAACTTCGAGGGCGTGCGGTCCTAGAACAATTTATCGCAGCGCGAGAAGGAAACAGGCCCACCGAGTATCGCTACAAGAGTAATGATTTTGTTGTCGAGGATCGGCATTTTCCCTCTTCAGTGGTTTTATTCATCGAACAACAGGTGATACAAAAACCGCAGGTATGGGCTTCGGTGGTTAGGGGACTCTTGATTGATACTCATGCTGCATGGGAGGCAGCGCTTACGGTTAGTGTTCAACAGGCAAGTTCCACAACGAATACGACCAGCACGCTATCTTGCGGGCGGATGATCCCGTCGTGGCTAATCCAATTGCGGGCGGTCGCGTGCCTAAAAGACACACATGGTAACTTGTGCACGCCGGCAGAACTGCTTTTACGCACTCCGGACACGGAGTCGCTGTTGGGTATCGAACCGTTCGTCGAGCCAGAATTGGATATCACGCACCAGCAGAAGAAACTCCTGCGATTGCTTGGAGTTCGCGACAGCGCAGCAAGCTGGGAGAGGGTCGTCAATCGGTTACGCGCACTCACCAAAGCCAAGGAACCGATACACTTTCTGGCTAACCTTTTGCGTCTGTACGAGGCGCTCGACCGCATCGTCATCCGTTGTTCGCCTGAAAATTTAGCTGGGTTGCGGGCTGTGTTCGCCGGCGAGGCGCTGATCCTCGGCGAAAATATCGAATGGCATGCATCTGGGGAGCTTGCCCTGCACGCTGAACCCGAGGATCACTCTCCTGTGGTGCATTCGGCGGCGCAAGGCTTGGGCTTGTGGCTGCGGTTGGGTGTGCCCGAGCGCCCCGCGTTGGAGAAAAGTTTAGATTGGCTGAAGACCCTCACTCCCGGCACCCGGCTGGACGGCGTCTCCCATAAACGGGCGACCTTGGCCCTGAAGCGCGGAGGGCGGCGGGTGTGGGATGAGGTGGGCCACTGGCTTAGTCTCGACCGGACCTGGGAAGCGGTTTCGACGCTCAAGTATCGGGTTTCCATGGGCCATTTGACGTGCTGGGAAAATCTAGCGGTCCCGGCAAAGCGCGCTGCGGCCGATTTACGGATGCTGCTAGGCGAAGTTGCCGAGGATGCGCCGTTTACTGTGACGCGACCGCTGGTGGAGGCCGTCACTATGCAGTTGACGGGCGTGCAGACGATTGCCGGCCGTCCCCGACGCATGGAATGGTTGCAACCGCTAGCTCATGGACTGTGCCGGGTAAAACTCCGCGACGAGGCGGCTACTGCAAAAGTGCGAGAAATCGCGCGGCGTATGCTGAACACCCGGTGGCACACTGTGCGCCGCTTAGAGGTCACGCCCTACATAGAAGGTGCGCCTGCTGGTGAGCCGCTGATGCCGAAGGTGTTGTGGACGGACACCACCCTTTACCTGCTGGACGCAGCCACCGTGCGCCTGATGCGCGAGATGAAGGAGGAGCTTGCCCGCCCGTTCGGCATGGCGGAGATCATGGAAGCGGTGTCGGACTGCATTGATCGCGACGCTGAATTTGTCAGCGAATACCTCGCCGCTCATTTCGAACTAGACGCCCATGCGGAATTGGCACCGGCCGTTGAGGAAGCAGACGGTGAGGCTAAGAAGCTGGGGGCTGACCAAGGGGAGATCGGAAGCCCGTTGGGCGAGGTCGGCGGAGAAACCCTGAATGAGGGAGAGGCATGTTTGAGCGATGAGGCGACTGCAAGCGATCAAGATCAACTGCCGCCTGTGGAGGGCAAAGCCGACAGCGCGGTGGCACAACTGGGCATGCCTGCGAAGACTCGGCCGCTGAGTTTCATGGAGCGTTATGCCAAGTCCCGCGGGTTTCGTTGGCATGAAGCGGAGCGCTGCTATGCGCACGCCAGCGGAGCATGGATCGAAAAGGGTGACTCACCGTTCAACTGGCAGGAACGCCTTAATAGTAGCGACCTAGTGAAGCGATTGTTCGTGGCAGAGCATTCTCTCGCTGACGGCGTAGAAATTCCTTACGAACTCTGGCGATTGATGGAAATCAACCCGGACTCCATCACGCTCGTGCTTTGTGCGGAGGATGGTGAACCAACCGAATGGAGTGCTGCCGACCTGCAACAACTAAAGGTGGACGGGCAGGTTCAAGTGTTTCAGTCGCGTTTCATTCTTAGAGAGACAAATTTCGGGGTGGGATCCGCCTGATGAAAAAGCATTCGGTGTCAATCCTCGCGCAAGCTCGGAGCCATTTTTTGGGTTGCCGAGACGCATCCCTGCTATCGCTCAGGACCTTGGTGCCGGAGGCGAAAAAGGCATTTAGTCGCATCACAGACCATTGGGGCGGAATCCATCACATGACCCTCAAAGCCGTTGTGAAACACAACGGCTGCGTCGTCAGCCCATCGACCGGGCGCGACCACGATTTCAACGACGACATATCGAGCCCGCTGTTGAATCTCCTACCGGTCAAGTGGGAGCACTTCTTCAACGATCAGATCGACCGGGTCGTTGGCGACGCGAGCACCAAACTGGAGGCTCAGTCCCAGGCACTCGCGGATCAGATAGGGATGATTCTCCGTTTTGGAAACGGGCACGATGACCAGGGAAGCGGCGCGGATCACCTCAAGTGGTTTCAGACCAAAATGGATTTTCTCCGCGAAAAGTGCCGCGAGGTTCTCGCAAAACAGATTCGGGAAAGACGCGGGAAACTGACCGGTGATGTCTACAACACCGCTCAAGGTCAGATGCAGCCAGCTTACCGGGATACCAAGGACGAGTCCGGCACCGGCATGAAGGCGCGGATTCTCAATCGGGTTCAAGCACATGCCCTCCATATCTCGTCCCCGCTTCACGAGTCCATCGAATCCGATTTGACCAAAGGGCTTGGCGAAGTGTGGCTTCAATTGGAGATCAACTTGCAGCGGCTGTTTGAGGAAGTGCGCGATAAAGCACAGCAAATCGGAGCGAATGCCACGACAGATCTGCAATCAAGCCCGAGTGCCATCGCATTTCCCGAGGCGTTGGGTCAACTCGGAGAGATCAAGGAGTCGGCCGTTTTAATCTCAAAGCAAGCCACCTGATTATGGCGCGATAAGTGTATCTGATCCTCGCCCTCACAGCGAAGACTTCACCTGCAAAATGGAACTAATTGATGAACGAGAAAACAACATCCCCTGAAGCCGAGGCTAAAAAGTCTGGCCCCTCGCCGTTTAAGTTCCTGTCAACCGCGACGGGTCCACAGTGGGTGGCGCTAGATCGTCCCTCGGTCGGAGACCCAAAGATTCTGGCTGATCATGAGACGACCAAGCAGCGATTTGAACGACAACTCACAGATGTTTTGCTCGCCGAAAATCTGGTCATCTTGACCGGTCTCGGAACTTCGATGTGCGTTAAGGGAGACGACGGAAAGCCGCTCGCCCCTACGATGCAAGATTTGTGGGATGCATCAAAGGCCAGGGCGGGAACTGATTTCGACGCAGTAAAAGTGAAGGTTAATTACACGGAGGCCACAGAAAACATCGAGTTCCTTTTGTCGCGCTGCCAAATGGCCGAAAAGCTAAAGTCGGACTCAGTGGTCAAAACGTTCGTTGAGGAAACGGAGAAACTCATCGTTGAGAAGTGCCGCTTCCTAAAGGACGGATTGAGTCTTTCAGTTCACGAGGCATTCCTTCGCAAAGTCGCAAGACGTTCGACCCGCCTTCCGCGCGCAAAGCTATTCACAACAAACTACGACCTCTGTTTCGAAACCGCTGCAAGTAAAACGAGGTTTGTCGTCACGGATGGATTCTCTCATTCGGAGCCGCAGGAATTCGATGGCAGCTATTTCAATTACGACTTCGTCCGTCGGCACCCTGACCGCGAGACGCCAGATTACATCCCGAATGTGTTCCACCTCTACAAACTGCATGGTTCTCTCGACTGGCAGCAGAGCGGAACACAAATCTTCAAGGTTCGCGGCGCGACAAAGCCGCTGATCATTTACCCGCGCGAAAGCAAATTTGAGTCCTCTTACGATCAGCCGTTCCTTGAGATGATGGCCGCGTTTCAAGCGGCTCTTCGTCAACCGAACACCGGGTTACTTGTCATCGGGTTCGGTTTCGGCGACCACCACATTGCACAGCCCATCGCCTCGGCCATTCGCTCGAACGTAGGCCTGAAGGCAATGGTGGTTTCACCATCTTTGGAAAGTCTTCCTCGGTCATCCATCAAGGACATCGCTGACCTTATTTCCGCCGGAGACACGCGGCTTTCCTTGTTGGCGACAGACTTTGAAAAACTGGTGGAATTGACACCCGACTTAATCGCAGCCACGGAAGAGGAGTCGCATCAAGGCCGCATCCGCCGGGTGGAGGGAAGAAGATGAAGGATTCGCTCCCCCATTATCCCTTCGATCCACAACGGTGCATGGGCACGGTTTGCGAAGTAACCCCGCAGTCGGTCAAAGTGAATCTACCGGAAGCGGCAACACCGGATGGCCAGTGGCTCTACGGAAACCGACTCGGACGCGGTGAGGTTGGGGAATTCGTTGTCGTAGAGAGTGGTGAACATGCGATCTTCGGACGAGTGATCAACGTCAAGTTGCCGGAACGGGAGCGGCTAACTGTCGAACCTGGTTTGGGCAAAGCTGTTGCGGCTCATCCCGTTGGCACGATTCAACTCTTGGCGACCGTCTGCCTTAAAAATGGAAAAGTTTCTGGAGGTATCGCAAATTTCCCCCGCCTCGGCTGTCGTGTTTACGCCGCACACCCGCTTCTCCTCAAATGGCTGGCTGAGGCCAAGGCTCGCACCGCATCGGAGGCACCCGTTCTGCTCGACTTGGCCTTCTTGCCGACTGCGAGCGACACAACTGTTAATTTCACCCCGGAAAACCTGTTCGGGCGACACTGCGCTGTTCTTGGGGCCACAGGTGGAGGCAAGAGTTGGACCATCGCTAGACTTGTAGAACAAGCTGCACGTCACCATTCAAAGATTATTCTGCTCGACGCCACAGGCGAATTTCACACGCTGCAATTGCCAGGCATCCGTCACGTTTATCTCGGCCCCGACCCTTCTCCAACGGCCGAGGCCAGTGAGGTGGTTCTGCCATATTCCAAGCTCACAGAAATCGATTTAACCGCCCTGTTCAAACCAAGTGTGCAGACACAAGGGCCAAAGCTTCGGGGGGCGATGAAGAGTTTGAAAGTGGTGAAGCTTGCGCCCGCCCTCGCCACCGACGGCTGTTTCATAAAGGCGAACAAGAAGCGGCAGCCATTCGAAGATGCTCACAAGCAGCATGTGGCGGTGGTGGAGTCGTTAAGCGCAGATTTTGACATCGATAAGCTCTCTCGGCAGCTCGACGAGGAATGTGTTTGGCCGAGCGGCGGGACTCAGTCCAGCCCCGACTATGCTTCGTGGGGTCGTGCAAACGATCAGGAGCGTGGTTACTGCGTTACTTTGATCAGCCGCATCGAGGACATGCTTCAGTCGAAGGAACTCGCCTGCGTTTTCAAACCCAAGGGCAAAGTATCTTTGTTCCGGGAATTGAAGACCTTCCTGAAAAGCCCCGACCAAAACGTGCTGCGCGTGTCGTTGAAATTTCTCGGGTTCGCGCACAACGCGCGTGAGATTGTTGCGAACGCCATTGGTCGCCACCTGCTCAATCTGGCGAGAGATGGTGAATTCAGACAAAAGCCCCTGTTCGTGTTTCTCGATGAAGCACACCAATTTCTCAACAAGTCACTTGGTGACGAAAGCACAAAGCACCATTTGGATGCGTTCGACTTGATTGCGAAAGAGGGACGGAAGTTTTGCCTTAACATTTGCATCGCGACCCAGCGACCGCGTGACATTCCTGATGGGGTTCTCTCGCAAATGGGCACACTCATTGTCCATCGTCTTACCAACGCTCAGGATCGCGAGGTTGTGGAAAAAGCTTCCGGCGACATCGACCGCTCGGCAGCGGCCTTTCTCCCGACCCTCGCTCCCGGACAGGCAATTGTCATCGGTGTTGATTTTCCAATCCCGCTGACAGTCCAAATTTCAAAGCCTGACCATGAGCCTGATTCAGAAGGTCCAGATTATCAGGGCTGCTGGTCCACTCCGCTGGAGGCTTTGACAACCGAAACACCTGTCACGGTTGAATCCACCCCAAACGAGGCAGTTCAATCCGATACTTCTCCGCCCGATGATGACGTCCCGTTTTAAGCAGGCTATGAACGAACGACTCAAAACAGTGCTCGCTGAAATGAAGGAAGGGGAATTCGTGGCGCTTTCCGCCATTGAGCCATCGCCTTTCGACAGCATATTTTTGGGCAACGCTCTCGAAATTGCGCCGGGCCAATCGTTGATGCACTATATGCGGCTCAACCGTTTCAAATCGCTCCTGACGAACGGGGCAATCTACATGCGCCGTTTGGATTTATTTGAACTCGATCCGCACGAAGGACGTTTCCCTGCCGCCAACGCCAGCCAGCAGTCCTCGTTGACCCAAGGTTTGGCGGAGCAGCTTGGCTTCCCGTCAGATTCGCTGAAGGGACATCGCAACTTTATCGAAGGCTCGATGCGCAAACTGACTTACGTGCATTGCTGGTTCGGTTGGGACAATGAAGACCAAGAGATGTGGGATGAATACGGTGACCACGGTTGCGGCGTGTGCGTTCGCACAACGGCTCGCCGCCTCCACGAGGCATTGGGACGGCTACCCGATTTCAGTGCCAATCTTTGCGGCGTTACGTATTCCGGCGATGAGCACCCTGTCGCGGAGATCATCAGCTTCCTCGCCGCGTGCCGGAAACGTCCTCAGTTCTCACATGAGCGCGAAATCCGCTTGATCGGCCAGCTCGGCGAGAAAACTTGGAAGGCCAGTTACACTGAGGACGGGTTGACCACGCCCGACCATCAAGTGGTGGGCGTCAATTTTGAACGACTGTTCGAGCGGATCTACGTTGGCCCGAATGTCTCCGATGCAGTCTTTCAGGAAGTCGAGTCGCTTGGAAACAAGGCGGCCGGTTGCCGGGTCGTTCATCGCTCCGGCGTTTCTCCGTTCCAGCCCTCGTAGTTACAATATGAATCTTTGGAACACATTATTGCCGCTGCACCAGGCTCTGTCCTCGGTGTCGCACAACCACGCTCTGTCGTATCTCGGCAAGGATAACATCGCGTTGGTTGATTCGTTCACTGGCGACGCCGCTGCGACCGAGATAGTTAAAAAGCGGATCGAGGGAATTCGCGAATGGGCCGACCGATGCCTTGCGCAAATCGACAACGTGAACAACTTCGTGGCGCTCAAAGAGAAGTTCTCGGAACTGTTGATGTTTACAAAGCTCGCCCGCCGCTATCCCACACAGGCAATTCCTGAAAGGGCGACGCCGACGCCGGACTTCCGCGTCCAGTTCAAGACACTCGACCTCTTCGTCGAAATGAAATCACTCAACTTGCTCAATCCCGAGGTGAATCTCCGCACGACTATGAGCGATGCCCTCGAAAGCAAGATTGAGACGGAGCGGCAGATCAAACAAGGCCGACATGTCGCCATGTCCGCATTCGTAATTCAACCGTATCGGCGAGGCGATAAATACAAACCTGACTCCACCACAGCGGTTGTCGAGGCGCTGATCGAAAAGGTGGACCAGAACATCGGAAAAGATCAGTTCGGCTTCGGCCCGACGATCTTACTCCTCGATTTCTCCGACCAGCTTCTACTTCATGGATCGCCCAGCGGGAATCTGAAACGAGAGTTCGTCTGCAATGTTGACAATGTTCCCGATACTCAAAGTGGTGAACTGTGGCATCTCGCCTTCGGATCGGTCGATATGCCGATGAAGCGGGTGATTGATTTTAAGGGCTTGGACAACAAGGACACTCCCTTGAGCCGGGATGGAATCTTGCGGAAGTATGACTTCATCGCCGGGCTCGCCGTTCACCATGAGGGCAAGTTTTGGGGCGCAGCCTTGCGCGGTCGTCAGAACATCAATGTAGTCGCCTTTCTCGAAGACCTTTGCGAGGAGGTCGCAATCGAAACCCCTGAGACATTTTCATGACCTACCGCAAGAAACTCATTGAAGTGGCCTTGCCTCTTGAGGACATCAATCGCGAGGCGGCGAGGGAGAATTCTATCCGGCATGGGCATCCCTCCACGTTGCACTTGTGGTGGGCGCGACGGCCGTTGGCGGCGTGTCGGGCGGTGCTGTTTTCGTCGCTCGTGGATGATCCTTCGGAGTGTGTGGCGGAGCTGATGGCGGATGCGGCGAAGAAGAAGTCGGCGGAAAAGGCATTTGCGGTTCAGAAGAAGGCGTGGGACTCACGAAAGGCGCTCTTCGATAAAGCAGCGGCGTCAGGAATGCCGGTGACCAGCAACCCGCCACCGGGCCTGGAGCCGAAGGTTGAGGACATCCTCGTCGAGACGGAGCGCGAGCGGCTGTTCGACATCATCCGCGAGCTGGTGAAGTGGGAGAACTCCAACGACGAGCGCGTGCTCAACAAGGCGCGGGCTGAGATTCTCCGGTCCACGGGCGGCAATCCGCCGCCGGTGTATGACCCGTTTTGCGGCGGCGGCTCGATTCCGCTGGAGGCGCAACGGCTCGGTCTGGAAGCGCACGCCAGCGATTTGAATCCCGTGCCGGTGCTCATCAACAAGGCACTCATCGAGATTCCGCCCCGATTCGCGGGGAAGCCGCCGGTGAACCCGGAGTCGCGGAAGAAGTTGAGCGCGTCCGGTTCGTGGAAAGGCGCGGCAGGGCTGGCCGATGACGTTCGTTACTACGGCCAATGGATGCGTGACGAGGCTGAGAAACGTATCGGCCATCTCTATCCAAAACTGAAACTGCCCAAGGACCACGGCGGCGGCGAAGCGACGGTGATTGCGTGGCTGTGGGCGCGAACGGTGGCCAGTCCCAACCCGGCGGCCAAGGGCGCGCATGTGCCGCTGGTGCGGTCGTTCTGGCTCTCCACCAAAGCAGGCAAGAAAGCATGGGTCGAACCCGTGGTGGACCAAAGTGCGATGACCTACCGCTTTGAAGTCCGCACGGGTAGCGGTGAAGCTACTGAAGGAACCGTGGGGCGGCGAGGAGCACGCTGTATCCTGACGGGATCGCCCATGCCCCTCGACTACGTGCGCTCTGAGGGAAAAGCCGGACGGATGCGCGTTCGCTTAATGGCAATCGCAGCTGAAGGAAACAGCGGACGAATGTTTCTGTCCCCGGATGAAGACCACATACGAATCGCCAACTCAGTTGTTGTTGGCTGGCGACCGGAAGCTGATCTGCCGAGGAACCCAAGAGATTTCAAGACGCCGAATTACGGTATGACGAGGTTTTGCGACCTTTTCACCTCACGCCAACTTGGAATGCTCAACGCCCTGAGTGATTTGATTCTCGAAGCCAGAGAACGAGTCCTTACCGACGCAAAACATTTAAGCGAAACTCCTGACGACTATGCAGACGGCGTTGCGACTTACTTGGCTGAGGCGGTGAGTAAACTCGTATGCTTTCACAACACAATAGCTTACTGGCGAGCCAAGGAGAGCAAGTCGTCCAGCGGCATGGGGCGACAAGCGTTCCCAATGACATGGGATTTTAGTGAGGTCAATCCGTTTGCCGAAGCCGGTGGGGATTTTGGGGAAATCGTGACCAGTGCTGCTCCGAAAGTCATCCAGTCATTGCCCGCAACACGGCCAGCATTCGTAAGCCAGACAACTGCCACTGATTTGTGTTCCCTCAAGCTGCCTGTGCTTTTCTCCACGGACCCTCCTTACTACGACAACATCGCGTATGCTGATTTGAGCGATTTCTTTTACGTATGGCTTCGCCGCTCGTTGAGCAACATCTACCCAAGTTTGTTTGGCACTGTTTTGGTCCCAAAAACGGAGGAGTTGGTTGCGTCCCCGTATCGCTTCGAGGGAAATAAGGAAAAGGCAAAAGACTTTTTTGAAAAGGGTCTCGGCAAAGCATTTGGGGAGATGCTCAAGCACGCTGACCCGCGTTACCCAACAACAATTTATTACGCCTTCAAACAAACTGAAGATGAGGATGATGGTGACGAGGTGGATGAAGTGGAAAGCACTTCACACGCCTCGACGGGTTGGGAAACCATGTTGGAAGGTTTGGTCACGACTGGCTGGCAGATCGATGGGACATGGCCATTCCGGACGGAACAGTCCAGAGCGTTAAAAGACGCTCTCAATGCGCTCGCTTCCTCAATCGTTTTAGTTTGCCGACCGCGAGCGGCAGAAGCGGGCGTGGCTTCGCGACGCGATTTTCTCGCCGCGTTGAAGCGAGAGTTGCCCGAGGCGCTGCGGAATTTGCAGAAGGGCAACATCGCGCCAGTGGATTTGGCCCAAGCCGCCATCGGACCGGGCATGGCCGTGTTCAGCCGTTACTCGCGCGTGCTCGAAACGGATGGCTCGCCGATGCGCGTCCGCACCGCGTTGTCTCTCATCAACCAGTCGCTCGACGAAGTGCTGGCGGAACAAGAAGGCGAGTTCGACGCGGACACGCGCTGGGCGCTGGCGTGGTTCGACCAATATGGATTCACCGAGGGTGCCTACGGGCAGGCCGAGACGCTTTCGACGGCAAAGAACACGAGTGTGTCCGGCATGGTCGAGGCTGGCATCCTCGCGGCCAAGGGAGGCAAGGTCCGTCTGCTCAAGAAGGACGAACTCCCGGCGGATTGGAACCCGGCCACCGACGAACGGCTCACGATTTGGGAAGCAACGCATCAGCTCATCCGCTCCCTCGACAGCGGCGAGCAAGCTGCCGCTGGGCTCCTCAAGAAGTTGGGCGCTGTGGCAGAAGTCGCCCGCGACCTCAGCTACCGCCTCTACACCGTCTGCGAACGCCGCAAATGGTCGCAAGACGCCATCGGCTACAACGCCTTGGTCATCGCTTGGCCCGATTTGAAGCGCCTCGCAGACGAGCAGCGCTCCACGGGGCCGATGCAGGGGGAGTTGATTTGAACCGCGGATCGGACCGAATGAAGGCGAATGGTGACTGTCATGATCCTTCGCCTAGTGACCCGGCATGCAGGATGGCGAAGGGTTCCCGGCGGGAGCCGGATCGCGCCCATTCGCGAGGTTTCAACCACTCCGCGGGCCGGGGGCCATGGCTTGAATGTGGACTCGTTGAGGCAGTGGTTCGTGTAACAAAAACCAATGAGTTTTTGTTACCGAAATAAATTGCAGAACGTCATGCAACCGATTGAAAAAAGCATCTTGGCACGTATCCGTAAGGCCCGAGCGGGCCGGGTGTTTTCGCCAAGGCAATTCCTGAACCTTGGGGGCCGATCCGCGGTTGGGGTGGCATTGCACCGCTTGGTGAGGGCAGGGGAGATCCAACGGGTCCGGCGGGGGCTTTACTTCATGCCGCGTCAGCATCCCATCTTGGGCCAGACTGGGCCAGACATCATGGCGACGGTCCAGGCATTGATGGCAGATAGCCACGCTCAGTGGCAGTTCACGGGAGCCTATGCCGCGAACGCGCTGGGGTTGTCGGATCAGGTTCCGGCCAAGGTCATTATCCTGACGGATGGACTAGCTCGAGTCGTAACGCTTGGAAAACTGACACTCGCCTTTCGCCACGCATCACCACGCAATCTCCTGGGGGCGGGACGGCGTGCCGGACTAGTGATCCAGGCGCTTCGCCATCTGAAGGGTAGCTCTGAAATGGCGACGCATATCCCGCGGATCAGGCGGGATTTGGATGTGGGAACGAAGAGGGACCTGGTTAAGCTCTTGGAAGATCTCCCCGCTTGGATGAAGCCAATAGTAAAAGAAATTTCCCAGGAATCCCATGGATGAGGTGCTTCAGCTCGGGCCGCGGCAGCGCCGGGAACTCTTCACCGAGACCGCGCGACAGCTCGGTATGGATGCAGTCATTATTGAAAAGGACTTCTGGGTTTGCTGGACGTTGCAAGAGCTGTTCCGACTGCCACACATCGGCGATCACCTGATCTTCAAGGGTGGGACTTCACTGTCGAAGGTGTTCAAGGTCATTGAACGGTTTTCTGAGGATATCGACGTTTCCATCGACCGGGGTTTCCTCGGTTTTGGCGGAGCGAACGACCCCGAAGCGGGAGTGAGCAACAAGGAGAAGCAGCGACGGATCGAGGCTTTAAGAACCGCATGCCAACAAAAGATCAGTACTGAGCTTCGGCCGGCGATGGATGCCACCCTCAGAGGCAAGATAGGAGCAGGCGACCGATGGTCCCTGCAGTTGGATGAGGAAGACGCCGACCAGCAGACGTTGCTGTTCGACTACCCCTCGAGTTTTCAACCGGACGCAGCGGGCTACATCCGGCGGGCAGTAAAGATTGAATTGGGTGCGCGAGCGGATCACTGGCCCCACGAAACTAAGGTCATCACACCGTATGTAGCGGAGGCGTTCCCTCTGGGGTTCAAGACACCAAGCTGTTCGGTCAAGGTCTTGGCGGTGGAGCGCACTTTTTGGGAGAAGGCAACGATCCTCCACGCGGAGTTCCACCGTCCGAGGGGCAAAGCTATGCCCGAGCGCTTCTCACGGCACTATTGCGATTTTCACGAACTTATCCGCAAGGGTGTAGCTGTGACGGCGACTGCGAAGCCAGAACTGCTGGCACGGGTTGCCGAGCACAAGCAGCTGTTCTTCAATTCTTCATGGGCGAAGTATGCTGAGGCGACGAGGGGCACTCTTCGGATCGCGGCCCCGGAGGAGCGAGTGAATGCGTTGCGGGCAGATTACAGCAAAATGCAGCAGATGTTCTTCGGCACACCGCCGGAGTTCGACTCTATGATGGCGCAGTTGGAGGTTTGGGAGCGGGGATTCAACCAAAGATGATTTATGTCCATTAGCAACCATGAGCGCGTCGGCAAGGCGCTGGAGATCCTGAAGACGGGTCTGCCGCCGTTTGTCGAGTGCGAGTTGAAGTCTGCGCACGGGAAGAACTGGTGGGCGACCGTCAAGCAGATCACAGGGCCGGGTATGCAAGTCGCCGGGACCGAGGTCGCCCCAGAGTGGGATGCCGGCTCGGTTCTGAAGGTGCTTTGGGAATGTTGGAACGATGTCTTCGGTAAGACGCTCGGGCGGGCTGAGCGCAGTCTGACCAGTGAGTTGATCGAGGTCCGAAACAAGTGGGCGCACCAGAAACCGTTCACGACCGATGACGCCTATCGGGCAATGGATTCGACACAGCGGCTACTTAATGCGGTTGGCGCCCGTGAACAGGCCGATGAGCTGGGCAAGCAGTCCGCCGAACTCCTGCGTCTGAAATTCGATGAGCAGGCCCGGAATGAGCGTCGTAAGACTCAATCGACCCTGGGCCTCGACGCTCCTTTGGCCGGTCTCAAGCCCTGGCGCGAGGTGGTTACCCCTCACCCCGACGTGGCATCGGGTCGGTACCAACTCGCGGAGTTCGCGGCCGACCTTTGGGAAGTCTATCAGGGGCGCGGGTCAGAGGAGTACCGGGACCCTCAGGAGTTCTTTCGACGCACGTTCTTGACGATCGGTCTGAAGGACTTGCTCGTGCGGGCGGTGCGCCGGCTCGCCGGGGATGGCAGCGATCCGGTGGTCGAATTGCAGACCAACTTCGGCGGTGGCAAGACCCACTCAATGCTGGCGTTGTATCACCTTTTTTCCGGCCGATCGGTGGCGGATCTGGCAGGCCTAGAGCCGGTCATGCAGGAGGCCAAGCAGGCCCTCGCCAGTGAGGTGAGGCGGGTGGTGCTGGTCGGGAATAAGATTAAACCCGGGCAGCCGGACAAGAAGCAGGACGGAACGATTGTGCGTACTCTCTGGGGAGAACTTGCCTGGCAATTGGGCGGGAGAGACGGCTACGCGATGCTACGCGAGGCGGACGAGACGGCGACTAACCCAGGTGATGCCTTGGGCAACCTGTTGCGGCGGTTTTCGCCATGCCTGATTCTAGTCGATGAATGGGTTGCGTATGCGCGGCAGTTGCACGACGACAAGGATCTTCCGGGCGGTGATTTCGAGACCCAGTTCACCTTTGCCCAAACGCTGACCGAGGAGGTCAAGGCGACGCCGCGAGCCATGCTGATCGTCAGCTTGCCAGCTTCCACCGATGGCGGAAGCGGGGTTTCACCAACGAGCGACGCCCATGACGAGGAAGTGGGCGGCGTGCGCGGTCGTGCCGCTTTGGCGGCCTTGAGGAACGTCGTCAGTCGCGTTGCAACAGCTTGGCGTCCGGCGAATGCCGACGAGAGTTTCGAGATTGTCCGTCGGAGGTTGTTCCAGCCCATCACGGACAGTGCGATGTTCACGGCCCGCGATACGACCGCCAAGGCGTTCTGCGATCTGTATCGGCAGCACCATCAGGAGTTTCCATCCGAATGCCGGGAGGCGGATTTTGAGCGAAAGCTCAAAGCGGCCTACCCCATCCACCCGGAAGTGTTCGCTCGCCTCTACCAAGACTGGTCGGGATTGGTGAAGTTCCAGCGGACGCGTGGCGTTCTCCGGTTGATGGCGGCCGTCATTCACCGGTTGTGGGCGGACAATGACAAAGCCCCGCTCATTCTCCCGGCGAGCATCCCGTTGGATGACCCCGGCATCGTTTCGCAGCTTACAGGATATCTCCCCGGTGGATGGGAGACCGTGATAGAACGGGACGTGGACGGACTGGGTTCGCTGCCTCGCAAACTCGACGGTGACCGTCCGAACTTGGGTCGATACCAAGCCTGTCTTCGAGTGGCTCGAACACTGTTTCTCGGATCTGCTCCAATTCCTGGGGCAGCGAATCGTGGCGAAGAGGACCGCCGAATCAAACTCGGCTGCGTTCAACCGGGGGAGGCACCGGCGGTTTTCGGCGATGCCCTGCGCTACTTGGCTCAGTCGGCAACCTACCTCTATCAAGATAATGCGAGGTACTGGTACTCGACTCAGCCGACCGTCACCAAGCTCGCCGATGATCGCGCCGAGCTTCTCAAGCGCGAACCCGAAAAGGTGGGCGAAGAGATCCAGCGGCGCGTCAAAGAGGATCTAAGGAATCGCGGTGAGTTCCCTAAGGTTCATGCGTTCCCCGGAGCCTCGGGAGACGTGCCGGATGAACTCGAAGCGCGACTCGTGGTCCTTAACGTGGACAAGCCCTTCGGGAAGGAAGGTGCCAATCTGGCAGTTGAGGCCGCCACGGAGATCCTTGCGAAGCGGGGCAACAGCCCGCGTCTCTATCGCAACACCCTCGTGTTCCTTGCGGCGGACCGAAGCCGTCTTGATGAACTAGAGGCGGCCGCCCGCTACTTCATCGCGTGGAAAACCATCTGTGATGAGGCAACGCAACTCAACCTCGACCCTTTCCAGACTAGGCAGGCAATTGCCCAAAGAGGCACTTGGGACAAGACGACCCAGGGTCGCACCTTTGAAACCTTCCAATGGCTGCTGGCTCCGATGCAGGGCAAGGACCAAGGATCCATCGAGTGGCAGACCTCACGGGTCAGCGGCAATGACCCCCTTGCCGTAAGGGCGTCGAAGAAGCTCAAAAATGACGGCCAGTTGATCACGCTCTTCCACCCGACATCCCTTCGGCTGGAACTCGATAAGATACCCCTATGGCGAGGCGATCACGTCAGTGTGAAGCAGTTGGTCGAAGATTTTGCCAGCTACCTGTATCTCCAGCGGCCGCGTGATCCGGAGGTTCTGGTCAACGCCATCCGCGATGGGATCAATTCGACCACTTGGCAAACCGACACCTTCGCTTTTGCAGAAGGCTACGACGAGAAGGCTGGACGCTACCTCGGATTGCGGGTTGCTCGCGTCGTCGCGGTTTCTGCCGAGGCCCCCGGCTTACTGGTGAAGCCTGAGCGCGCGGCAACTCAACTGGCGCAAGAAGAAGCGGCCAAGCCAGGGGCAGTTGCACCTGCGTCGACTCTTCCCGGGGGAGCAATGCCACCCGCACTGCCGGCAAAGCTAGGAGGGGCAGCTCCACCTCCATCGACTCCAACCGCCGAGAAGCCCAACCACTTCTTCGGAAACGTGCAGGTTGATCCAGCTCGAATAAGCCGCGACGTAGATGCCCTTGCGAAGGAAATCATCCAACACCTTGCCAGCCTACCCGGAGCGGTGGTGACAGTGACGGTCGAAATTCAAGCCAATGTGCCCTCAGGGGTTCCGGACGGAACGGTTCGGACTGTCGGCGAGAATTGCCGGACGCTTAAATTCACCAGCCATGGATTTGAGAAGGAGTAGACTTTAGCTTCTGAGACCAATTGGAATATGGAAGAAACGCTTGATGCATTGGTAGTTGGGAAATGGGCAAAAGCTTGGCTCCAAAAGGAGAACCTTCTGCCAAGCAGTTGGGGATTACCCATTGAGGAGGCGAAGCGAATTCAGGCAGCGAACATTCGAATCACGATGCTGTTTGCGCCAGCATCTGTGCTCGAACTCACCCCCAATCCGTTAGCGAAATTGGAGTCTGCACTGCTCGTAATGTTCGACGGAAATAGCGTTGGCGCAGGAAAGCTTTCCAGGGATGAATGCATCGCGATGTTGCTCCACGAAATCGGTCACCATCTCAACAAGCCGACGCCTCAGTGCAAAGAATATCCATCGATGTCACCCGAATGGTTTGCGGGACAAATGGAATACAAAGCGCAGCGGATGATCGAACACGAAGCCGACGACTACGCGAGGCATTGTGGGTTTGGTGACGCCATCGCTAGCGGTCTCGATAAGCTCAGGCGAATTGAGCCGATGACTTTTGGCGGCAAGGACATCGAATCTCGGATTCAACGAATCAGCGGGAATTCGCCGCTTCGCCTGAATCTACTCTACGGCTCTTGAGAGCACGGGTGGCAATGGATGGGCAATGGGCACAGAATATCTGCACACTTCAGGCTGAGAGAAAGTAAGCGTCACCCAAGGCACCTCCCCGCATAGGTGCCATAGTTTGTCGAGTATGACGTTTATGCAGCGGCTCTGAGGGCGGGGGTATGCATTCGCCCCCAGTTTGCCGGCAGGAGGACGACTAACTGACGGTTGGTCATCGAAGGCAGGCGGGTCAGGACATCCTTGAGATAGGCATACGGATCGATTCCCCGCCGCCGGCAACTCTCGATCACTGTGTACAGGATTGCTCCGCGTTCCCCGGCCCCGGCTTCTCCGAAGAATAACCAGTTCTTCCCCTTATGCGGAGCTCCGCATAAAAAGAAGAACTGGCGATTTGGCGCTGGAGCTCGCGCACGCTCCATTGGTTCGAGGCGGCTTCGATTTCGTAAAAACTGCGCTCGGAGGGATCTTCCAGCGTGAGCATCTCGACGTAGTGGGACCAGCCCAGGGGTAAACTGGACGCGATTTGAGTGAAGGCGGCCTGCCGCATGCTTTGAAAAGATTCGACGGACAGTGTCTGTTGGATCTTTTCAGTTGAGGCGGAATCTTGAAGGAATGACGGAGAGCCAAGTCCGGCAAGTGATGTAACAGACGTCGCCCGTTGGATCTCTGGATAGGCTTGGAAGAATTCCCTGAACTTGCGGAGATTCGTTGGCGAAATACCCTGCAATCCCTTTTCTTTGAGGCGTTTTGCCAACTTGTTGATGAGTTCTTTGCCGTACAGGTCGGCTCTACTGGCGGAAGCGTTTTCAAACTCAACAAGATACCAGCCAAACAGCCAGTTGCGAACTACCAGTGCAGAATCGACAGCGCGCGCTGAATGCCTGAGCAGCGCGTCTTGAGTGACCTGAAAGGAGGTGGCTAAATTCTCGAATTCACTCATGGCTCTCCCTTATTCGTTGAAGGAGTACTGCCACTTTGGCCGCCAGCAAGGCCGCCACAGGACGAAGTCCTGGTATTGGCTGGTATCCATGCCACCGCGCAGTTGGTCACAAGAAGCCCAGAGCGAGGAGTAGAGGTCTGATTTATTGAGGGCCATGGTCGATCGACAAGATGGGCAAACGTCGTTGGCTGAAACTTGGTAGGATTTTGTATCAAGCCAGCCGCAGAGTGCAGTTCAGAAACGAGGGAGTTTAGAAACGAGGGATTTGAGGACGGTTCATGTGCACCCGCCCGGATACCTCATGAGGAAGCCCCGATATGTCTCGATGCGAGCGCTCGGCATGGCGCGCGCTCGGCGTCCTGACCCTCGGCAGGTAGGATTTTATAACCCTCTCCAAGTCCACCGCCTCCACCCTGGGACCTTTGTTCCCACGAAACCCCCGATGCCTACGTTCTGGTACCAGTTCTGGCAGGGTGGTCAATGGCATCGGAGGCAGTTTATGCAGGCTGGGGCGCTGGCGCTGGGATGATTGTCTGAGCGCCCTTGGACCGGTGAAACGGTCTCCGCTGATTTAATCAAAGGTTCCGTGCTTCGCCATACCGTGGGCTTTGGGGCGCAGGGTAAAGGGCAGGTAGAGGGGGTGAACGGGGGTTCCGTCTTGGGCCAATCGCAAATGACACAATTGCGGGTGGTGGCGCAGGAGGTCGACCACTTGAGCACCGCGCGCGCGCAGTTGCTTCGGGGGCTGTCCGTAGGCCAGGACGACCGTTTGAGCCTGC
>CAINWP010000288.1 GCA_903854475.1 uncultured Verrucomicrobiota bacterium
GGCCTCGAGGCGCGCTTCCACCACTCGCCATGCCTTACCAAGCCCCAGCAATTGTCCAAATGTTTCCTCGGGTGTCATCGCACGGCATCATCCAGTGGCCGTCAAGCCCCCCCCCGATTCCACTGGAAATGATGAGGAACCACCCCATGCTCTCTCTCTCTGAATTCCTGCTCCGTTGGAATGAACGCCCCATTTGTTGGGGATTCATCCGGCCCTGGGTGCCGCAGCCGGCGGCCCGGTATTCGTGGATTCGCGTGCTGACGGTCTCCGCAGCCGGGTGCGGCCTGGCGGCGTTGGTTTCGTGGGGTGGATTCTGGCTGGCGCTCAGCGGCGTCGCCTCGGCCGAGACCTCGGAGTTGTTGGCCTCCATGCAAGGCTGGATGACCGGAGCCGCAGCCGAATTCGGGCTCTTGGCCGGACTCTCGTGGAGCCTACTTTCGAGGCGCTGTTGGAACCATCGGGCCCAACGCCTGAACTCCACCCCAGAGACCTCGGCACCGAAGTCCTGGCCCCGGTTGAGGCTCTGGACCGGCGCCTTCCCGGCCGTCGCCTACGCCGCCCTCGTTTTCGGGGCGACTCCCCTGCTCCTCTTCCATGCGATCGAGAACGCACGCGGGGCCCTGGTCTGGCGACAAACCCGGGCGACCCTGAAGACCCGCGGCGAATGCCTGGAGTTGGCCTGCATCATCCCGGCCCCGGTCCGCGACGAGGAGAACTTCTTCGCCACGCCGTTCTGGAGCCGTTTCAATTACACCCGGACACCCGACTCCTCAGGCCGGCAAGGCGAGGTCCGATGGGCCGATACCAACTGGAACGAGGTCACCCGGGAGTTGTCTCTCCCGAACCTCCCAACGCCCAAGAGCCGACTGGGAGTGCCACCGGAGAAAACGCCGGAAGGCCGGACCGATCTAGCGGCCTGGGCCACGGCCTTCCGCGCCTCGACCTCCAACGCCCTCCATCGCCCCGTTCGCGGGTCCGGCATCCAATTCATAGCCTACCCGATCCCGGAAACCCCGGGAAACCCCGCGACCGATGTGCTCCAGGCCCTCACGAAACTCGACCCCATCCTCGCCGAGTTCCAGGCGGCCTCCGATCGCCCGCACAACCGCTATCCCTACCATTATGAAGACGGCTTCAGCACCCTGCTAATGCCGCTGAGCGCCATGAAATCGGCGACCCGATCCGTCGCTCTGCGATCCGCCGCGCGGTTGACCCAAGGGCAAACCGCCGGGGCCGCCTCGGATGTGGCGCTGGCGTTCCGCTTGGGCCATAGCCTGCGCGAAGACCCTTACCAGATCAGCCAATTGGTGCGCTACTCCTGCGATGCCATCGCCCTGCACGCCTTGTGGGAAGGCCTGATCGACCACCGATGGTCGGAGGATCAATTGACCCGTTTCCAAGACGTCCTGACCCAACGCGACTACACCCCGGGCAGCATACGGGCCATCGAATGCGAGCGGAACATCGCGAGCTACGAACTCGAGCGCATTCTCGCCGATCGCTTTGGCCGACTGCAGCAATTGGACGCCCTGGGCGGAAACAACTCGCCCAGCGAAGTTGAAGATCTCCTGACCGCGATCTCCATCCTGATGCCCGACGGTTGGTTCCGACAAAACCAGGCCCAACTGATGCTGGGCTACCAGAACTTGATCGACTCGGCTCGGACCGCCATGAAGCCCAACAATCGATCCCAGGCGCTGAAGGATGCCCAGGCCTTAGACGAGGTCGCCGACCGATTCCTGATGGAGGCCAGCACGCACACGACCCCGCGCAACTTCCTGGTCCGCCGACTCTTACCGTCGCTGAGCAAGAGTTCGCAGCGTGCCCAGCGCGCCATCACCCTGGCGCGCCTAGGAGCCGTCGCCTGCGCGCTCGAGCGACACCACCGCGCTCACGGGCGCTATCCCGAATCGCTGCTCGACCTGGGCCCGGCGACGCTGAAAGCCCTGCCAGACGATTGGATGAGCGGCCAACCCTTCCGCTACCGGCGCACGGAGGACGGCCGCTTCGAACTCTGGAGCGTGGGGCCTGATGGCAAGAATGACGGCGGAATTTACCGGACTCGCAACCCCAAGAACAACACGTTCAGCGAGGAGCGGGACTGGCCCTGGCCTTCCGCCACTCCGAACACCGAACGGATGTTCTGAGCCCGAGGGAAACCCCGGGGAAAACCACCCGGAGGAAAACCCTCGTGACCGCCGACGTGGCCCCGGGCACCTTACCTCCCTCCATGAAC